>CAIMSP010000143.1 GCA_903844215.1 uncultured beta proteobacterium | reverse complement strand
TGCCGATCGATCCCGCCTGTTCCGCCGCCTCGATGGCATTTTCGCTCAGGCCCTCCAGCACCACAACGAACTCGTCGCCGCCGAGTCGAGCGACGGTGTCGCTGTCGCGCACACAACTGGAAAGGCGCTTCGCCACCAACTCCAGCAGGCGGTCGCCCTGATCGTGGCCCAGGGTGTCGTTCAGGGTCTTGAAATTATCCAAATCGATGAACATCAAAGCCCCCTCGCGCCCGCTGCGCGCGCTGGCCAACAGGCCTTTGTTCAAGCGCTCCAACAACAGCCGACGATTCGGCAGTTGGGTTAGCGGGTCATAAAAGGCCAGATGACTGATCTCTTGTTCGGCCCGCTTGCGCAACGAGATGTCAGCGTGCGATCCGACGTAATGCGTCACCCGACCGTCCGCGCCACAGACAGCGGAGATGCTGAGCCACTGCGGATGGATCTCGCCATTCTTGCGGCGATCCCAGATTTCGCCCTGCCACTTTCCAGTGTCCTTGATGCTGTCCCACATCGCCACAAAGAAATCGCGATCATGTTGGTTGGAACTCAACAGGCGCGGGTTCTGTCCGACCAACTCTGCTTCGCTGTAACCCGTGAGTTCGGTAAACGCCCGATTCACGCGCAAGATCACGGCGTTGGCATCCGTCACCATCATGCCTTCGTGCGCCTCAAACACCGTGGCTGCGATGCGCAATTGCTGATTCGCTTGGCAGGTTTCATCGAGCAAACGGGCGTGCTCCAGAGAAATCGCCGCCTGCGCCGCCAACAACTCGGTCATCAAACTGCGGTCCGGCGTGAACACGTCCACCGCCAGTCGGTTTTCCAGGTACAACACACCCATGACCTCGCCTCGCTGGAGCAGCGGCAAACACAGCACCGATTTCAAACCCAGGCCTTGGACTTCTGGCGCGCTCTGAAACTCACCCGACGCGCCCGCATCGCCCAGAATCAGCTTGACGCGGGTGTTGAGCACGTAGTGCGCAATCGATGCGCAAATTTCCTCACTTTGTTCCAGCGGGGAACGCGACCCATCGATGGCGGGTATGGCGCCGACGTGCTGCTGCGCCACCACCGTCAAGACGTTGCTTTCCTTGACCACCAGATAGCCGTGCTGCGCCCCGGAGCACTCCAGCGCTGCGGCCATGATCTTCTGCAGCAATTGCGCCAGATCGATCTCGGACGACAGGGCCAGCGCCGACTTCGCCAGATAGTTGACGTCCAGATTGGGCAAGGTCGCGCTGGTGCTGGCCGAGAGCGCCAATTCGTCTGATGGCACGGTGACCGCATGGCCCAGGCGCTGCCGCAAACGGGCCAGTGGCCCCGGCGCCTTGCAGGCATCGTAGCCGCGTTGGGCTTCGTTGTAGTACATGTCCGGCTTACCCAGCATCACACCCTGGGCTGCGCATTCCACCAGCCAATCCGCCAACAGTTCATGCAAGTGCCCCGCCAGCAAGCCATAGCCCTGCTGCTGCGCCATGGCAATCGCGTCCAGATAGGCATTGCGCGCCTGCTGCGGCGTATCGCGCAGACGCGCGATTTGCGCATCGATCAGCGCCAGATACGGGCGCAGCAGCGGCCCCAGCGACGCCCAGGTCTGAATCTTCTTGAGCCAGGGCGCGATCTCCAGCTCGTCGTTGGGCCAGGCTTGGGGCGATGACTGGCGCAGACGCAGCAGCAGCCGAAATACAAACCACAGGCGCTTGAGCACGTTGTCGGTCAAGCCG
>CAIMSP010000142.1 GCA_903844215.1 uncultured beta proteobacterium | reverse complement strand
TCTTACACGCTGTGTTTCATGCTTGGTGCGCAAGGCGCCCCAAACCCATGAAAGTTCGTCCTTTCACGTTAAGATATCCTCGTCACAGAGGATGTCGATGAACCAACTCATGTGGCTGCTTAAGTGGATACTCAAGGCAGCCATTTTTTTTACACTGTTTGCCTTCGCGCTGAACAATCAGCACGAGGTCACGGTGCATTTTTTCTTCGGCAAGAACTGGAGCACTTCCCTGGTGCTGGTGGTCCTCAGCGCCTTTGCTGTCGGCCTGGTCATCGGCGCCTTGGGCATGGTGCCGCGCTGGTGGATGCAGCGCAGCGCAGCGCTGCGCGCCCTGCGCGCGAAACACGATGCCCCGCCGCCCGAAACTGCCGTGAACGCGCCGCCGCATGGACTTTGACCTGAGCTGGCTGCTGCTGGCGTTTCCGCTGGTCTTCGGCTTGGGCTGGCTGGCCTCGCGCCTGGACCTGCGCCAGTGGCGCATCGAAAACCGGCGCGACCCCAAGGCCTATTTCAAGGGACTGAACTTTCTGCTGAACGAACAGCAGGACCAGGCCATCGACGCCTTCATCGAGGCCGTGCAGAACGACCCCGACACCTCGGAACTGCACTTCGCTTTGGGCAACCTGTTTCGCCGTCGCGGCGAATACGAGCGCGCCGTGCGCGTGCACGAACACCTGCTGTCGCGCGCCGACCTGAGCCAGACCGACCGCGACCGCGCGCAGCACGCGCTGGCACTGGATTTCCTCAAGGCCGGCTTGCTCGACCGGGCCGAAGCCGCGTTGCGCAAGCTCGAAGGTACGGCGTTGCAGACGCAGGCACGTCTGGCGATGCTGGCGATTTTCGAGCGCTCGCGGGATTGGCCCCACGCCGCGCAAGTGGCCGCGCAACTGGAAACGTCCGGACACGGCAGCTTCGCCGGACGCCAGGCCCATTACCTGTGCGAGCAGGCGGCCGCGCTGCTGGCTGGCGGCCAAAGCGAAGGCGCACGCGCGCTGCTGGAGCAAGCCGTCACTGCCGCACCCGAATCCGCGCGCCCCTACATCGACCTGGCGCGCCTGTTGCAGCGGCTGGGCGACAACTCCGCTGCCTTTGCCAGCCTCACCACGCTGTGCGCCAAGGCGCCACACGCGATCCCGCTGATGGCCGTGGAACTGGCCCAACTGGCCTTGGCCACGCAGCGCCAGGCGCAGGCCCAGCGTCTGCTGGACGACGCTTACCAGCAGGCGGGATCGCTGGACGTGCTGGACGCACTGGTGCTGCTGCAGCCTGCGGGAGAAGCGGCTGCGACCGCGCAGGACTGGTATGTGCGCCATCTGGAACGCGAGCCTTCGCTGGTGGCCGCGAGCAAATGGCTGGCGCGCGAAAAACTCGAGCACGAGCAGTTCCACCCCCAGGTGCAGCGCGCGCTGGACCACGCCGTCAAGCCCTTGACACGCTACCGCTGTGCGGCCTGCGGCTTCGAGGCACAACAACATTTTTGGCAATGTCCGGGCTGCCAGGCCTGGGACAGCTACCCGGCACGCCGCATCGAAGAATTGTGAAACCCGCATGAGCCCATCCAAACCCACCGAAGCCATCGCCCCCGAGACCCTGGCGCGCGCCCGAGTGCTGATCGTCGGCGACGCCATGCTCGACCGCTACTGGTACGGCGCGGTGGACCGGATTTCGCCCGAGGCGCCGGTGCCGGTGGTGCGCGTGACGCGCGAGGAGGAGCGCATCGGCGGTGCGGCCAACGTCGCCTACAACGTCGTCACGCTGGGCGCCCAGGCCTCACTGCTGACCGTGACCGGGGACGACGACGCCAGCCACACGCTCGAAGCGCTGGTAGCCAAGACCGGCATCGTGCCGCACTTCGGGCGCGACCCGGCCCTCAAGACCACGGTCAAGCTGCGCGTCATCGGACGCCAGCAGCAGTTGCTGCGACTGGACTTCGAGAACACACCCAAGAGCGAAGTGCTGGCGTCGCAGTCGCAGCGCTTTGCCCAGCTGCTGCCGGCGCACGACGCCGTGCTCTTCTCCGATTACGGCAAGGGCGGACTCGCGCATGTGAGCGACATGATCGACCGCGCGCGCGCCGCTGCCAAGACGGTGCTGATCGACCCCAAGGGAGCGGACTATTCGCGCTACCGCAAGGCCAGCGTCATCACCCCGAACCGGGCCGAACTGGAGCATGTCATCGGAGCCTGGAGCGACGAAGCCGAACTGCACGCCAAGGCGCAGAATCTGCGCGAGCAGTTGCAGCTCCAAGCCCTGCTGCTGACGCGCAGCGAAGAGGGCATGACGCTGTTCGACGCCCAGGGCAGCCTGCACGTGAATGCACAGGCGCGCGAGGTGTTTGACGTGACCGGCGCGGGCGACACGGTGATCGCCACGCTCGCCGCGCTGATGGCCGCAGGCCTGAGCGTTCGCGCTGCCATGCACTGGGCGAACCGCGCCGGCGGCATCGTCGTGGGCAAGTTCGGCACTGCCACCGTCAGCTACGACGAGCTTTTCTCCTGACTTTCACATCAATACCCAAGAAATTCTCATGCCGCAAAACATCACCCGCGTCGTCGTCACCGGTGCCGCCGGCTTCATTGGCAGCAACATCGTGCGCGGACTCAATGCGCGCGGCATTGACCACGTGATCGCGGTCGATGACCTGACCCAGGGCGACAAGTTTCGCAACCTCGCAGATCTGAAGATCGCCGACTACGTGGATCTGGACAGCTTTTACGCACGCTTTGCCGACGGCGACTTTGGCAAGGTCGAAGCCGTCTTCCACGAGGGCGCCTGCAGCGACACCATGGAGCAAGACGGCAAGTACATGATGGCGAACAACTACACGCTCTCCAGCGATTTGTTCAACGCCTGCCAGCAGCGCGGCGCGCGCCTGTTGTACGCCTCGTCTGCCGCCACCTACGGCGGCTCGGCCGCGTTTCGCGAAGACCCGCAGTTCGAGCAGCCGCTGAATGTCTATGGCTACTCCAAGCTGCTGTTCGACCAGCGCATGCGGCGCGAGTGCGGCGCCGACTTCAAGCGCAGCAAACGCCAGGTGGTGGGCTTTCGCTATTTCAACGTCTATGGCCCGCACGAGCAGCACAAGGCGCGCATGGCCAGCGTCGCATTCCACCAGTTCCACCAGTTCCGCAGCGAAGGCAAGGTCAAGCTGTTCGGCGACTACGGCGGCTACGCCGGTGGTGGCCAGATGCGCGATTTCGTCTGCGTCGACGACGTCGTGGCGGTGAACCTGTGGTTCTTCGACAACCCGGAAAAGTCCGGCATCTTCAACCTGGGCACCGGCCGGGCCCAGCCCTTCAATGACGTGGCGCTCGCGGTCGTGAACACGCTGCGCCAGCTCAGGGGCGAAGGCGCCCTCTCGTTGCAACAGGCGATCTCCAGCGGTCTGATCGAATACATCGCGTTTCCGGATGCGCTGCGCGGCAAATACCAGAGCTACACCCAGGCTGACCTCAGCCAGTTGCGCGGCATCGGTTGTGAGCACGCGTTCTCCGATGTGCAAAGCGGCGTGGCCAGCTACGTGACGTGGCTGGCGGCGCAGAGCTGACAGGTCAACGCCAACGCGGTTGTCGGCGTTGTAGACAGGTCTTCCTCGGCCACCCCGTGCCGAGAGACAAAACCGACTTTCACTTTAAGGGAGACTGATCCATGTTGAAGAAAATTCTGGCCATCGTGGCCATGCTGTACGCCGCTGCCTGCTTTGCCGCGGTCGATGTGAACAAGGCCACTGCGGCCGAACTCGATGGCGTCAAGGGTATTGGCCCGGCCATTTCCACCAAAATTCTGGGCGAGCGCAAGAAGGCGCCGTTCAAGGATTGGAACGACTTCATCGCGCGCGTGAGCGGCATCGGCGAAAAGAACGCCGTCAAGTTCTCCGCCGAGGGCCTGACGGTGAACGGCGCTGCCTTCGCGGCAACGGCAGCCCCTGCACCGGCAGCCAAGGCCAGCGCTGCTGCGGCACCCAAGGCCGCTGCCAGCGCGGCTCCCGCCAAGAAGTAATCCAGCCAGTCCTGACGGGTCTGCAGCAGCCGGCCCGTCAGCCGTTCATTCGAATACCTGAACCTCGGCCAGCGGCTTGGCTGCCGCATCTTTCGCCGCCAGTTGGGGGTGGCCTTGAATCGGCCACTGCACCGCCACCACCGGGTCGTTCCAGAGCAGGCAGCGCTCATGCTCTGGGTACCAGTAATCGGTGGTCTTGTACAAAAATTCTGCCGTGTCGCTGGTCACCGAAAAGCCATGGGCAAAGCCCGGCGGCACCCACAATTGACGGCGGTTTTCAGCCGACAGCAGCACGCCGTCCCAGCGTCCAAAGTTTGCTGAACTGCGCCGCAAATCCACCACCACATCAAACACCTCGCCCTGCGTCACGCGCACCAGCTTGCCCTGAGGGTGCTCAATCTGGTAGTGCAGGCCGCGCAGCACGCCCTTGACCGAGCGGCTGTGGTTGTCCTGCACAAACTGCACATCGAGTCCCGTGGCCTGGGCAAAATCGCGCTGGTTGAAGCTCTCAAAAAAGAAGCCGCGCTCGTCGCCAAACACCTTGGGTTCGAGGATCAGCACTTCGGGCAGTGCGCTGGGGGTCACGGTATAGGGCATGAATCAGGTTCGTCGGGTTGGTTCTGTCAATCTGTAGGTCGGGTCAGCGCAGCGTGACCCGACGTCTTGATGCTGTCGGGTCACG
>CAIMSP010000141.1 GCA_903844215.1 uncultured beta proteobacterium | reverse complement strand
GCGCACTTCGGAATAGCTCCCGGCCTCGGCCGTCACCTGGATGTCAACCGCTTCTGACAGGGTGTCACGAATGCCGCGGCGGACAAAGGCGTGGTCGTCGCAAATCACAACGTGAATCATGGTGCAGCTTTCAAAATGGGGCGGGGGTGGCCGCATCCAGTAGCGGTATGGACACGATCACCGAGGCGCCGCCGCCCTCGGTGTGGCTGATGTCGATCCACCCGCCCACGGTCTTGGCACGCTCGCGCAATCCCTTGATGCCAAAGGCGCTGGGTTTTTCCAAGTCTTCCTTGGAAATGCCCTGGCCGTTGTCCGATATTTCCACGGTCAAGACGCCTTCATGGTCCGAGACGTCGATGTTCACAGCGGAACATTGTGCGTACTTGGAAATGTTGGTCAAGGCCTCCTGCGCCGTGCGGTACGCGACGAGCTGCACTTCCTTGGCCGTGTTGCGGCTTTCTTCGGTCGCGCGCAGCATGGTCTTGATGCCGGTGCGCTTTTCGAAGTCTGTGGCCATCCATTGAATCGCCGCCACCAGCCCCTGATCCAGAATGGCGGGACGCAGGTCGCGCATGATGCGCTGACTCGCCCCCAGCGCATGCTGCAGCATCTCGGTGGCCGCGCTGATGTGCATCTGGGCGGCGGGGTCGCTCGCGTGCCGACCCAGCCAGGCCAGGTCGAACTTCATCGCCGCCAGCGCGCCGCCGATGTCGTCGTGGACTTCACGTGCGATCGAGGCCCGTTCGCGCTCGATGCTCAATTGCAGGTGCGCCGTGAGTTCGGCCATGCGCTTTTGCGAAGCTGCCAGCTCCGCGTCCGCGCGGGCCTTGGCCAGGCGGGTGTCGCGCACTTCAATGGCGCGTCCGATCACGTGCACCAGGTTGCTCAGATTCTCCTTGAGCACGTAGTCGTTGATGCCGTGCTTGAGCGCATCGACGGCCGCCGTTTCGCCAATCGCCTGCGACAGCAGGATGAAGGGGGGGCGGTGCTCCAGCTCCAGCACCTCGCTCCAGGCGTCGATGGCGGTGAAGTCGGCAAACCGGTAGTCCGACAGAATCACGTCGTAATTCACGCTGTCGATCTGGTCGCAAAATTCCCGCAGCGTTTGGGCCCGAACCACGTCGAACGTGCCGCCGCTGCGGCGCAACGCAAACTTGACCAGCTCGTGATCCTGTTCGGACGATTCCAGATGGAGCAGCCGAATCGGGCGGGTATAGGAAGTAATCAGCATGGTTGGGCCCGATGATAAGTGTTCAGCCACGGGCGAGCACCAAACCGTCGTACTGGCGGGTCATCCCAGCGCAATTGGCCGCTTGCGGCTCGGCCGCCCGCGTTTTGCTTGGCAGCTGGCTGGTATGCTTCGGGTCGTGAGATCGCCCCGGTTTTGGCGCTTGCCCCCGTTTGCCTAAAAAGCGTTCTAAGACACAATGACCCCCGTACTGATCGAACCGATGGAGAAGCAATGCAGCCGCCCTTGATGCCGCCGACTGTGCCTTCGGTGCAACTGCCTGTGATGGCCGTGGCCGAACTGCAGGATTCCCTGCTGGTGGTGATGCACGACTTGCAGCGCCTGGAAGGCTTGCTCACGCATGCGGGCGACAATTTGTTGGACCGTTTTACCAGCGCCAATCAGAGTCTGAGCGCGATGGCCGGTGGCGACATGGGTGCGCTGGAGCGGGCCCGTGGCGCGTTGCAGGCCGCCGTGACCGAATTGCAATTCCAGGACATGGCGTCGCAGCTGATCGTGCACACCACCAAGGTGGTTCAGGGTTGCGCGTTTCGCCTGGCCTCCGAGGCCATGGGGCACGAAGAGGACGAAGACGCTGCGCCCTTTGGCGATCCGGGACACGACCGGCGTTTTTTCTCGCGGGCCCACGAAAACGAGCCCGCACCAGGCGACGAGTTTGGCAACCAAATCCCCGATCGCCCCAACCCTGTGACACAAAGCGAAATGGACGCCGGGTCCATCGAGCTGTTTTAGGACAGGCCATGATTTTCAAGTATCTCTTAGTTGGAGCTTTTCATGCATTCGATCCTCGCAGTTGATGATTCTGCGTCCATGCGCAAGATGGTTGCCTTCACGCTGATGGGCGCCGGCTATCACGTGGTCGAGGCAGTGGACGGCGAAGACGCTTTCGAGAAGGCCGCGGGTGGCAAGTTCGATCTGGTGCTGACCGACCAAAACATGCCGCGTCTGGATGGACTGGGATTGACGCGCAAGCTGCGCGGCGACCCGCGGTTTCAAACCATCCCGATTCTGATCCTGACGACAGAGTCGGGCGATCTGATGAAGCAGGCCGGACGCGCTGCAGGCGCAACCGGGTGGCTGGTCAAACCCTTTGATCCGACACGCCTGCTCGAAGTGATTAAGAAAGTTATCCGTTAGCATGAAAAGAACGAACTTCACGGCTTGGGGCGCTGCGCCGGCGCTGCATGAAAGTGGTTTTGGCAAACGCCAGCGGGTTCATTGGTTTTGTAAGGAGTAGCAGCATGAGCGAAACGCATCAGGAAAAGTCAGGGAGCGAAGGCGACTTCGATCTGACCCAGTTCTATCAGATCTTTTTCGAAGAGGCGGGTGAAAACCTCGACCAAATGGAGCAGATGCTGCTCGAGCTGGACCTGTCGGTGGTGGACGACGAGGAGCTCAACGGAATTTTTCGCTGTGCGCACTCGATCAAGGGCGGGGCGGCAACCTTCGGTTTTGCCGACGTGGCGGAGCTGACGCACAACATGGAGTCGCTGTTGGACAAGCTGCGTCGCCATGAGTTGCAGCCGACCACGCCCATGGTGGATGCCTTGCTCGAATCCGCCGATGCCTCGCGCAGCTTGCTGGCCCGGCATCAAACCGGCAGCGGCAGCGTGCTGCCCACGGCCGAACTGGTGCGCCGCATCAGCGACTTGGCGGCCGGGAGATCGCCCGCCGCCGCGCCCAAGGCGCAGGCGGCGCCGATTCCAGCACCGGTCCCAGCCAAGCCCGCCAAGAGCACACGTTCGCTGGAGATCGAGATTGGCCCGCTCGAACAGCTTGATCAGGCCGACGCCCTGAAGGAATTGTTTCGCGACATTCCCGGCCTGGGCAGCATCAGCGTGCTCCACAGCGCACGCCCGAACGTGCGCGTTTTTGCCGTAGAGACCAGTTCCTCGGACGCTGACCTGCTCGATCTTTTCATCTTCCACATCGCCAAGGAACAGGTCGTGATTCGCTGTGTGGACGAGGTCGCCGCCGCGCCCAGTGCGCCGGCGGTGGCGGTGGCGGATGCCGCAGACGCAGACTTTGGTTTCTTCCTGGATGCGCCCGGCGCACCAGCGTCGGCGCCAACCGCAGCGCCAACGAGGGCGCCGCAGCCAGCACCGTCGGCCGAGGCGATGGAGTCCCGCTCCAGCCCCAAGGTCGGTAACAAGGCACAACTCGAAGCCGCCACCATCCGCGTGGCCGTGAGCAAGGTGGACCAGTTGATCAACCTCGTGGGCGAACTGGTCATCACCCAGGCCATGCTGGCGCAAAACAGCCGCAGCCTGGACCCGGCGCTAAACCAGCAACTCATGGCCGGGCTGGCCGATCTGGACCGCAACACGCGCGACTTGCAGGAGTCGGTGATGTCGATCCGCATGAT
>CAIMSP010000140.1 GCA_903844215.1 uncultured beta proteobacterium | reverse complement strand
TGCCGTCGCGACGGACGCAGTCGAAGAAGCCAAATAAGGTATAATTCAAGCTTACCGCGCGATGGAGCAGTCTGGTAGCTCGTTGGGCTCATAACCCAAAGGTCGGAGGTTCAAATCCTTCTCGCGCAACCAATCAATGCGGGCTTCTCCCGTAACCTCAAAGGCTCACCTCGGTGGGCCTTTTTTGTTTTGTAACGAGGTTTGTGACGAGGTCTGTGTCGTCACAGAATTGAAACCACATCGGCGGGCCCGCCGATGTGGTGGAGGCGGGATGGTCCATCAAAAATGCCAGGCGCCATCCTTAGGTGTCCTAAGCCGGGTGCAAGACCGGCTTTGACGCACAATAGCGCGTTCCATCAACCTCGTCCTTACTGTCTGGAGACCCTTGCATGAACATCTTTCGTACCTCGCTGCTTGCTGCGGCGGCCACGCTGATCTTTGGCGCCAGTGCCGCACAGGCTCAGGACAAAACCTTGCGCGTCGGCACCGATGCCACATTTCCGCCGATGGAGTTCGTCGATGGCGGCAAGCGCACCGGCTTTGACATCGAACTGACCGAGGCGGTTGCCAAGCTCATGGGCAAGCAGGTGGAATGGGTGGACATTGATTTCAAGGGCTTGATTCCGGGACTGATTTCCAAACGCTTTGACGTGGCCATGTCGGCGATCTACATCACCGACGATCGCAAAAAAGTGGTGGACTTTTCTGATCCCTACTACGCGGGCGGTCTGGTGGTGATGGTCAAGGAGAACAACCAGGCGATCAAGAAGCTGGCGGATCTGGATGGCAAGAAGGTCAGCGTTCAGGTCGGCACCAAGTCCGTGGGCTATCTGCAGCAGAACTTCCCCAAAGTCGAGCGCGTTGAGGTGGAGAAGAACCAGGAAATGTTCAACCTGGTGGACATCGGTCGGGCCGATGCCGCTGTGACGGGCAAACCTGCGGCCTACCAGTACGTGCGCACGCGCCCGGGACTGCGCGTGCTGGAAGAGCAACTGACCACCGAGGAGTACGGCATGGCGCTGCGCAAAGACACGCCGGAATTGACCAAGGCGGTGAACGCCGCGCTGGCCAAGCTCAAGGCCGATGGCAGCTACGCCGCGATTGTGAAGAAGTGGTTTAGCGCGAGCAAGTAGCTTCATCTCGGCGGCGCTATGGGCCTGGATTTTTCTCCCGTCTGGGCCGACTGGCCCTTGCTGCTGCGGGGCGCCCTCGAGACCGTTGAAGTCACTGCGGTTTCCCTGGTACTGGGCTGCGTTCTGGGCTTGCTCGTGGGCATCGGCCGCCTGAATCCCGAACGCAGGCTGGTGTACGGGCTGTGCAGCGCCTATCTGGCCGTGATACGCGGCACGCCGCTGCTGGTGCAACTGTTCATCCTGTTTTTCGGCCTGCCTCAGTTCGGCATCATGCTGCCCGCGTTCTTTTGCGGCGTCCTTGGCATGGGCATCTACTCCGGCGCCTATGTCTCCGAGATCGTGCGCGGAGCGATCCAATCCGTGGACCGGGGGCAGACAGAGGCGGCCCGCTCCATTGGCTTGTCGTCAACGCAAGCCATGCGCGCCGTGATCCTGCCGCAAGCCGTGGTTCGCATGATCCCGCCGCTTGGCAATGAATTCATCGCCCTGATCAAGAACTCGGCGCTGGTGTCTCTGTTGACGATTCACGACCTGATGCACGAAGGGCAAAAGATCATCAGCGTGTCTTACCGCTCGCTCGAGGTCTATCTCGCCATCGCCGTGATCTACTTTGTCCTGACCGGCCTGACATCGATCGGCCTGCGCCGACTCGAGCAGCACCTGCGCGCCGGGGGCATGGTGCAATGAGCCTGCAGCCCGACCAAGCCAGCCCCATCGTCAGCGTGCGCGGCCTGCGCAAGTCGTTTGGCAGCCATGTGGTGCTCGACGGCATCGATTTCGACGTGCCAGCCTCGCAGGTCGTGGTGGTCATCGGGCCCAGTGGCTCAGGAAAGAGCACCCTGCTGCGCTGCTGCAACGGACTTGAAACGCCGCAGGCCGGAAGCGTCGAGATTTGCGGACGGACCCTGGTGCAAGACGGGCAGATGCTGCCTGACGCCGACCTCAATGCGCTGCGCGAAGAAGTCGGCATGGTGTTTCAGTCGTTCAATCTTTTCCCCCATCTTTCGGCGCTGCACAACGTCGCACTCGGGCCGAAAATGCTGCGCGGCCTGTCGGCGGCGCAAGCCCAGAAAGAGGCCAGTGCCTTGCTCGACAAGGTGGGGCTGACGCAAAAAGCGCATGCCATGCCGGCCAGCCTTTCGGGTGGGCAAAAGCAGCGCGTCGCGATCGCCCGCGCGCTGGCCATGAAGCCGCGGGTCATGCTGTTCGACGAACCCACCTCGGCGCTGGATCCCGAACTGGTGGGCGAGGTGCTGCAGGTCATGAAGTTGCTGGCCAGCGAAGGCATGACCATGATCGTGGTCACGCACGAGATGGAATTCGCCAAGGAGGTGGCCGATGTGGTGCTCGTGATGGACCATGGTCGCATCATCGAGTCCGGTCCGCCCGGCACCATCTTCAGCCAGCCCGAGCAGCCGCGCACGCGTGCCTTTTTGCAGGCCGTGCTGGCACGCGCCTGAGCTCGTGATGGTCGCCATTGCGGTTTGCCCGCCTCATCGCCAAGCCAACTTATTGGACCGCTTTGCGTTGTGTCTGGCCGACGCCGGTCCGATCGTCACGCTACGCCGGAATAACCCATTAGCTTTCGCTTTTGTCGCTCGATTAACATCACTCAGCGCATCAAGGTCCGATAATAAAACGTGCATCCGAATTGGTTGGAAGACTGTTTGGTAATCACGCCGAAGTATTCAAATGGCGCTTCCAATTGCACCAATTCAAGTTGCACTAAAATTAGAGCTCCCATCTATCAAAGGATTAAGCCCATCATGACTACTTACCGTAATGTCAAAGCGCAAATAGCGAAGCTGGAAAAGCAGGCGTCCGACCTATTCAAGAAGGAAGTGAATGCGGTTCTTGAAAAGGTTCGAGGACTGATTGCCGAATACGGCCTGACGGCGGCGGATCTCGGATTTGCGGCCAAGGTGCGCAAGGCGGTCAAGGCGACGCGCGCCAAGAAGGCCGCCGGGGCAAAGTCGGTCGGTGTTCCGATGTACTCCGACCCGGTTTCTGGCAAGACCTGGACCGGCAAAGGCAAGCCGCCGAACTGGATTGTGGACGGACTTAAGGCGGGCAAAGCCAAGGCCGATTTTCTGATCACGAAGACGACGGCCGCGCCGCTGGCCAAGCCAAAGTCAGCCAAGCCCGTGAAGGCCGCGAAGGCCGCGAAGGTGGCTAAGGTGGCTAAGGTCGTGAAGCAGGTGAAGAAGGCCGGGCCGGCGGCCAAGCCGGCGAAGAAGGTCGTGCGCAAGGTGGCGGCCAAGAAGCCCGTCGCCAAAGCACCCGCAGCCAAATCAGCCGCCGCTGCCGCCTGATTGGCGGCGTGACCGACGAGCAGGCACAGACGGCCGCACGTCAGCTCGAGGCGCACCCCGACTATCGGGTGTTGCGCCGCTTGCTGCCGGTCGCGGCCTTTGCGCCGCCTGATGGTCGCCCCTTGGTCAAGGGGGTCATCGTTGACACCGAGACCACGGGGCTGAATCAGGACGCCGACAAGATCATCGAAATCGGTGTTGTCGTGTTTGAATACGACCCCGAAACCGGTCAGGCCTACCGCGTTCTCGAGCGCTATGGCGCGTTGGAAGATCCGGGATTTCCCATCGCCGCAGAAATCACCGACATCACCGGAATCACCCAAGAGATGGTGGCCGGGAAACGGATTGACGACGCCCAAGTGGCCGCGCTCGTGGACGGTGCGTCATTGGTGATCGCCCACAACTCGAAATTCGATCGGCCGTTTCTCGAACAACGTTTTCCGATTTTCCAAACCCTTGCCTGGGGCTGTTCGCTCACGCAAATTGACTGGACCGGCGAAGGCCTGGGTGCGCGCAAGCTGGACTACATTGCGTTCCAGTTCGGATTCTTCTTTGAGGCACACCGGGCGCAGGCCGACTGCATGGCCTTGCTGCACATCCTGCAACAGACGCTGCCGCGATCAAGAACGAAGGCCATGAAATCCTTGCTCGATCAATTGCCGCTGAAGGACTGGACGGTGTACGCGATGAACGCCAAGTTCGAAGCCAAGGACTTGCTCAAGGAACGCGCGTACCGCTGGGACGCGGGCAAAAAGACCTGGCATCGAACCCTCACGGGAACCGGCCCCATCACTGGCGAGGTCGCCTGGCTCAAGGAAGTGATTTACGGTGGGCGCGATGTGGCGCTGAATTTCGAAGTCAGGAATGCGCATCTGCGCTACTCCAGGCGTCCTGGAAAACAGTTGGTCAGGAACATCTGAGCGCCGGCTACGCCATGGTCCGAGATCCCTGGCCGCCGTCCTCACGCTGATGTCATGAGCCCTGTTCTGCCCCGTCCTTTTTTACGTCTCGCCTGGTCCAATCTGGCGGCTCAGTCGGCGGAACAATTGAGCCTGGCGGCCGTGCCGATCGTCGCCGTCCTGGCCTTGGGCGCAGGGCCGGGTGAAATTGGCCTGCTGGCCACGGCGCAGACGCTGCCCTTCTTGCTGTTGTCGATTCCCTTGGGCTTGCTCGCCGACCGAACGTCCAAGCGGCAACTCATGGCGTGGGCCGAGGGCTTGCGCACGCTGGCGTTTATCGCCTTGATGGCGGCGCTGCTGGCTCACCGGATTTCGCTGGAACTGCTGGCGCTGCTTGGTTTTGTCGGTGCGATTGGCACCGTGGGCTACAGCGTTGCCGCGCCGGCCCTGGTGCCCGCCCTGGTGGCGCGCCGCGCCATCATGGCCGCCAACGGCCGCCTTGAGCTGGCCCGCAGCGTGGCCTTTACCGCCGGACCGGCGCTGGCCGGCGCGCTCGTCGCGTGGTCCGGGGCTTCGGCCGCGTTCGTGCTGGCGGCGGTGTTGTCGGGCGCGGCGCTGCTGCTGCTCCTGGGCTTGCCTGAACCCCAGCGTATCGCCGCGCCCGCGCGCCACCCCTTGCTCGAACTTCAGGACGGTGCGCGTCTGGTCTGGCGCCACGCGCTGCTGCGCCCGATCCTGTTGACGGCCGTGGCCTGGAACATCTCCTGGTTTGTGCTCCAGGCCGCGTATGTGCCGTACGCCGTGCGCGTCTTGGGTTTGAGCGCCGGTGGCGTGGGCATGACGCTGGCCAGCTATGGCGCGGGCATGATCGTGGGCTCCCTGTTCGCACCGCGGGTGATGGCGGCGCTGCCCTTTGGCCGGGCGATTCAAGTCGGTCCGAGCATCTCGGTGCTGGCCGCCGCCACCATGGTCGCCACCTTGCTGCTGCCCACGGCCGCCGTCGCCGTGGCCTCCTTCTTCCTGTTTGGTGTTGGTCCGATCATCTGGACCATCAGCTCCACGACACTGCGCCAAACCGTCACGCCCAACGCCATCCTAGGTCGCGT
Source organism: uncultured beta proteobacterium (assembly GCA_903844215.1). Classification (GTDB taxonomy): domain Bacteria; phylum Pseudomonadota; class Gammaproteobacteria; order Burkholderiales; family Burkholderiaceae_C; genus CAIKVZ01. The sequence continues at coordinate 67,840 of CAIMSP010000140.1, read as the reverse complement.
CTCGGCGCTGTTTCTCACGGTGAATGTGGGCGCGCGCCCGCTGGGTGCCGCCCTGGGCGGCTATGTCGGCGCGAGCTGGGGCGAAGCGGCCTGCCTGTGGCTCGCCTTGGCCGGCTTCGTGGTGCAAGCGTGGCTGATCTTTGCCTCACCGGTGAGTCAGCTGCGCCACCTGCCCGCAGCGGCTGACTGAAACTTCAGCCCGCTTGCTCGTAGCGGTCGAAGTCAAGCTCGGCGCGGCTGCGGCCTCACTGCTGCTTGGGGCGGTCGTCCACCACCCGGCGCGCTTTGCCGGTCAAGGTGCGCGCGATGGACTCATGCGCCATCACCGTCACCGTCGTGGTGATCCCGGCGATGGTCTTGATGCGCTGCTGCAGCTCAGCGCCGATCGCCTGCGTCTCGTGCAGCGACAGGCGGTTGGACAACTCGCGCTGCAGCTCGCACTGCACTTCCACGTTGTCGAGGTGGCCCTCGCGCGTGAGGCGAATCTGGTAGGTGCCCGCGAGCCGCTTGTCACGCAGTATCTGTTCCTCGATCACGCTGGGGAAGACGTTCACGCCACGCACGATCAGCATGTCATCGGTGCGCCCGGTGATGCGGTCCATGCGGCGCAAGCTGCGCGAGGTCGGCGCCAGCAAGCGGGTCAGGTCGCGCGTGCGGTAGCGAATCACCGGTGCGGCCTCCTTGGACAGCGAGGTGAAAACCAGTTCGCCGGCTTCGCCGTCGGCCAGCACCTGGCCGGTCTCGGGGTCGATGATTTCCGGATAGAAGTGGTCCTCCCAGATCACCGGCCCATCCTTGGATTCAATGCACTCGGACGCGACGCCCGGCCCCATGACTTCGGTCAGGCCGTAGATGTTGATGGCATCGATGCCGAGCTTGCGCTCGATCTCGTCGCGCATGCCCTGCCCCCAGGGCTCGGCCCCGAGCAGACCGATCTTCAAGGAGATGTCCTCGGGCTTGACGCCAAGGCGCTCAAACTCCTCGGCAAGCACCAGCGCATAGGACGGCGTCACCATGATGATTTCAGGGCGGAAATCCTGAATCAACTGAACCTGCTTTTCGGTCTGTCCGCCCGACATCGGCACCACCATGCAGCCCAGGCGCTCGGCGCCGTAATGCGCGCCCAGGCCACCCGTGAACAAGCCATAGCCGTAGGAAATGTGGCAGGTGTCGCCCGCGCGCCCACCGGCGGCGCGAATCGAGCGCGCCATCAGATGGGCCCAGGTGTCGATGTCCTTGAGCGTGTAGCCCGCGACGATCGGCCGCCCGGTCGTGCCCGACGAGGCGTGCACGCGCGCCACCTGGCTGCGCGCTACGGCGAACATGCCAAAGGGATAGGTGTCGCGCAAATCGCTCTTGGTGGTGAACGGAAACTTGGCCAGATCGGCCAAGGTCTTGAGGTCATCGGGGTGGACCCCGTGGTCGTCGAACTTCTTTCGGTAATGCGCCACGTTCTCGTAGGCGTGGCGCAGACTCCATTTCATGCGCTCGAGCTGCAGCGCCGAAATCTCATCCCGACTTGCGGTCTCGATGGGCTCCAGCTCGCCCGGTGTGGGTTTTTTAACCGTCATGTTTTCTCCACTGAAAGAAGGGGCTGGCGCTCGGGCGTTGTGGGCGCTGCGCCCGCCAGGGCCCGGGTTGATGCACGTCCATGGGTCTGAGCTCGATGGCGCGTCAGCGCGCGGCGGCGGCCGCCGCGCGCGACTGACTTGCCGCCGCGCGTTCTTGCAAGGTGCTCCAGCCTTCATCGATTTCCGCCTGCAGCGTTTCGATTTCGGAGTCGGGCATGTTGCGGTAACGCCGCTGCAGCCCAAGGTAGTCCGACACCGGTCGGGTCTTGCTGGTGTGGTTCAGCGTGTAGTGGTGGCCGTCTTCGATTTCATACAAGGGGAACGCGCCGCATTCGACGGCGTAGCGCGCCGTGGTCAGGCCCGCGTCGTCGGCCACGCCCCAGCCGTCCATGCAGGGGATGAGCAGCGTGATGATGCGCGTGCCCTGCATCTTCTTGGCCTTCTCCACCTTGCGCAGCAGGTCGCTCAGATGGCCGGCGCTGGCGGTGGCCACATAGGGCACGCGGTGGGCGCCCATGATCTCGGTGAGGTTCTTCTTGCGCGAGGTCTTGCCCGTGGGGGTGGAGCCGGTGCGGGCAAAGTGCGGCGTCGAGGAGGACTTCTGCGCGCCGGTGTTCATGTAGCCCTCGTTGTCCAGGCAGAAGTAGATGAAATCTTCGTTGCGCTCGGCCGCCGATGACAGGCATTGAAAGCCGATGTCGTAAGTGCCGCCGTCACCCGCGAGCACGATGACCTGGGTGTCGTGCTTGCCTTGGGCGTCGAGGGCGCGGCGCAGCCCCGTGGCGGCGGCGGCGCTGGACTCGAGCGTGGGTTGGTACACCGGAATGCGCAGCGAGCTGTAGGGCTGCGGGCCGGCGATGATGGCCATGCACGAGGGCGGAATCACGGCCATGGTCTTGGGCCCCAGCGCGGTCAGGATATGGCGCACCGTGAGCGCGTCCAGGCATCCCGGGCAGGCCGCATGGCCCGAGCACAGCATGGATTCCTGGTTGGCGTTTTGAATCTGGATCATGGCGTTCACCTTACCCACTGGGAATCGGAAAGGGCCGCGCCCTGCACGGCCTGGTTGACGAATTCGACGATCTTCGCCGGCGACACGTTGACGCCGCCCACGCCAGCGAGCAGGCCGTGCACGCGCGGCGTGACCGAGCTGCCGTACAGCGCGGCGCGCAGTTCCTGGTGCAGCACGCCGCCGTGCCCCGGCGAGTAATTGCGATCCAGCACCACGACCTCCTCGGCGCCCTCGAGCGCGGCCAGCAGGCCGGAGGTGGGCAGGGGGCGAAACAGCCGCACCTTGACCAGACCCACGGCCTGGCCGGCCTCACGCATCGCGTCCACGGCGTCGCGCGCCGTGCCGCACATGCTGCCCATGGTGACGATCAAGGTCTTGGCGCCGTCGCAGCGGTAGCGCTCGATCACGCCGTGGCTGCGCCCCGTCAGTTGCGCCCATTCCTGATCGGCCTGCGCGGCCAGCGCTGGCACGCGCGCCATGGCCTCGCCCAGCGCCTGGCGGTGGCGAAAGAACATCTCCTGGGACACCACGTTGCCCCAGGATTCGACCTTCTCGGTGTCCAGGCGGTGCGGTGGATCAAACGCCGGCAGGTAGCCGTCCACCAGGGCCTGCTCGGGCACCCGCACCGGCTCGAGCGAGTGCGAGACATAGAAGGCGTCCAGATTCACCATGGTCGGCAGCAGCACCTGTTCGGCCACGCGAAAGGCCTGAATCACGGTGTCGAGGGCCTCCTGCGCGCTCTCCACGTAGTACTGGATCCAGCCGGTATCGCGCTGTGACAGGCTGTCGGTCTGATCGGGCCAGAAGGCCCAGGGCGAGGCCACGGTGCGATTGATGTTGGCCATGACGATGGGCGCGCGCGCGCCGCTGGCATAGTGCAGCAACTCGTGCATCAGCAGCAGGCCCTGCGACGCCGTGGCGGTGAAGACGCGCGTGCCCACCAGCGAGGCCGGGATGCAGGCCGACATCACCGAGTGTTCGGATTCGGGCGTGATGATCTCGGTGCTGAATTCGCCGTCGGCGACGAAGGCCGTGATCTGTTCAAGCACCGGGGTTTGCGGCGTGATCGGATACACCGGCACCACCTGCGGCCGCGCCAGCCGCGCGCCCCAGGCGACGGCCTGATTGCCGGTGAGCAGCCGGGACTTGTGGGGGGCGTTCATCGCAGTTCCTCCTGCATCTTCATCGAGCCAGTGGGACATTCCTTGACGCACAAGCCGCAGCCTTTGCAGAAATCGGTCAGCACGGCATAGCCCGCGCCCGAGCGCACCACGGCCATGTCGGGGCAATACACCACGCAGTTGTCGCAGTGGGTGCAGGTGCCGCAGGAAAAGCAGCGTTCGCTCTCCGCCAGCACCTGTTCGAGTTCCAGTCCCAACTGGACTTCGGCGTCGCCCTGCAGGCGCTCGGCCACGGCCAGCCAGCGCGAGGGCGCGCGGTCCTGCTTGGGGTGATACCAGGTGCCGATGGCCGCCAGCGCCACCTCGGCTTCGCCGCTTTGCTGCGCCGCCGCGCCGCGCCCGAGTTCGCGCGCAATCTCCTGGGCGGCGCGTTGTCCCATGCCGATGGCCTCGGTCACGAAGCGCGCCATGCTGGCCATGTCGCCACCGGCGTAAACCCCCTGGCAGGCGGTCGCCAGGCGCGCGTCGGTGACGAGCAAGCCACCGGCCGCGGCGAAACCCTGGCCCAGGATGTCGAGTTCGGGGTCCTGGCCGATGGAGGTGACGACGGCGTCGGCCGCCATGTCGAAGGCGCTGTCGGCCAGCGTGCTCAGGCTGAACTGCCCGCGTTTCGCGCCCGCGACAAAGGCCACCCGCGTGCAACTCAGGGTCAGCCCGGCCGCGCCCTGGTCGTGCACCTGGTCCAGGCGCGCACCGTCCACCAGAACGATGCCTTCCTCCAACGCCTCTTCCACTTCTTCGTGCTGTGCCGGCATTTGCTGGCGTTGTTCCAGTGCCAGCAGCGTGACCTCGTGCCCGAGTCGGCGCGCGCTGCGCGCGGCATCGAGCGCGGCGCTGCCGCCGCCCACCACCACCAGGCGCCGCCCCAGCGCCATCGGCTGGCCGCTGTTGGCGCCGGCCAGGTAGGCCGCGCCGTCGCAGACAAAATCCTGGCTGTAGTCGAGCGCGGGCAGGCGCTTGGGGCGCGCGGCGCCCAGCGCCAGATAAAGCGCGTCGTGCTGCTCGCGCAGCTGGGCAAAACCCGAGGCGGAGTCGATGCGGTGATTGCAGTGCACGGTCACGCCCAGCGCCACGATGCGGGCGATCTCGCCGTCGAGCACCGTGCGCGCCAGACGGTAGGCCGGGATGCCGTAGCGCATGAGCCCGCCCAACTCGGCCTGGGCTTCGTAGAGCGTCACGGCAAAACCCATGGAGCGCAATTGAAACGCCGCCGACAAGCCCGATGGACCACCGCCGACGATGGCCACGTGGCCGCTTCGCGCCGGCGCCGGCTCGAACTTCCAGCCCTGTGCCAGCGCCTGATCGCCCACGAAGCGCTCGAGCTTGCAGATCGACAAGGCCGCGTCATAACCGGCGCGGTTGCAGGCGGTCTCGCAGGGGTGGTGGCAGATGCGCCCGGCGATCGAGGGAAAGGGGTTGTGCCGCACCAGCACCTGCCAGGCGCCGTGGAAATCGCGCGCTCGCGCCAGTCCTATCCATTGCGCGATCTCGCCATCGACCGGGCAGGCGCCGTGGCAGGGCGCTGGAGCCTGAATGTGCTTCGCCAAGGAGGCGCGCCAGGTGCCGGTCTTGATGGCCTCGGTGCTGCCCGTGGTCCAGGTGGTGGGGACGAGGGCGCTCATGCTACAACTGCCGAAAGTTGCCGGTCGGCCCAGCGGTAGCCTTCGGTGCAGGCGGCGACGTTCTCGTCGTGGTGCTTGGGCGCGTTGTCCACCAGCGCCTGCGTCAACGCGGCCAGCGTGGGCGCCTGCAGCACCCGGGCCAAAGCGCCGAGCAAGGCGGAGTTCACGATGCGCCCCAGGCCCTGCTCGCGCGAGATCGCCAGTGCATCGATGGGGATGACTTTTCTGCCGGGCAGGAGTTGCGCAAAGTCGCTGGCGCTGCGCGCCGAATTGACGACGATGAAGGTGTCGGCATGGGCCGCGCCCAGCAGTCGGCCTTCGAGCAGACTGGCGTCAAAGCACAGGATGGCGTTGGCGCGCTCGATGTCGCAGCGCACACGCACCGGTCGCTGGTCCACGCGCAGATAGGAGTTCACGGGTGTGCCGCGGCGCGCTCCGCCGTAGCTGGCAAAGCACTGAACGTGCAGGCCTTGCGCATGGAACGCGCCCGCCAGCAAATTCCCGGCGGTCTGTGCACCCTGGCCGCCACGGCCCTGGATGATGATCTCAAGCATGGTGTCGTCTCCTCTCAAAGTCCGGGCTCAGCGCGCGCCGCCCCATCCTTCTTGAATTTCTTGTGGGCTCTGTGCGAACCTGTTTGTCGGTCAATGTAGTGGCTCTCGGCCCATTCGTCCAATTCATTTTTGGAATTCGCCACATTCACCAGGCGAATGAAAAGCACCCTGCACTCAGCACCCCGCGGGCTCCAATTTGACGTGGAAGCGCTTGGCTTTCATTTCAAAGCGCGGCAGCGCGCCGTGGGCCACCTGGCGCACGCGCGGGCGAAAGGCCAGTAGGCTGTCGAGCCGGGTGCCGATGGTTTGAATCAAGGCGGCGTCAGTGCCTGCGCACAGTTCGACTTCGATATCCATCTCGTCCATCTGCCGGGTCTTGCTCACCGTGACGCGAAACTCGTCCACCTCGGCGAAACCGCGGATGATGTTTTCCACTCCGGCCGGGAACACGTTCACGCCGCGCACCGTCACCATGTCGTCGGCGCGTCCGAGCACGCCGCCTTCAAAGCGCAGCGAAGTCCGACCGCAGGCGCAGCGCTGCAGATTCGCCTGCACCAGGTCGCCGGTGCAATAGCGCAGCACCGGGAAACCCCAGCGCCCCAGGTTGGTGATCACCAGTTCGCCGCGCTCACCCGGCAACACCGGCGCGCCGCTCAGCGGGTCGAGGATTTCCGCGATGTATTCGCTCTCGATCAGGTGCGTGCCGCCGGGTTGGGCCTGGCACTCAAAGGAATGGGCGCCCACCTCGGAGGCGCCGGCGTGGTCAAAACACTTGGCGGCCCAGGCGTTCTCGATGCGTTGTTTGGTGGCCGCGACGCTGGCCCCTGGTTCGCCCGCATGGACCGTGGTCTGCAGCGGGATGGAGCGCAGGTCGAAGCCGATCTCCTGTGCCACCTCGGCCATGCGCAGCGCATACGAGGGCGTGCAGCACAGCACCGTGGCGCCCGCGTCGCGCATCATCTCCAGGCGTTGCTGGGTATCGCGGCCACCGCCCGGCAGCATCATGGCGCCGATCTTGCGCGCGCCTTCGACTGCGGCCCAGAAGCCGATGAACGGACCAAAGCCGAAGGCCATGAAGAGCCGGTCCGAGGGCTTGACTCCGGCGCCGGTCAGAACATGGCCCCAGCAGCGCCCCCACCAGTCCCAGGACGCGTGCGTGTCGAACACCTTCAAGGGCAGGCCGGTGGTGCCCGAGGTCTGGTGCATGCGCACATAGGCTTCGGGCGCGTAGGTCAGGTTGCTGCCGAACGGCGCGTGCTGGGCCTGGTCTTGCAGCAACTCGCTCTTGCGCGTCAGCGGCAACCGCGACAGATCGGCCAGGCAGCGGATGTCCGCGGGCTGCACGCCGGCGGCCTGCCATTTGGCGGTGTAGAAGCGATTCCTTTGCCACAGGTGGGCCAGCATCTGCTGCAGCTTGTGCAGTTGCAGGTCGGCCAGTTGCTCGCGCGCCAGGGTCTCGGTGGCTTCGTCGAAATAGCTCATGTGAAACTCGCGGTGCGGGGTGGAGGAGGCGCTGCGCTGCGTGGCTCGGCGGGACGCGGGGCTCATCCGCCGGCGATGATGGGCACCAGCACCAGCCGGTCCCCGCTGGCAATCGGCGTGGATGATTCGCCCGACAGCACCATCGCGCCATTCACGGCCACGTTCCAACTGCTGTCGTTCAGATCGTCCGCGGCCTCGGGCAGCTTGCGCAGCAGGGCGTGGCGCAGTGCGCTCACGTCGCTGATGACTTCATCGATGACCACCACCTGCTCGGGCGCGCCGGCCAGCGGCTGGGGCAAGCTGACACGCACGGCGAAACCGGTGATCAGCAGCGACAGCTTCTCGTGCCAGGCCACGGCCGGCGTGCCCTCCGTGTTCAAGCCGCTGAGGCGGTAGAAGCGCTGCTTCAGGGCTTCGAATTCGGCGCGGTCGATCTTCTCGCCGGCAAACGGACCTTCCGTCAAGGCCTCTTCAAACCAGCGCCTGGGCAGCGTGTCGTCCTTGGCGCGCAGTCCAAAGCGGAAGTTCAGCATGCGCTCCACACCGGTGACGTTGCGCCCGATTTCGTCGAGCTCGGCCTCAGCGAAGGTCTGCCCCGTGAGCGCACTGAGTTGCGTGGCGAAATCCTTGAGGTCGGGCAAGGTGGGGGAGTTGAACAGCTTGGTGTTGAAACGGCACATGCCCACGGAGTCGCCCACCGCATAGGTGTTCTCGCACTTGCGCACCGCATATTCCTTGCCTTCGTAGCTGTTGGGCGCGGCCGAAACGCTGCCGCCGTACAAGGCCGCCTTGAACACCGGATCGTCATTGATGCGGGCGTTGATCTCCAGTGTGACCCGGTTGCGCAGGTGATCCATGCCGCGGGTGGCCACCGACAGCCCCAGGGCGAAGGCCTTGAGGATGCGTGCATCGTGCGGATCGGACTGGAACAGGCCCTTGACCGTCATGCGGTAGTCGAGCGCGACCACCGGGTACTTGCCCCGCTCCACCGCGCGCGCCGAGTCGGCAAGGGTGTCGCCGAAGCCTTCGCGGCGCGCGGTCATGAACAGCAGCTTCTCGATGACCTCGTAATTGCCCCAGCTCAGGTCCATGCCGCCGGTTTCCTCCAAGCCGATGATGCCGCGCTGGAACAGTTCCATGGCCCAGGCGATGGCGCTGCCGGTGGAGGCCGAGTCCAGTCCCAGATCGTTCAGGATGTTGTTCAGGCGCAGCACCTGCTCGGGCTGCTTGATGCCGATGAGCGGGCCGAACTTGCCCAGCGTGACGTACTCGGGTCCGTCGCCCTTGTCGTAGCGGTCGTAGTGGCCGTCGCCGTGGATGCCGTTGTAGCTGCGCTGCTTGCCGTGGTCGATAGCCGCCTGGTCCTTGTCGTAGCTGGCGTTGCCCGACCGCCCCTTGAGGGCCGAGGCGCCCCAGCCCGACTTGGCGCCGGGCGTCATGTCATTCTGGTTGCGGCAATGCACCGGGCAGCGGTAGCAGCCGTCCATGCCGGGACGGTAGGGGTCGAAATTGTCGGCGTCCAGCGCCGGCGTCCAACTCGACTCCTGATGGTTCTTGGTCCCCAGGGCGCACAGCACCCGGCTGGGCTTGTAGAGAAAGGGCGTTCCCACCATCTTCAGGGCGTTCTTGATCACGCTGGTGCCGATGATCTTCTTGCCGATGAGCTGGTTGTACTTGGCCATGGGCTGCACTGGCGCCAGGGTCTTGGGTTCGCCGTGGATCATGATCGCCTTGAGCCTGAGCGAGCCCATCTTGGCGCCACCGCCGCCGCGCGCCCAGATCGACTTGATGCCGCCCATGATGCCGCTGCACAGCACCTGGTTCTCGCCCGAGGTGGTGATGCGCGCCAGCGCCATGTCTTCGCGCTCGACGCAGTTGAAGTCGCGCGCCACGGCCGCCGCCATGTCCAGGTTGTCCAGCCCCAGGTAGGGCGTGGCGTCGATGAATTCGGCCGTGTCGTAGGAGATCTTGAGCAGGGTCCAACTGGCCGAGCGGCCGAACAGGACGATGTGCTCGTAGCCGTGGCGACGCAAAAACGAGGGGAAGAAGTCGCCTGCATTGGCGTCCAGAATCGCATCGCTGTCGGGCGACTTGCTGGTGACGTTGCCGCGCGTGGCCGAGGGCATGCTGCTGGTCAGCACGCCGGCGCCAAAGATCAAGGGAATCTGCGGGTCCAGCGCGTCGCGCTCCTCTTCCATCAGGTTGTAGAGCAGCCACATGTTGGCGCCGCGCCCGCCAAGAAAGTTTCGCAGCACCTCCAGCGGCAGGTATTTTCTGCGCAGCGTGCGCTGTTCCAGATCCACGAACAGCACGGCCCCTTGGGCGTTGTACTGCGGCGTGTCATGCATGCGTGCGACGAGGCGGTCGAGCTTTTCTCTGATGGCCATTTTCCTAACTCCCGTGGTTGCAATGCAGCAGGCGGCCTGCAAGAGGCACGTCGGGCGGTTTCAGTCTAGTCTGGCGCCCTCGCCTTGCAAAGAGGTGGCGCGCAATATCTGTGCGATGATTGAGCAAATTGCGCGATGATCGCCCAATGATTCAAAAGTCTGAAGGAATTGCAGCGTGACGATTGCCAAACCCGATCTGATCGAAGGCATGGCCAAAGGCATGGCGGTGCTGGAGAGTTTTGACACCGAGCGACAGCGGCTCAATGCCACGCTCGCCGCCGGGCGCACCGGACTCACACGCGCCGCTGCGCGCCGCCATCTGCTGACCCTGGCGCACCTGGGTTACCTTGAAACCGATGGCAGTTACTACTGGCTGTCGAGCAAGGTGCTGCGCTTCTCGGGCAACTATTTCGCCTCGGCCCGGCTGCCGCGCGCGCTCCAGCCCACGCTGGACCGGCTCTCGATTCAGGCGCAGGAATCGTTTTCGGCGGTGGTGCTCGACGGCGACGAAGTGGTCATCGTGGCGCGCAGCGGCAACGACCGCAACCCCGGTGAAATCGGCGCGGGCCGCGTCATCGCCTATGGCCTGCACATGGGGGCCCGGCTGCCGGCGCATGCCACCTCCACCGGGCGAATCTTGCTCGCGGCCAAGACCAAGAAGTCGTTCAATGAGTGGATGAAAGGGCGCCACCTGCAACGCATCACGCCGTTCACCACGGTGGACGCGCGCAGCTTTCACGGCGTCATCGAGCAGGTGCGCCAACAAGACTATTGCATCGTCAACGAAGAGCACGAACTCGGCGTGCAGGCGCTGGCGGTTCCGCTGCGCAACAGCAAGGGACTGACCGTGGCCGCGCTCAATGTCGTGGCCTCGCACCAGCGGACCTCGGCCGCCGAGATGCAGCGCGGCCTGTTGCCGCTGCTGCTGAATGCGGCGCGCGAACTCGGCCCCCTGCTGTAGCCGTCGCTGGCGCTGCGGCCTATTTGTCGTATTGGCTGAGCAGCGCCGTGGCCGACTCCAGCAGCGCCTTGCCGTCAACGCCCTTGGCCGCCAGATCCTTGATCCAGTCCTGGGCCACGCCTTGCGTCGCCTTGTCCCAGCGCTGGTATTCCTCGGCCGTGAGCACATTCACGGTATTGCCGCGGTCGGTGGCCGACTTGCGTCCGGGTGCAATCGTGCCGTCCCAGACCCGACCGGCCCAGGCCGAGGTGTCGGCGCCGCTGTTGGCGTCGATCACCTTCTTCAATTCCGGCGCCAGGCTGTTGTATTTGGCCTCGTTCATCGCCACCACGAAGATGGTGTTGGACATCTTGCGCTGGCCCGGTCCGGTCTCGGTGTGGAACTTGGTGACCTCGTTCACCTTGATGCCGGGAACCACTTCCCAGGGCAGCGAAGCGCCATCGACCACGCCCTTGGAAATGGCCTCCTGCACCTGGGGCGCAGGCATCTGAATCGGCGTTGCGCCCAGGGCCGTGAGCATGCGCGTGCCGATGCGCGTCGGCGCCCGCAGCTTGAGCCCCTTGAGGTCTTCCAGCGTCTTCACCGACTTGCTGGCGAAGTGCAGTTCCGCGCCGTCGTGCACGTGCGCCATCAGGATTTTCGTGCCCTTGAACTCATCCAGGGAATTCTTTTGCAGGTACTCCCAAAAGGCGCGGCTGCCGCCCTCGGCGGTCTTGATCATGAAGGGGAGTTCGAAGACTTCGGACTTGGAGAAACGCCCTGCCTGATAGGTCGGCACCGTCCAGATGATATCGGCCACGCCGTCCTTGGCCTGGTCAAACAATTGGGGTGGCGTGCCGCCGAGTTGCATGGCCGGGTAGATCTGGCACTTGAGTCGGTTGTTGGACTCCTTGGCGATCTTTTCGCACCACGGTCCGAGCAACAGCTTTTGGGAGGTCGCGTTGGGCGCGAGGAAATGATGCACCTTGAGCGTGACCTCCTGTGCCCGGGCACCGCCCGCGCCCATGAGCAAAGCCGTCGCGGTCAACAGGGGGGCGAATGTCTTGCGTAGTTGCATGTGGAATCTCCTTGGGGGTTGGGGAACGGGGGAAAGGAATTTCTCAGGCGCCAAACTGATGCACCAGGTAGAGCGAGATGACCGGGAAAAAGACCAGCAGGGTGATGCGCAGGAAGTCCGAGATCAGGAACGGGATCACGCCCTTGAAGGTGTCGATCAGCGGCACATCGACGGCCAGCCGATTGATGACGTACACGTTCATTCCCACGGGCGGATGCACCAGGCCGATCTCCACCACCATCAGCGCCAGGATGCCAAACCAGATCGACTTGTCGGTTTGCGCCAGGCCGAAGAAATCCAAGCCCATGATCATCGGGTAGAAGATGGGAATCGTCAGCAGGATCATGGCCAGCGCGTCCATCACGCAGCCCAGCAAAATGTAGATCAGCAAGATCATGCCCATGACCAGCAGCGGCGACATGCCGCTGTCCTTGACCCATTGCGCCAGCTCCACCGGCATTTGCGAGATCGCCAACGCCGAGTTCATCATGTCGGCACCCAACAGCACGAGATAGATCATGGCCGTGGCCATGGCTGTGCCGAGCAGGCTCTTGCGCAACTCGGACATGCCCATATTCCCCGACAACAAAGCCAGGATGCCGCAGGACCCGGCACCGATGGACGCGGCCTCGGTCGGGTTGGCCCAGCCGCCGTAGATGCCGACGATGACGACGACAAACACCAGCAGCACCGGAAGCACTTCGAACAGGCAGCGCAGGCGCTGCGGCCAGGGCACACGCGGGCCCGCCGGTCCGGCCTTGGGGTCGAGCGTGACCACGATCTGCACCACCAGCATGTAGCCGAGCATGGCGATGATGCCCGGCAGCACGGCAGCCATGAACAGCTTGCCGATCGACTCCTGCGTCAGGATGGCGTAGATCACCAGCGGCACCGACGGCGGAATCATGATGCCCAAGGTGCCGCCCGCAGCCAGAGCGCCGGTGGCCAGCGCGCCCGAATAGCCGTAGCGGCGCAGCTCCGGCAACGCCACCTGGCCCATGGTCGCGGCCGTGGCCAGGGATGAACCGCAGATCGCGCCAAAGCCGGCACAGGCGCCGATCGCCGCCATGGCGATGCCGCCCTTGCGGTGCCCCATGAAGGCGCTGACGAAGCGAAACAGCAGACGGCTCAATCCGCCGTGCGTGGCGAACTGGCCCATGAGCAGGAACAGGGGGATCACCACCAGGTCGTAATTGGAGAGCCGGGCGTAGGCCAGGTTCTTCAGCGAATTCAGCCAAGGCGTGCCTTGTCCGCCGGTCAGGTAGAGGTAGCCGCCGGCGCCCGAGATGAACATGGCCACGCCGATCGGAACGCGCAGCACCAGCAGCGTCAACAGCACGCCGAAGATCAGAAAGCCAAGCTGCATTCCGCTCATGAGCGCGCCCCTCCCCTGGCCCAGGGCTGCCAGCACATGTAGAAGCCGGCGAGCGCCAGCAGAATGAAGCTGGGCACCATCAGCGCCTGCGCGATCCAGACCGGCAGTTCAAGGATGGCCGAGGACTCGCCGCCCTCCTTCAGGCTGACGGCGCCGACGGCGGTGCGCCACGCCAGCAGCGTGCCGAGCAAGCCCACCAGCAAGGAGCCGACAGAGTCGAGCAGGACGCGCCGCCCGCTCGTCATGTGCGCCGTGAAGAAGTCCACCTTCACGTCGCCCTTCATCAAATGGCAGTAGGCAAAGAACGTGGCCGAGGCGAAGGCCGAGGACAACTGCAGCAGCTCGACATCGCCGGGCACCGGCGTGCTGAACAGCTTGCGCCCGACGATCGAAACCACGGACATGAGCACCAGGGCGATGAAGACCATGCCTCCAGCGTAGGCGAACGCCTTGGCCAGCCAGAACAGCAGGCGCCCATAGGGCCCGCGGGGCTCGCTGGGCGCCTCGTGCTGCGCAACGCAACGGTCTTGGTTCTGCATTTTTGTCTCCGGTCAGTCGATTCAACCGCCCCCAGCGCGTTCGGTCCGCGGCCGCAGCCGCCGAAACTCGCCGCCCTTGCAAAAGCCGTAGCATACTTGCAAAATGGTACGACAATGCATGAATTATCCAGTGCAGACGAATCGTGCCGCAACACGGTGTTGCGAAAACACGATTCGCAGAGAGAAAATAGCGGCTCGGAATGTGCGAGTTGCGCGGATTTTTTGCGCTTTGCTGGTAAACCCCCGGACGCGTCAAGCCTGCACTTGCTTAGGATGGCGACTTGCTTAGCAGAAGGAAATTAACTTGGTTTGAAGAAGGGTCAATTTTCTTTTGCGGCAAGGAGGTTTCTCAGTTGCCAGTGTTCCTTTCTGGACGATCCGGGTGCCGTGCGGCTTGATCCGGTGGCTCGGTCTGACATCCGCCGCATGCGATCTGCATCCCATCTTTTTTACCGGAGAAAGACAATGAGCTTGAAGAAGACCCTGCCTCTGCTGGCCGCGCTGATGCTGGCGCCCTTGGCCCACGCCGACATCACTGTGGGTGTCACCGTTTCAGCCACGGGCCCGGCTGCTTCTCTGGGGATTCCGGAGAAGAACACGGTGGCCTTGATGCCCACCACGATTGCCGGACAAAAGGTTCACTACATCGTGCTGGACGACGCTTCCGACACCACGGCGGCGGTGAGCAACGCGCGCAAGTTGATTGGTGAGCACAAGGTTGACCTGATCCTGGGTTCGACCACCACGCCGAATTCGCTGGCCATGATCGACGTCGCCGCCGAGGCGCAGACGCCGATGATCTCCATGGCCGCCTCGGCCCGCATCATCGAGCCGCAGGATGCGAAAAAGCGCTGGGTCTTCAAGACGCCGCAAAACGACATCATGATGTCGCTGGCGATCGTCGGCCACATGGCCGACAGCGGCGTCAAGACCGTGGGCTTCATCGGCTTCTCCGACGCCTACGGCGAAGGCTGGTACCAGGAATTCAGCAAGATCGCCGCCATGAAGGGCATACAGATCGTCGCCAACGAGCGCTACAACCGCACCGACACCTCGGTCACCGGCCAGGTGCTGAAGATCGTTTCGGCCAAGCCCGACGCGGTGCTGATTGCCGCTTCCGGAACGCCCGCCGTGCTGCCCCAGCGCGCGCTCAAGGAGCGCGGCTACCACGGCAAGTTCTACCAGACGCACGGTGTCGCGAACAACGACTTCTTGCGCGTCGGCGGCAAGGACGTGGAGGGAACCTTCCTGCCGTCCGGCCCGGTGCTGGTGGCCGCGCAGCTGCCGGCCAGCCACCCGCTGAAAAAGTCCGCGCAGGACTACGTCGAAAAGTACGAGAAGGCCTACGGTGCGGGTTCGGTGTCGACCTTTGGCGGCCACGCCTGGGACGCCGGCAAGCTGATGGAAGCCGCCGTCGGACCGGCGCTGAAGAAGGGCAAGCCGGGGACGCCCGAATTCCGCAGCGCCCTGCGTGACGCGCTCGAAGCGGTGAAAGAAGTGGCGGGTGCGCACGGCGTGTTCAACATGTCAGCGGCCGACCATCTGGGGCTGGACCAGCGCGCCCGCGTGATGGTCAAGATCGAGGCCGGCGCCTGGAAATTCCAGCCCTGATGGACGGTCAGATCGCCTTGCTGCTGGGCCAGGACGGGATCGTCAACGGGGCGGTTTACGCCCTCATGGCCTTGGCTCTGGTGCTGGTGTTTTCGGTCACGCGAGTGATCTTCATACCGCAAGGCGAATTCGTTGCATTTGGCGCGCTGACCATGGCCGTGCTGCAGGCTGGGCGCGCACCGGGGACGCTGTGGTTGCTGCTCGCGCTGGCGGCGCTCACGCTGCTGGTGGAAGCCATCCGCCACGGTCGCGGCCTGACGGTCGATTGGAAGTCCAGCCTCGTCTGGGCGCTGGTCCTGCCCGCACTGGCGGCGTTTCTGGTGCTGGTTCAGCGGCCGACCTCGATGCTCGGTCAAGCCAGCACCACCTTGCTGCTGATCACGCCCTTGGGCCCTTTGCTCTACCGCCTGGCCTACCGGCCGCTGGCCCATGCCACGGTGTTGACGCTGTTGATCGTCTCGGTCGCCTTGCACGGGGTGCTGGTGGGCTTAGGCCTGTATTTTTTCGGCGCCGAAGGCTCCCGCACGGCGGCGTTTTCGGAACTGCAGCTCGATCTGGGCGGAATCGCCGTGAGCGGGCAGTCGCTGGTGGTGATGGGCGTGGCCAGCCTGCTGGTGGTCGCGTTGTTCCTGTTCTTTGAACGCAGCATCGTCGGCAAGGCCTTGCGCGCCACGGCCATGAACCGCATCGGCGCGCGCCTCATGGGCATTCCCACGGAATTCTCCGGCGACCTCAGCTTTGCCCTGGCGGCCCTGGTCGGGGCCGTCTCGGGACTGCTGATCGCGCCCCTGACCACGGTTTACTACGACACCGGCTTTCTGATTGGTCTGAAGGGTTTTGTCGCCGCCATCATCGGCGGCTTGACCAGTTATCCGCTGGCCCTGGCCGGCGCCCTGCTGGTGGGCTTGCTGGAGTCGTTCTCTTCGTTCTGGGCCAGCGCCTTCAAGGAAGTCATCGTCTTCACCTTGATCATTCCGGTGCTGTGGTGGCGTTCGCTCAACAGCCGCCACGTCGAGGACGAGGAATGACGCGGCGCCAACTCACGCTGGCTGCGGTGGCGCTGCTGCTGGCGGCCTGGGGCGTGCTGCCCGAATTCAGCATCGCCATGCTGAATTACATCGGCCTGTACGCGCTGGTGGCGGTCGGACTGGTGATGCTCACGGGCGTGGCCGGCATGACCTCGTTCGGACAAGCGGCCTTTGTCGGTCTGGGCGCCTACGCCAGCGCCTGGCTCTGCACCGACCCCGCAGCCGCCGTGCTGCTCGGCCTGGCGCCGGGCTCGGCCGTGCTGCCCTGGGTCGGGCTGGTGCTGGGACTGGCCCTGAGCGCGGCCGTCGCCTGGTTCCTGGGCTCGGTGACGCTGCGCCTGTCGGGCCACTACCTGCCCCTGGGCACCATCGCCTGGGGCCTGAGCCTCTACTTTCTGTTTGGCAACCTTCAGTTCTTGGGTGGCCACACCGGCTTGGCCAGCCTGCCGGCCTTGTCGCTGGGCGGCCTGAGCTTGCGCTCGGTGCGCGAACTCGGCTTGCTGACCTGGGGCGTGTTGTTGCTGACGCTGTGGGCCTTGCACAATCTGCTCGACTCGCGCGAAGGCCGCGCCATTCGTGCGCTGAAATCGGGCCGCGTGATGGCGGAAAGCATGGGCGTGGACACGGCGCGCTATCGCCTCAAGGTGTTTGTGCTGGCGGCCTTGCTGGCCAGTCTGTCGGGCTGGATGTATGCGCACTTGCAGCGCTTCGTGAATCCCACGCCGTTCAACCTGAACGTCGGTATCGAATACCTGTTCATGGCGGTCGTCGGCGGCGCCGGTCATCTCTGGGGTGCGGTGCTGGGCGCGGCCGTGATCACCTTGATGAAGCAGTATCTGCAGGACATCTTGCCCAGCCTGCTGGGCAGCAACGGGAACTTTGAGGTGATCGTCTTTGGCCTGCTGATGTTGCTGGTGTTGCAGCGCTTCTCCGACGGCTTGTGGCCCAGCCTGGCGCGCCTGGCCGCGCGCTGGTTGCGCCCGACGCGGCCAGCGCCGAGCGCCGCCATCGGGGAATTGCCACAGCGCGCGCTAGCGCCAAAGGGCAGCGTGGTGCTGGACGCGAGCGCGCTGAGCAAGCGCTTTGGCGGACTCATGGCCAACAGCAAGGTGGACCTGCACGTCCAGGCCGGCGAAATCCATGCGCTGATCGGTCCCAACGGCGCCGGCAAAAGCACCTTCTTCAACCTGATTTCCGGCGTTGACGACCCGACCTCGGGCCAGGTCAGCCTGCTCGGGCGCAGCATGCAGGCGCAGTCCTCGCGCGCCTTCGCCCGCGCCGGCCTGAGTCGCACCTTTCAACATGTGCGCCTGCTGGGAAGCTGCAGCGTGCTGGACAACGTCGCCCTGGGCGCCCATCTGCGCGCACGCAGCGGCTGGGTCGCCGCCATGCTGCGCCTGGACCGCGCCGAGGAAGCCGCCTTGATGCAGGAGGCGCGGCGCCAGATCGAACGCTGCGGCCTGGGTCCGCAACTGCACGCCCCGGCGGCCTCGCTGGCCTTGGGCCAGCAACGGATCATGGAGATTGCCCGCGCGCTGGCCAGTCAGCCCGCCGTGCTGCTGCTGGACGAGCCGGCGGCCGGACTGCCTTACCTGGAGAAACAGGCGCTGGCGCGGCTGCTCACGCAACTGCGCGCCGAGGGCATGGCGATTCTGGTGGTGGAGCACGATATGGAATTTGTCATGAACATTGCCGACCGCATCACCGTGCTGGAGTATGGCCAGGTGATCGCGCACGGCACGCCGGCCCAGGTCCAGGCCGACCCCAAGGTGCTCGCGGCCTATCTGGGCGGTTTCGATGGGAGCTGAGGGCATGACGCAAGCGGTGCTCGAACTCAAACAACTCAGCGTCTGCTACGGTGTGGTGGAGGCCGTGCACGCGGTCGATCTGAGCGTGCAGCCAGGGGAAATCGTCACGGTCATCGGACCCAACGGGGCCGGCAAGTCCACGCTGCTGTCAGCGGCCATGGGACTGCTGCCAAGCCGGGGTGAAATCTGGCTCGATGGCAAGCTGATTCGCCGCCCCTCGGTCAACGCCTTGGTGGGCGCGGGCGTCGGCCTGGTGCCGGAGCGGCGTGAGTTGTTCGGCGACATGTCGGTCGAGGACAACCTGCTGCTGGGTGGGTTTTCGCGCTGGTGGCGCGGCGCGCGCGATCAGCGCGTTTGCCGCGAAGAGGTGTACTCCATCTTCCCGCGCTTGCAGGAGCGGCGCACGCAAACGGCGTCCACGCTCTCGGGCGGTGAGCGGCAAATGCTGGCCATCGGCCGCGCCCTGATGGCCAAGCCGCGCTTGCTGATGCTGGATGAGCCCTCGTTGGGACTGGCGCCCAACATCGTGCGCGAAGTCTTGCAGGTGGTGGTCGGTCTGCGCGAGCGTGGCGTCGCCATCCTGCTGGTAGAACAAAATGCGCGCGCCGCCCTGGCGGTGTCAGACCGGGCCTACGTGCTGGAGATGGGGCGCATCGCGCTCAGCGGCCCATCCCGCGAGCTGGCGCACGACCCGCGCATCATCGAAACCTACCTCGGGATGGGCGGGCGAAAAACGCCGCCCGCCTGAGCCGCGTCTTCGCTTCAGAGCGCCTTGGCGCGTTTCGCCAACAAGCGTTGCGCGGTCTTCTCCAGTCCGACGATGAAGCGCTGGTGTTTGCCGCGCGCCACCTCCTCGATCGCGTCGCGCACGCTGAAGTCAAAGCTCACGGCGTTGCCAGCGACCTCGGTCACCGTGACCGTGACGTCCACCCACATGCCCAACAGGGTGGCGCCCACGTGGTCGAGTTCGACCCGCGTGCCCACCGAATCCCGGCCCGCGCCGATCAGCGGCAGCAGCAGGTCGCGACAGCTCATCTCCACGTCATAGAGCAGGTTCGGGGTAGAGTAAACGCGGCAATCGTCGCCCATGAAGCTGATCGTGCGCTCACGATCGATGCTGACGCGGCGCGTGGCGCTCAGTCCGGGGTTCAGTGTTTCGCTCATGGTTCTCCTTGAGGTGCTTGGGGTTCACGTGAAACGGGGGCCATCGGGCAGCGGCGGCTCAGTCCTTGGGGCGCGCCGCGCACAGCGCGGCCGTGGCCTGTCTGGCCTGGATGTACTGGCGCAGGGCGCTGGTGCCGCGGGCGCAGTTGCGAAACACGCAGACGCCGCGGTCCATCAACGCATCGCACATGGCGTCAAACAGCCGGCCGCCATCGACAATGCCCACGAGCGGCTTGTCGTGGCGCTGCACCAGCGGCGGCATCAGCTGCACCGTGCTCAGCGGGTCGCTGATGTCATAGCCGGGTCGCAGCAGGCTGTGTTGCAGCGCGCGCACCGAAGGCGCGGTCGGGTCCAGGCCGAGCACCAGCGCGTCGATCTGGGCGTCGAGCAAGAAGGCCTCGGCGATTTGCAGATGCGCCTCGTCGTCCGCGCCCGGGTTGATGTCGATCGGGTTTCTCACCTCCACCAGCGTGGCGAGCTTCTTGGCCTGCAGGATGGCGGCCACGGCTTGCATGGTGTTCGGCTGCAGTTCACCCATCTGCAGCGAAAAGCCGTCGGCGCTCAGCTCATCGGCCATGGCCACGGCCTCGAAGCCCGCGCCGCTGATGGCGCCCAGCCGGTTGCCGCCGATCTTCTTGTGGTGCATGGCGCCGGCGATATAGAACAGGTCATCGAAGGCGTTGATGTCCCTGGCCACGATGGCGCCGGCCTGGCGCAACACCGCTTCGAACAGCGCCGGGTCACCGGCAACCGAGGCCGTGTGACCCAGCACGGCCGCGCTGCCGGCGTCGGTTCTACCGGCCTTGTACACCACCACCTGTTTGCCCGCGAGCACGGCCTGGCGCACGGCCTTGGCAAACAGCAGTCCGTCGCCGTCCTTGAAGCCCTCGATGTAGATGCCCAGCGTCTCGATCTCGGGGCGCTGGGCAAAATAGCGCAGCAAGTCGCCGTGAGTGAGGTCGGTCTGGTTGCCCAGGGCCAGCATGTAGCTCGGATCGAGCCAGGGGTTCTGGCTCAGACGGGTGATCATGAAGGCGCCGCTCTGGCTGAGCATGACCGAATTTCTTTGCGCCTTCTTGGCCGGTTTTGGCAAGCGTTCGAGCGGGATAAACCAGGAATCGTAGCCGCCGGGATGCGAGACCACGCCCAGGCAATTCGCGCCCAGAAAGATTGGCCCGCCACTGCTCAGTGCGTGCGCCGCGTCGATCTTTTCTCCCAGCAGCGCGGCCGCTTCCCGGCTCTTGCTGGTTTCGCCCAGGCCGCCCGGGATCAGCATCACGGAGGCCACCGCGCCGCTGGCAATGATCTCGTCCACCAGGGCAGGAACCGCCTCGGCCGCCACGGCAACGATGAGCAAATCGAGCGCGTGCGTCAGCGACTGCAGGTTGGCGACGCAGGCGACGCCGTCAATTTCCGTGGCGTCCGGGCGAATCACGGTCAACTGCGTCTTGGGGTAGCCGCTGCCCAGCAGATTACGCAAAATGATGCGGCCAAAATTCATGCTGGTGCCCGAGACGCCGATCAGGCCGATCGTTGCCGGATGCAGCAGTTGCTCGATCTTCGCGATCGGGCGGGCCCGTCTTTGCAGTGCCGGGGCCGCGAATTCGCAGTGCGCCTCAAGCACCTCGATGGGCCCAAGGCTGAGCCGGATTTCGAGGTCCAGTTTTGTCAGCGTGAACGGCGCCGCCGGGTCGGCGCTGGCCAGGATCAGCAGGTTCTCAAACAGCGCGAGCAGTGGCGCGTCCGGTGCGGCCTGGTCTTGCCGGCGCGCGCGCAGCAGCAGCTTTTGATACGCCATGCTGCCCTTGCAGCGCATCAGGAAATCCTCGGCGCTGCTCAATTCGGCCAGTGCCTGCACGCGCGCCCTGTCCCTGCGGAAAAGCCCCGCGTCGAGTGCGCCGTCGAACCCCCCAAGGCCGGCGCTGAGCACCATACCGAACTCTCGGCTGTGCTGCAGGCTGACACGCAGCTCGCCGCTCCCGGCCTGTGCCGTGCCGCTGCGCTCGAGCGTTGTGAGAGCCCCCAGCGCCGCCAGCAAGGCGGCCAGTTCCGCCGGGTCGAGCCGGCTGCGTCCGGCTCTTGCGGCCTGCTCAAACAGGACGGTTTGCAGCGTCATGAGGGGTGCCGAACTGGCGTTGAACGGGACGGGATGCGGCATGCTTGGACTCCTTTGGCCGGGCTGACTAGGGCTGGACTCTTCGGCCCGACCCAGGCGGCGTTCTTTGGAACAGTTGACGCACCACCCCGCGCAGCCACTGGTGGGCCGGATCCAGGCTGGCGGTCTGGTGCCACAACATGTGCACGTCGTAGCTGGTGCCCACTTTGGGCAAGTCCCAGACCCGAATGTCGTAGCGCGGCGCCAGTGAATGGGCGTACATCTGCGGCACGATGGCCAGCAAGTCGGTGCGCGTCACCAGTTCGGGCAGGGCGCCATAGTGGCGCGCGCGAAGCACGATGCGCTCGTTGAGTCGCAGCTTGGTCAGCATCAGGTCAACGATGCCGTGAAAGGTGGCGGCGGGCGACGCCACCGCCAGCGAGGCCGTCGCCAACTGCTGTGCGCTCAGGCGACTCGCGCCGCGCCAGTTGCGCGGCCGCCAAGCGCTGGCCGTGACGGCGACGAAGTTTTCCTGAAACA
This sequence comes from uncultured beta proteobacterium, assembly GCA_903844215.1. GTDB lineage: Bacteria > Pseudomonadota > Gammaproteobacteria > Burkholderiales > Burkholderiaceae_C > CAIKVZ01. The sequence continues at coordinate 45,853 of CAIMSP010000140.1, read as the reverse complement.
GCAACTCGCTGGCATAGGGGCCGCGATGCGCGTTCAGGATGCCAATCGCCAGATCGATTTCGTGCGCATCCAGCGCGGCGCTGACCTGGGTTGCCGCCACCGCCACGTTGGAGACATGGCTGCCCGGCGACTGGCTGCGCAGCACCTGTGCCAGTGCGGGCAGGAACATCATCTCGCCCAGATCGGACAGCGACAGACGCCAGTGCACCTGGTTGCTGGCGGGCTCGAACGCCTCGCGGCGGCTCACCGTGTTCTCCAGCAAGCGCAGTTGTTCGATCAGGCTGGGAACGATGCGCTGCGCCTTGCGCGTGGGCTGCAAGCCACTGGCTGAGCGCACAAACAGCTCATCGTCGAGCACGGCGCGCAAGCGCGCCAGCGCATTGCTGGTGGCCGGCTGTGACAAGGCCAGATGGCGTCCGGCCTCGGTCACCGAGCCGTAGCGGTAAACCGCGCACAGCACGCGCAGCAAGTTCAAGTCAAGTTGTCGGAAATTCATGACCCGTCGCGACCGCCTGAGGTCGGCTCCCAAGCCGGTGCCCGCCGCTGGCGCGCCGGCGCAAGCATCAGAGCTTGGCCGCCCGGGCCCTGCGGCGCAGCGGGATCGCGGCCTGCTGGCGCTTGACGATGCCGAGCAGGGTTTCCAGCGTGATCGAGCTCATGGAGGCCATGGCGATCGCGTCGATTTCTGCAAGAACCGAGGCCAGCGCCTGGCCCAGGGGCGTCGCCTCGGCGTGGTTGCGCTCCACCGGGAGCGCGTCTTCGAAGCGGGAGATCACGTCCATCAGCGTGAGCCTGCGGGCATTGCCAACAAAGCGGTAGCCGCCGCCCACACCCCGCACGGATTGCACCATGCCCAGGCGCGCCAGCTCGGCCAGGACCTTGGCCAGGTGGTGCGGCGACACCTCGTACTTCTGCGCGATCTCGGAAGCTGGAATTTGTCGCTGTGGATCGGCGGCAAATTCGAGCAGGCTGTACAAGGCCAGCAGCGTGTTTTGTCGAAGCTTCATGGCGCCAGGTCCATTTCCAGCGGAATGAACGGGCTGATCATCATTCCCTGACTGCGAAAGAAGGACAGGATGAGGGTGTTTTCGCGCGCCAGCAGGGTGCGCACCTTGCTCACTTTGGCGCGCTTGAAGCCCTGGCAAAGGACTTGCAGCAGCTGCGTCGCCGCGCCCAGCAAGCGCGCGTCGGGACGAATGTCGATGGCCAGGATCCAGCCGCAAGGCGGCGAGCCGAACTCCCAGTCGCGTACCTCGCCGATGACAAAGCCAATGACCTCGGTGCCCAGGGTGGCGACCAGGAAATGTTGGCCCGTGACCAGCGCCTCTTCGTGCCGCCGGTAGAGGGAATTCCAGTAAGACTGCTTCTTGTTTCCGGTGACCAGGGCGTCGAGTTCAATCACCGCTTTGAGGTCGCCGCGGCGCACCGTGCGGATGCTCAGCGCGCGGCGCTCGGGCTCGGCCGCTGGCGCCGGCGGGCTCGCTGCGGCCACTTTGCTGGCGCGCTTCACGGGCGCTGCTTTTGTTTTGATTTTGCTCATAGGTTTTGTGCTACTGGCAATTATTGCATGGCTATGCAAGAATAGGCCGAATTGAGCCACTGAGCAAGAAATTTCAGCTGCGGGCAGTGCGCCAAGCCCGCCCCGGAATCGACCCGCGCGGCATGCACTGAATCCCCTGCCGGGCGCTGCGCTGGGGTCGTTCCCAGGCGGCGTCGCATTGATTTTTGTCTGACGAGGATTTTCATGAGTCTTGAAGTCAAGGATGTGCGCCGGGTTCCGACCTACTGTTACCAGTGCGTCGCCGGCCCGGACCTGCTCACGGTGAAAGTCGAGCAGGGCGTGGCCACCGAGGTCGAGCCGAATCACTGCGCGGCCGAGATTCACCCGGGTGGCGGCAGGGTCTGCGTCAAGGCCTACGGCCTGGTGCAAAAGACCTACAACCCGAATCGGGTGCTCACACCCATGAAGCGCAGCAACCCGATCAAGGGGCGCGACCAGGATCCGGGCTTTGTGCCGATCAGCTGGGACGAGGCCTTTGGCTTGATCGCCAGCAAACTCGATGCGGTGCGCGCCACCGGCATCCTGGACGCCTCCGGCTACCCGCGTGTGGCGGCCAGCTTTGGTGGCGCCGGAACGCCCCAGTCCTACATGGGAACGCTGCCGGCTTTTCTGTCGGCCTGGGGCCCGATCGACATGGGTTTTGGCTCGGGTCAGGGCGTCAAGTGCTACCACTCCGAGCACCTGTACGGCGAGTTCTGGCACCGGGCTTTCATCGTCACGCCCGACACGCCGCTGTGCGACTACCTGATTTCCTGCGGCTCCAACATCGAGGCCTCGGGCGGCGTGATCGGCGTCTGGCGGCATTCGGCGGCGCGGCTGCGCGGCTTGAAGCGGGTGCAGGTGGAGCCGCACCTGTCGGTCACGGGCGCTTGCTCGGCGCAGTGGGTGCCGATCAAGCCCAAGACCGACGCCGCCTTCCTCTACGCGCTGATCCACGTGCTGTTGCACGAGCTGCCGCGCGCCCGCCTGGACCTGGCGTTTCTGGCGGCGCGCACGGCTTGCCCCTACCTGGTTGGCGAGCACGGCTATTACCTGCGCGATCGCGCCAGCCGCAAGCCCCTGGTCTGGGACCTGGGGCGCGCCAGCGCGTGCCCGCACGACAGCCCGGACCTGAAGGAAGCGCTCGAAGGCCGTTATGAAGTGGACGCGATCGAGATCGGCCCGGACGATGAAGTCCTGGGCGAAGGCCGGCTGCTTGGCAGCACCTCTTTCACGCGGCTGATCGAGCACATGCAGGCCTACTCGCCCGAGTGGGCGCAAACCGTGTGCGATGTGCCGGCCGCGCAGATGCGCACCATCGCCAACGAGTTCATCGACCACGCCTGCGTCGGCGAGAGCATCGAGGTCGGTGGCATCACCATGCCGTTTCGGCCTGTGGCCGTGACGCTGGGCAAGACCGTGAACAATGGCTGGGGTGGCTTTGAATGCTGCTGGGCGCGCACGCTGCTGGCCACGCTGGTGGGTGGTCTGGAGGTGCCGGGGGGAACGCTGGGCACGACGGTGCGCCTGACCCGGCCGATGTCGCAGCGCCACGAGAGCGTCAAGCCCGGCCCCGACGGCTTCATGCATTTCCCGCTGAACCCGACGGACAAGGCGCACTGGTCACCGAGCCCGAATATTCGCAACGCCTACCGCTCGATGGTGCCGCTGGCCGCCGACGGACCCTGGAGCCAGGCGCTGGGACCGACCCACTTTTCCTGGCTGTTTCTGGACGAGACGCCCAAGGGTCTGCCGCGCGTGGCGCCGCCCGATGTCTGGTTCCTGTACCGCACCAATCCTGGCATTTCGTATTGGGACACGGACAAGCTGGGGGAGAAGATGGCGCGCTTTCCGTTCACTGTTGCCTTCGCCTACACGCACGACGAGACGAACCACTTTGCCGACCTGCTGCTGCCCGACGCCACCGACCTGGAGAGCCTGCAGCTGATGCGCATCGGCGGCACCAAGTACCAGGAGCAGTACTGGGAACACGCCGGCTTCGCGCTGCGCCAGCCGGTCGTACCCAGCGCCGGTGAGGCGCGTGACATGACCGACATCGCCAGCGAACTCGCGCAGCGCAGCGGTTTGAACGCGGCCTATGTGGCCGCCATCAACAAGGGCGCCGGCGGCGTGCCGCTCAAGGGCGCGCACGGGGATTTCTCGCTCGACACCCAGCAGACCCACAGTTGCGAGGCCATCTGGGACGCCGTGTGCCGCGCGGCCAGCGCCGAGGTCAGCGATGGCGCGCACGCGCACGGACTCGAATGGTGGAAGCAGAACGGCCTGGCGACCAAGCCCTTTGCCCGCAGCGACTGGTACCTGGATCAGACCATGGTCAAGCGCGGCCTGCGCTACGAGCTGCCCTACCAGGAACGGCTCATGCGCGTGGGTGCCGAGCTGGGCCGACGCCTGCACGAGAACGACATGCACTGGTGGGACGAGCAGCTCAAGGAATACCAGGCCTTGCCGGCGTGGAAGGACTTTCCGGCGCTGTGGGAGGCCATCATCGGCCAGGGCGGCGGGCGCGCGCAGGACTATCCGTTCTGGCTGCTCACGGCGCGCAGCATGCAGTACGCCTGGGGCGCGAATGCCGGCATCCCGCTGATGCGCGAAGTGGCCGACAACATCGCCGGCCACCGCGGCGTGATCATCAACAGCGGCGCGGCCAAGGCGCTGGGCATTGAAGATGGCGACGCCATCGAGATCTCCACGCCCAAGCGCAGTGTGCGTGGCAACGCCGTGCTGCGCCAGGGCATACGCCCGGACACGCTGCTGCTGATTGGCCAGTTCGAGCACTGGGAAACGCCGGTGGCACGCGACTTCGGCATGCCCAGCCTGAACACGCTGGCGACCATGTCGATCTCCCTGACCGATGCCACGGGCTCGGGCGCCGACATCGTGCGCGTGAAGATTTGCCGCGCGCCAAAGGAGGCCGTATGACGCGCTGGGCCATGACCGCCGACTTGCGCCGCTGTGTCGGTTGCCAGACCTGCACCGCCGCCTGCAAGCAGACCAATGCCACGCCGCCGGAGGTGCAGTGGCGCCGCGTGCTCGACATGGAGTTTGGCGAGTTTCCGAATGTCAAGCGCGTGTTTGTTCCGGTCGGCTGTCAGCACTGCGAGGACCCCCCTTGCATGGAGGTCTGTCCCACCACCGCCACCAAACAGCGCCCGGACGGCATCGTCACCATTGACTACGACCTGTGCATTGGTTGCTCCTACTGCGCCGTCGCCTGCCCCTACCAGGCGCGCTACCGCACCGACAAGGCCAGCTTTGCCTTTGGCGCGCCAATCCAGAGCGAGGCCCAGCGCCGCGACGATTCGCGCCTGGCGGTGGCAACCAAGTGCACTTTCTGCGTGGACCGCATCGACGCCGGTCTGGCCGCCGGACTCAAACCCGGCGTTGACGCGGCGGCCACGCCGGCCTGCGTCAACTCCTGCATTGCCGATGCCCTGGCCTTTGGCGACCTGCAAGATCCGCAGAGCAATGTGTCGCAGTTGCTGGAGAAAAATCAGAGCTTTCGCATGCACGAGGAACTGGGCACGGGGCCCGGCTTTCATTATCTTTGGGACAAGGTGGATCCATGAGTGCTGCTTCCGGTTTCGGCCCCAACCCCTGGCAACAGACCAGCTGGGATTGGCGCGCTGCGGGCAATTTCATCTGCGGCGGCGCCGGCACCGGCCTGCTGGTCGCGGTCGCGCTGTTTGGCTTGGGCACGGCGGCTTCACTCAGCGCCCCCGACTGGCGGGTCTTCACCGGACTGGCGCTGGTCGGCCTGGGGCTGATGTGTGTCTGGCTGGAGATTGGGCGTCCGCTACGGGCGCTGAATGTCTTCATCAACCCGCGCACGTCCTGGATGTCGCGCGAAGCCTGGGTCAGCGTGGCGCTGTTTCCGGCGGGACTGGCCGCGCTGCTCGGGCTCAGCGGCGCGATCTGGCTCACGGCCGCGCTGGCCCTGGCCTTCCTGTATTGCCAGAGTCGCATGTTGCCGGCGGCACGCGGCATTCCGGCCTGGCGTTCGCCTTGGTTTTCCGCGTTCATCATGCTGACGGCGGGCTGCGAAGGTTGCGGCCTGTTCTTGCTGCTGGGTCTGTTCGGCGCCCAAGTCGGCGCCCCGGCGCTGCTCGCCTTGCTGGCGCTGTTGGGTCTGCGCCTGCTGGTCTGGCGCCGCTACCGCAGCGCGGTTGACGCCAGCCTGGCGGCGCGCTCGCGCAGCGCGCTCGATCTGGCCGGGCGCAGTCTGCTGCTGCTTGGCAGCGTCGCGCCGGGCGTGTTGCTCGCTGCCGGATGGCTGCTGGGCGGGGCGGCGGGCCCACTGTTGCTGGGCGCAGCGGGCCTGTGCGCCGCTGCGGCGGGCGCCCGGGTCAAGTTCATCCTCGTGACCCGCGCCAGTTTCAATCAGGGCTTTTCCCTGAGCCAACTCCCGATTCGGGGCGTGCGCCCGGTGCGCTAGGCGGTTTGCTGGGGTCCGCCTCCAACGCCAGCAAGTGCTTGCGGTAAACGCCCGTGGCATAGAGCAGATTGCGCAGCAGCCAGGCGTTGGCCACGACCAGCGCCAGACCCGCAGCGTGCGCAAACCAGGCCGGCCAGAAGACGGCCAGCGTCGCCAGTGCGCAGCACGTGAAGTGCGCCAGCACCTGGGCGTCCACGCGCGACTGCGGCAAGACCTTTCTCATGTTCGGCGCCAGCACCCGACCGCGCCCGTGGTTTTGCAGATGCAGCCAGACCAGAAAGGGAACGATCTTGTACAGCATGCCGACGATGGCCGACGTGAAACAGCCCAGCAGCAGCAACACGCCCAGCAGCAGCGGCAGGCCCGCCCAGAGCGCAAGCGCGGGAATGAAGCGACTGGCCAGCCACAGGGCGCTGGCCAACAGCGCGCTCGTCATGGACCAGCGCCACAAGCGGTGTGAGGCATCGTGCTGGGGGCGCTTGCTCGCGCCCAGCAGGCGCAGCGTCAAAGCGGCAAACGCGGCGCCAGCGGCCAGTGTCGCCGCGCCCAGCAGGCGCGCGGGCATGACCGCGCCCCAGAGCTCGGCCAGCGTCCACAGGCCAAGCAGGGCCAACACCGCGAAGGCAAAACGGCGCGCAAACCAGAGCGGGTATTCGGGGGTCAACTGGAACATCGGCACGACCACGAAGCTCACTGCGGCCAGAACGGTGCAAGCCCAGGCCATCAGGCCCCAGCCCAGATGCAGGTCGGTGAGTTCGAGCAGGGGCAAGGGGACGGACCAACCCAGCGCCAGCGCCAGCACCGCGCCCGAAAGCACGGTCGCGGCCAGTCCGAGAAGCGCCGCTTTCAAGCCGCGCACGGTCGGGCTGGACGCCCCAATGCCACGCAGCGCGCGCCCGGCCGAGGCGATGAAGAGCGTGATGCCAGCGCCCAGGCAAGCCACGGCCGTGCCAAACAGCAGCGGCGCGAAGCTGATGAACGCCGCCGCCAGCGCCAGCGCGCCCAGGCTGAGCAACAGGTGCACCAGGCGGGCGGTGAGCAAAGGCCGCGTCATGTTCGCGCCGACCACGACCGGCAGCAACTGCAGCAGCGCGCCCAGCATCACTTGCAGCATGAAGCCCACGGTGATCAGGTGCGTCAGCGCCAGCGTCGAGGGTGTCCAGCGCGACGCAAACGCCAAGGGGCCGCTGTACAGGATGAGCCCGCCAGCGAGCAGGCCAAACAGCGGCGCGGTCAGGAAGAACCGCAGCGGCGCGCTGATCGGCGGCGCTTGATCAAAGGACAGGAGGGCCTGCATGGTCCGGATTTTTCCAGCCCAGGATCTCGACCGTTCCATCCTCGGCGTGGCGCGTTCTATGGAAAAACCCGTTCAGGTCCAGCGCCCGGTACAGCGGGTAGGGCTCACGCGACAACAGCAGCAACACCGCGCCTTCGTCCGGGCAGGCGCTGAGTGCGTCCATCATCAACAGGAAGGGTTCGGGCGGCTCCATGCCGCGCCCGTCGATGACCGTGACCGCATCCGACCACTTCATGCCGGCGGCGCTTTCGCTGCGAGCTGTGCGGTCAGCTGCGCCAGCAGCGTGCTGGACTGATGCGCCAGGTGCGCGTCACACATGGGATAGAGGACGTGTTCTTCCTTCATGTTGTGCTGCTGCATCATGATCAGCAAGGTCTCGGTGTTGCCCGCGAAGTCGTCGCCATCCTGCGCCGCCAGGGACTGCTGCGTCGCCGCCATGAGCTGATTCATCTGCACATGCTCGTCGCGCATCACCTGCGTGGGCCCCATGGTCATGCCGCTGGCCTGTTCAAACGCCGGAAACAGGATGTTTTCCTCGGCCGAAAAATGCTGTTGCATGGCCCGCTGGAATGCGCCGAACGAGGCCGTCGCGCGGTCCCAGGCCTGGGCCGCAACGGCCTGTTCGGCCGAGGCGAAGAACACGTCGCAGCGGCGATGGTCGCCGAGCATGAAGTCGATGAAATTGCTCATGGTGGAATCCTGATGATGACCGCTGACAAGTTGGAAGGCATTGGCAATTGACTCGAACGAACGCTGCTGGGCGTCGATTTGAAGCTTAAATTCTGACAGTGGGCGTACGTCATTGGCGCTGCAGCGGCGCCGGCCTGGTTCCGGCGCCGCGCGCGCCGGGCACGGCAGCATGGAACGCCGCCGTCGAAGGAATAGGTTTGCGCCATCGACTGCGAGCTAGTGGATCGTCATGCCGCCGTCGGCCGCGAGGATCTGGCCGGTGACGTAAGAGGACGCGTCGGACGCAAAAAACACAAACACCGGGGTGATCTCTTCAGGCTGCGCCCAGCGCCCGAGGGCAATCCGGTCCAGATACTTTTCCTTGAAGCGCTCGTCGGTGCGGATTGTCTGCGTCATCGGCGTGGCCGCGCCCGGGGCGATGGCATTGGCCGTGATGTTGTGCCGCGCCAATTCCCGGGCGCAGCTCTTGGTCATGCCCAGGATGCCGGCCTTGGCCACGCTGTAATTGATCTGGCCCACGGTGCCCAGGATGCCTGCGGCGGACGTCACGAAGATGATGCGGCCGTAGCGTCGCTCGATCATGCCATCGACCACCGCCTGCAGACAGTTGAAGCTGCCGTTCAGGTGCACGGTCAGCACGGCTTGCCACTCCTGTGGTGTCATCTTGTGCAGCATGGCCGTGCGCGTGATGCCGGCGTTGTTCACCAGGATGTCCACCCGGCCCCAGGCCTGCGTCACCTGTGCCGCCATGGCGTCCACCTGGGAGCGCAGCGCCACGTCGCAGGCCACGGCCAAGGCCGCGCCGCCATGGGCCCTGATCTTGTCGGCCACGGCCTTGGCCGCGTCGATGTTCGTGTCGATCACCGCCACCTTCGCGCCTTCGCTGGCATAGGCCAGGGCCACGGCCGCGCCGATACCCTGGCCGGCGCCGGTGACGATCGCCACCCGATCCTTGAGTTGCATGCTGTCAGGCCTTGGGCTTGGCCAGCACCTGCTCGGCGAAGCTGTCGTCGAACAGCGCGCCTTGCGCCACCAATTGACGGTACTTGACGAAATCGATCACATCCTTGCCGGTGACTTTCTTCGCGTCAAACGCGTTGAAGCCGAGCCAGGCCTCGTGGTTCATGTTGGCCGCCAGCCAGTGCCGATTGGCCAGTTTGAACTGATCCCAGAAGAACTTCTTCTTGCCCCGAATGCCGTCGATCGACTTGATCAGGCAATGCGGGAACAGGTTGGTGAATTTCCAGATCAGCTCGTTCACGGCGGCGTCGAGCCGGCTGAAATCGGTGCTGCATTGCGCCAGCAACTCCTTCGCCGCCTTGAGCTGCTCGGGCGCCACCGCCTCGCCGTACACCAGTTCGCCGTCGTCCACATAGGCGTCGGTGCGCACCAGCGGATTGCGCACCCACTGGCCGTCTTTTTTGAGCACCGGAACGACCTTGGTCACCAGGTTCTTGGCGCGCATCTTGTAGGCGCTCCAGGTCTCGCAGGAAACGCAGTTGTACATGGCGTCTTCCATGTTCAGCATCCAGGGCAGGAAGTCGGTGGAGCCGCCGTCGGGCGCGCTGCCGTGCTTGGGTCCGGCCTGGCCAAAGATGGCCATGTCCGAGCTCACGGTCAGGTCGGTCGCCATGCCGATTTCCTGGCCGCCGGCGACGCGCATGCCGTTGACGCGGCAGATCACCGGCTTCTTGCAATTCAGGATGCCATCGACCATGGCGTTGAACAGGTCCATGTACTCGCCGTATTCATTCGGCCGCTTGGAGTAGTAGGCGGAGTACTCGGCGGTGTTGCCGCCGGTGCAAAAGGCCTTGTCACCCACGGCCGTGAAGACCACGGCGACGATGGCCCGGTCGCTCGAGGCGCGCTGGAATCCGGCAATCACGGCCTTCACCATTTCCGTGGTGTAGGAGTTGTACTGCGCCGGATTGTTCAGGATGATCCAGGAAGAAAACAGCCCCTCCACGGTGTTGCCCTGTGGATCGATGATGGGTCGGCGTTCATAGATGACCGAAGGGGCTTCGGTGCCGAAGTGTTCAAGGCCCAGCAGGGCGTGGTCTTTGAGTTCGTTGTCGCGGCGCAGCCATTCGAGTGACATGATGTTGCTCTCTCTTCGTTAGGTTAATTGAAATCGGGGGTGAGGATGACGCGGCGGTTGAGTTGGCCGTGATGGGCTTGCTCGAACACCTGTTCGATCTGGCTCATCGGTCGCGTCTCCACGAAGGGCTCCAACTGGATGCGGCCGTCCAGGCACATTTCCAGCACGGCCGGGTATTTGTCGGGCGTACAGCCCCAGGTGCCGATGATTTCGGCGTCGAAGGCCATCAGCCGGGACAGCATGTAGCTGGTCTCGTCCGTGCCATAGCCCACCACCACCAGCATGCCGACAAAGGACAGCAGCGACAGGGCCGTCTCCTGACCGGGCTTGGTTCCGGTGCACTCAAAGATTTTCCAGCCGATGTTGCTGGAGACGCCGGCCGCCTTGGCGATGGCCTTGAATTGTTCCTTCAGCTCCTTGTTGCTCAAGCCCCTGGGGTTGATGCTGGCGTCGGCGCCAAAGCCTGCCATCTTTTTGAGCTTGTCCGCGTTCACGTCGATGCCGACGATGAGCTTGGCGCCCATGGCCTTGGCCACCTGCACCATGAAGCTGCCGACGCCGCCTGCAGCGCCGACCACGACCACCAGATCGCCGCTGCCGACCCGGGCCCGAACGGCCGCCTGGTAGGGCGTGGTCACGGCGTCGGCGATCACCGACAGGTGTTCCAGTGGAATCCCCTTTCGGTCCGGCACAACGCACAGAAACTTGGCCTGCACCACGATATGGCTGGAGAAGCCGCCATAGATGCCCATGGAATTGCCCGGCATCTTCTGCGCCAGGCAGCGGTTGCCCCGGCCCGACTGGCACAACTCGCATTCACCGCAAGGCAGCACGGCCGGGATGATGACTTCCTTGCCCAGCATGCTGGCATCGCCGCCGATGGCCAGGCCGCTGATCTCGTGCCCCAGCGACAGGGGCGGCTTTTGCACGGTCGGCACACCCATGTAGAAGTACGACAGGTCGGTGTGGCAGACGCCACAGCCGCTGATCTGCACGACCACGTCGCCGGGTGCAAGCGCCGGCATCGGGATGCGGGTCTTGATCAGCTTTCCCGGCTCGGACATTTGCCAGGTATCGATGAATTCCGGAACCATGTGATTTTCCCTTTCTAGTTGAAATGTCTTCGGCTCAGGAATTGCGCCAGACGGCCGGGCGCTTTTCCAGGAACGCCGCCAAGCCCTCTTTCGCGTCGTCGCTCAGCATGAGTTCCTTGAGGTAGATGGCTTCCACGGTGTCGAGCGCGGCGCCGAAGGGTTTGCCTGTGGCCTCGCGCAGCGCGCGGCGCGTGCTCAGCAAGGCCACGCGCGAGAGTTTCAGGAACGGCGCCACAAAAGTCTGTACGTCGGCGGCGAACGATTCCCGTGGCAAGACGCGATTCACCAGCCCCAGCGCGTGGCCTTGCTCGGCCGTGAAATTTTCTCCACCCAGCAGCATCTCCATGGCCCTGGCGGGTGACACCAGGCGCGGCAACAGCACGGCTGCGATCGGCGGGAACACCGCCAGCTTGATTTCCGGTTGGCCAAATTTGGCGCCGGCTGCGGCCACGATCATGTCGCAGGCGATGGCCAGTTCCATGCCGCCGCCCAGGGCCGCCCCATTCACCGCCGCCACCGAGGGCATGGGCAACTGCTGCAGTCGGCGAAAGATGCCATGGAACACTTCGATCATCCGGTCCACCTTGTCCGGTGTGTGATCGGCCACCTCCACCCCTGCGGAGAAGGCCTTTTCGCCGGCACCGGTGATCAGCAACAGCTTGACGGATCGGTCCTGGCTGCACAAGTCCAGGGCGTCGTTGATCTCGACCATGGTCGGGATGTCCAGCACATTGAAGGGCGGGCGCTGCAGGGTCAGTGTTGCCAGCCCGTCGGCCACGCCGTAGCGAATGAATTCGAAAGTTTGCGCTGCGCTCATCCGATATAGCTCCTTAAAACAGGTCGTCAAGTTCGTCCGCTCCGCCGCCCGGCATCTTGCCGTGCTCTTGCAGATAGGCTTGGATCATTTGCGATTCGCGCGAGGTGTACATGGCGGCCTCTTCGAAGCTGAACGCCACCGCGCCGTGCGACCCGCCGAGCTGCTCCTGCAGGCCGCGCTGCAGGCTCTCGACGCCCTTGATCATGAGCACGTTCTTGTCCGCGTCGAGTAGCTGAAACACGCCGGACTCGGCGCTGATGCCGGCCAGCACTTGGGCATCGAAGACCAGCCAGGATTCGGGTGGCAGCACCGAATCGGTGATCTTTGGCGCCAGATTGCATTTGAAACAGCGCGCGGCTTCGGCCCGCGCCGTGGCGTCGTCAAAGCCCTTTTCGACTTCGTCCCAGCCGCCGCGTTGCGCCGGCAGCAGGAGGATCGGATGGAACTTGTGCTGCTGGTTGAAGGCGGGGTCGCGGCCCAGGAAGGGATCGCTTTCCCAGCCGTCGCGCAGCAGTTTTTCCTCGATGTCGCCGTCGCCACCGAGTTGCAGGTCGATGGCGGCTGCGGCGACGCGGCCCTGCGCGATGGACTCGATCAGCGTGGACGGCCCGAGCACGCAGTCGCCTCCGGCATAGACACCCGCCCGACTGCACAGCATGCTGTCCTGGCGCACCGTGATGCGTCCCTTGGCATCGGTGAGCACGCCGAAGCCCTCGAACCGTTTGGGGTGCTGCCCGACGGCGGCGATCACCAAGTCCACCGCCTCGCAGAGCTCTTCGCCGGTATCCACCGGGCGGCGACGTTTGGAGGCATCGGCTTCGCCCAGCGCCATGCGGGCGTAGGTGATGTTCAGGCCTTGGCCGTGGCGGCCCGGCTCGATCCTTTTGGGCGCGAGCAGGAAGCGCATGGCCACGCCTTCGGCCAGGCAGCCTTCGAACTCTTCTGCACGCGCCGGCATCTCATCCTGCGTGCGCCGATACACCATGTCCACGTCGGCGCCAAAGCGCCGCGAGGAGCGCGCGTTGTCGGTCGCCACGTTGCCCCCGCCGATGACCACCACCTTGGTGCCGGTCTGAATGCCTGCGGGCTGATTCACCAGTCCCATGGCGGCGGCCTTGAGAAAGGTCGGGCTGTCGATCACGCCGGGCAGGTCCTCGCCGGCAATCCCCAGCTTGTCGCCGCCCTGGGCGCCGATGCCAATGAAGATCGCCTCGAAGCCCTGCTCGAACAGCGCATCGGCGCTCTCCATGCGGGCATTGAACTGGAATGCGACACCGAGTTTTTGCACTTCGGCGACTTCGTCGTCGATGACCTGGACCGGCACGCGGTAGGACGGAATGCCATAGCGGGCCATGCCACCGGCGGCGGCCTGGGCGTCAAAGACGGTCACGCTGTGGCCCTTTTTCGCCAGGTAGTAGGCCACGGTCAGGCCGGCCGGTCCGGCGCCAATCACCGCCGCCTTGCGCCCGGTTGGCGCGAGCTGGGTCGAGTGTTCGCGCCATAGGCCGGTGTCGTTGTCGGCGGCAATGCGTTTGAGGGAACGAATCGACAGCGGATCGTCGAGCTGCCCGCGTCGGCAGGCGGACTCGCACATGGCGAAACAGGCGCGCCCGACAATGCCCGGAAAGGGCAGCTTTTCACGCACCACGGCGATGGCTTCGCCGTACTTGCCCTGGGCCGCGAGTTGTACATAGCGTGGCACGTCGATGCCGGCCGGACAAGCCGCCTTGCAGGGCACCATGCTTTGCTCGCGCTGGGCCGGATCGAGTGTGCGGTCGGTCAGGGCACCGGTGGGGCAGACGACCACGCAGGCCTGGCAGAACTTGCAGCCGGATTCGATCAAGGTGGGCGCAATCGTGCCGACGTAGCGGCGCACACCCTGAGCGGTCTGGACCTCCTTGACTTCCAGGCAACCGACACCGCGCACGTCGTTGCAGGCCACGAGGCAGCGGCGGCAGTCGATGCACAGGTTGTAGTCCCGATCAAAGAAGGGCTCGTTCTTGATGACCGGCAAGCCCGCCGGCTTGTAGGGCGGCGTGGTGTTCGGGATCACGACGTAGTCGGCGACCTTGCGCAACTCGCAGCTGGAAAAAATCGAGCAGCAGCGGGCCTCGGGCGGATTGCCGTAAGAGCACTGCGTGCGCGAGCAGCCGTCGCGTTGCGGGCACACCAGGCAGACATGGGGATGGGGTCCCAGGACCTTGGCCAGATGCTGCTGGCGCGCCTTCTGGATCTGTGGCGTGTTGCTGTGCACGCTCATGCCGGCGCGCACCTCGGTGGAACAGGCCTTGCTCATGCCGGGCGTGCCGACAATTTCGATCAGGCAAAGATTGCAGCCGGAATCGCCCTTGTCGCCGCAGGCGCGCTGCTGGGCCGGCGGCAGATCGGGGTGGGCGCACAGCGCGGGAATGTAGATGCCGGCGACGCTGGCCGCGTTCAGCACGGAGGCGCCCGCGGGCGCTTGCACGCGCTGGCCGTCGATCGTGAGCTCCAGCGGCGCGCCGAACGCGCCAAGCGCCACCGGCCGGCTGGCTTTCCACCACGTGATGACTGAAGTTGCTGGTGCTTGCATCGCTGGGTCTCCTGATTCGTTCAGCCCGCCAAGGCGCTGCGTGCCGACCCGTGCGCCGCGTAGCCCGGGTAGTAGTGAGCCTGGCAATGACCCGCCCGTACGGCGGCGATGAAGTCGGCCATGCATCGGATGTCGTCGGTGAACTCGGTGGCGCAGCGACCCACGGCGGCGCTTTTGTGGCAATCGCTGCCGCCCAGCGCTGGCAAGCCCAGCAGTTGGGCTGCGGATTGCGCCAGCCGGTCGTCCTCCACGCTGTTGTTGCCGTTGTGCGTCTCGACTGCGGCAATGCCTTGCAGGTCGAGAATTCCCGCGCACAAACTGGCCAGACCGACCTGGCGAAACGGGTGCGCCGGGACGCACAGTCCGCCCAGCTCGTTGATGCGCGCGATGACTTCGTGCATGGGCAGGTAGTTGTCGCGATTCCAAGTATTCCAACCGTCGTCTTGCACGCCGTAGGCCAGAAGATGGCCACGGTCCGTGGCGATCTCGACGCCGCGCAGCACCAGCAGACCCTCGTCCTGGCCGACCTGCAGCACCGGCTCGGAGGCTTCGTAGGAGTAGTGCTCGGTGATGCACACCGCGTCGATGCCAAGCCATTTGGCGCGTCGAATCAGATCGACCGGCTCAAGCCAGTTGTCGTACGAATACTTTGTATGACAATGCGTGTCGATCCACATGGTGCGCGCCCAGGGTCCCGGATCAGGGCAGCTCGAACTCGAGGTTGATGCGCTTGGACGGAACGAATTTCTGGCGCGCGAAAAACCGCTCCAGTGCGAAGTCGTCCCAGTTCACCAGCGTGTACACCTTCTTCACGCCGACGGCCTTCATGTTCATCATGAACTGATCCAGCATGTCGCTGGCCACGCCGAATTTGCGGAAATCGGGGTGCACGCCCAGGGCATCGATGGTCGCGGTCGCGTCGGAGATGCCGAATTCACCGAAGAACACGTAGCCCATGACGAAGCCGACCACCTTGCCATCCTCTTCGCAGACGATGGAGCAATTGGTATTGGCTTTGCGATTCAGGATGCTGGTGATCTTCTTTTCGTAGTATTCGCGCCGCGGCTGCTGGCTCGCGGTCTCGTCGATGGCGACGATGTCGTCCAGATCTTGCGCCTTGAGTACGCGCAGGATGCGCTGCTTGCTTGCCATAGTCATTCTCCTTCCATGCCGGCGCGTCGGGTGCGACGGCCAGGCGCTTGCTTAATCAAACAATTCATCGCTCTTGTCCGCAGGCTTTCCCTGGCGGACATAGATCGAACCCCAGGACTGGCTCGGCTTGGACTTGTCGGCCGCGTCGTAGCAGACGGTGCAGGACGCGTCTTCGGCGCTGCCCGAGGCGCTCGCCGTGCTGGTGCCAAAGCGCTCGACATGCACCTCGTAGCCCATGGCCTGGTAGTTCTCCACCACCTCCGACAGCCGGGGCTCGCCGATGGTGGTGCGCAAAATCCAGCCCTGCTGTTGCAGCAGGAAGGACGGGTCGCTGCTGTCCAGCGCACCGGCCGAGGAGCAGGAAGTGGAGGCACAGGTGGCGCTGGAGGCGCACGCACCGGCGCTGGCGCAGGCGGCGTCGGCCGGCACGATGGGGATCATCACTTGGCTCATGCTCGCTCCTTACCAGGAATGCTTGATCGCGCCCGGCGTGCACGCCGTGGTGCAGGGCAGGCTGGTGTAGCCGGACGCGGGCTTGCACTCCGAGCAGTCGTACGACAGCGTGCGGCAGTTGGGCTTCTTGACCCACACCACTTCATCGTCGTAGTCGTCCACCAGGGTCTCGAACATCTGCTTGGGGCAGGCGCGAAGACAGGCGCGAGCGGCTTCGCAGTGGATGCACTTGTCGGTGTCGATGCTGATGTAGTACTCGCCCGAACCGTCCTTGTAACCGTAGTTGGCAATCATCTGAAAATCCTCGCTGTTGGAGCCGCCGTGCGCCGCGCAGGCTCAGGCGGCCTTGGCCTGTTTTTGCATCAAGGTGTAGCCAAAGAGCGCGGCACCCAGGGCGCCGGCAATCTGGCTGTCAACCTTGGTCTCCATGGCCTTGATGCCCAGCAGCTTTTCAATGCGCCGCACCACGCCCGGGTTCTTGGCGATGCCCCCGGTGATGAAGAAGCCCTCCTCCACACCGATGCGTTCGAGCAGCGAGACCACGCGTTCGGCCATCGCCTGGCAGTAGGCCGCGATCACCTTGTTCTTGGTGTAGCCGGCCTTGAGCAAGCCCAGCGCCTCGGATTTGGCAAACACCACGCACACCGACGACACGGCCTCGGGCTCGACGTCAACGTCGAAGGAGCGCGGACCGAGTTCGGCGATCGGGATCTGCATCAGATCGGCGATCACCTCCATGCCGCGCCCGGTGCCGGCGGCGCATTTGTCGTTCATCAGAAAGTTCGTGACCTTGCCTTTTTCGTCGCAGTGGATGGCCTTGCAGTCCTGGCCGCCCATGTCGAGAATGGTGCGCACGCCGTTGCCGCCCATGTAGTTGGCGCCACGCGCATGGCAGGCGATTTCGGTGATGGCCTTGTGCGCAAACGGCACGTTCACGCGGCCGTAGCCGGTGCCCACGACATAGCGTATGTCTTCGAGCTTCATGCCGCATTTGTCCATCACGCCCTGCAGCGCATTGGTTGCCGAATCGGGCGAATTGTTGCCGGTGCGCATGCTGTTGAAACCATACAGTTCGCCATCGACCACCAGCACCGCCTGCGACGACACCGAGCCCACGTCGATGCCACAGGTGATGATGTTGGCGCTGCGCCAGTCCTTGGTCTCGTCGATCCAGACGTTTTCCTGCCAGCGCCAGAATTCCTTCTTCTCGGGAACGGTCTCGGCCATGACTTCCACACTTGTTGCACTCATTTCATTCTCCTTGGTCGTTCAGTGCTGACGCTCGGCGGCGATCAGTGCGCAACCCAGCGCGCTGATGTACTCGGGCATGTCGGGCAGGGATATGGTGTCCACGCCCATGGCGTTCTTCAGTGACTGGACAAAGCCGGGGTTGTGCACCATGCCACCGATGAGCACCACTTCGCCCTCGATGCCGACGCGCCGCACCATGGCGCAGACCCGGCTGGCCACGGCGTCGAGCACGGCTTTGGCGATGTCGTTCTTGGGCGTGGCCGAGTGGATCAGCGACACCACTTCGGACTCGGCGAACACCGTGCACTGGGCGTTCATCGGGATGCTCTTGTCGGACAGCAGACTGGCTTCGCCAAATTCCTGCAGCGTCATTTGCAGCGCGCGCGACATGGCTTCGGCGAAGGAGCCCGCACCGGCGGCGCATTTCTCATTGCCGGCGAAATCGATGGCGCGGCCCTGGGCGTCGGTCTTCATGCCGCGACCCTCTTCCGCGCCCACATCCACCACGGTGCGCGCCAGCGGGTACATGTAGGACGCCCCTTTGGCCCCGGCCGTCATTTCGGTGATGCCCTCGGTGGCGAACGCGACTTGTTTGCGCCCGGCGCCGGTGGCAAAGACGGCGGCGATCTGGTCGCGGCGCAAGCCCGCACCCGTGAGCACGTCGTCGTACACCTTTTCTGCCGCCTGATCCGGGTCCAGATCGCCCGGCATCATGATGTGCGTCTTGCGCACGGCGTACTTGAGTTGCGGCGCGCCCTCGACGGTGATTTCTTCGAGCAGCACCACCTTGACGGTGCGTGAGCCCATGTCTATTCCAGCGGTAATCATCTTGGTCTCCTTTCGGGGGGTGGCTTAGGCAGCCTGGCGCCGTAGGCCCAGTTGCTCCATGAAGGCATCGACGCGGGCCTGCGTGCGCACTTCGTCGAACTCGCGCTCGTCGCCCATGTTGCCTTCGTAGGTCATGATCGGAACGCCCGCCTTGGCGATGCCCATGCGGTTTTCCATGATGCCCATGGACAAGCCCTCGCAGCCGCGGTTCAGGTGCAGCATTACGCCATCGACCTGCCACTCCTTGATGATGCGCAGCATCATCTCGGTCTTCAGGCGGGGGTCATAGAAGTGCTGCCACTGCGGCTTGGACAGGTTCCAGTCGGCATACAGACGCAGCGCGGTCTGGCGATCGTTCATCTCGATGCCCTTGTTCCAGGGCAGGGTGCGACCACCCCAGCTGCCGTCTTCCTTGGTCTCCCAGATGCCTTCGAGGGCGAAGGTGTAGAGCGAGCCGATGGAGACCGCGCCAAAGGTTTCCAGGTAGCGGAAGATCTTCAGGAACGACCAGGGCGGTTGCGTGTCCGACATCATGCGCACGGTTTCGTTCGGAACCGCAGCGATGCCGCGCGCCACACGGTCCTTGACTTCGTCGTACAACTCATCGTAGAAGTCGGCGCACCATTGCGAGGACTTGGACAGCGTGGCCAGCACATACAGCGAGTACATGGTCTTCTCGTCCAGCGGCGCGGGCTTGACCTTGTTCAGGGCGCAGATGTCGGCCCAGCGGCTGGTCGAGCGCATCTCGTTTTTCACCGCCTTGATGAACAACTCGTCGTCGAATTTGCGGCCCGTGGACTGCTCCAGGAATTCGATGCCTTCGTTGAGCTGTCCGACCACGTAGTCGAGCCGCGCATCGGTCATGTCCTGGTACGGACCGACGCCCACGTCGACGTAAAACTGGGGCACCTGCTCGACCGTCGAGACATGCTGGTACCACTTGGAGTGCGAGCAGCAGATCTGCGTCTGGAAGATGAAATCGGGCTTGGGGAATTTTCCGCCGAACAGGTATTTGTCCAGGTGCATGCCGCCCCAGTAGATGCGCATATAGGAGCACAGGTCACGCGCAAAGCCATAGGATTCGGCCGCGTCCATGCATTCCTTGGCGAACTTGCGGTCATGCGAGATCGCCGCCGCGTAGGGTTCTCCGGTGAGCGAGAAGACGTCGGTTCCCAGGCCTGCGGGCAAGGCGTCGAGGGCCCAGGCCGAGCCGGACCAGCGCAGGCCGCCGTTGTCCTTGGCTTTGGCGTAGTTCAGGTAGTACTGCTCGCGCAGTTCCTTGGCTTTTTTCCAGAGCTTCAGCGGCTCGGTCGGATACTTGTTGTGCATGGCCTGTGTCTCCCGTGAATTCAGAAAAGGTCTTCTTCGCTCATCGTCTCGAGGAAGGCCTCGACCCGGATGCGGAACGGGCCGATCGGGTTGGTGATGTCGAACTCGAGGAACAGCGTCGGGATCCCGTTGGATTCGAGGTGGCGTTTCAAATCGGGGTAGTCCCCTTCGTGCGGATCGCAGAATTTCTGCTGCAAGAAGATCGCGGCGCGCGCGTTGAATTCCTTGGCCAAACCGAGCACATGGTCAAAGCGCGTGTGGCTGGGGTAGTCCTTGGTCGGGCAGGCGGGACGGTCGCAGTAACGGTCGGCGATGGCCTTGATCACGTCCTCGTCCGGTTTGGATTCGTTCCAGAAATAGCGCGTGCCCGAGCACTGGTCGTCGATCACGATGGTCGAGCCCACCGACTCGACCATGGCCATGAAGGCGATGTCGTCGTTCTCCGAGCCAATGGTCATGAAGCGCACGCCTTCAGGGCGCACCAGGCCGCGCGTGGGCAGCTTGGCCAGCACTTGCTTGAGCGCCTCGTTGTGCTCGCGCTTGTCGACAAACTGCGCTGTGAGTGAAGCGTAGATCGCCTCCACGCCGCTGACCTGGGGGTCGGTGGCCTTGCGGTACTCGAACAGTTCGCGCAGCAGACGGCGGTTCTCGTCCACCACGGCCAGCGCTTCCTTGAGCTTGGCGTCGGTCAGTTCCTTGCCCGTCAAGGCCTGCAGGAAGATGCGAAAGGATTGCAGTTCGGCGTGGTGCGCCTTGCGGGCATGGATCGACTGCACCTCGTTGGGCATGGGAACGTAGTAGTCCCACTGCACGCTGGGCACATTGCTGCGCCAAGAACTGAAGGTTTGGCGGTACTGGATGCACGACTGGGTCAGCGTCACGCCGTCGCAGTAGTCGAAGCGCCCCAGCAGCCCTTGGGCCAGCGAGTCGCGGCAGAACGGGCAGAACATGCCAAAGATGTGCGGCTCGGTGACGTTCTGCGGTTCGTGCGCTCCGAGCACCCGAACCGGCAGCATGTCGGCCGCGATCAGCAACTCCTCGGCCGTGTAGGTGCACATCGTCGCCACCACCTGACCGCCGGTGCGCTGCTTCCAGGCTTTGGCGTAGTCGTGCCGCTTTTCGTACCAGCCCTTGAACTGGTCAAATAAACCATCGCTCATCAGAGTCTCCTTGTTCACATGCCGTTCTGGCCGGGATAGGGTTCACAGGGAGTGCACTATATCGCCGGTAATGCACTATAGAACACAACATGCGATATATCGCATGTTTTCCCGGAAAGGAGGTCAGGCTTTGCGCTGGATCAATAAAACCGCCATCAGGCCGCAGGATCAGTGAAAACCCCGATGCCGAGGGGCGCAACTATGTGGCAGTTGAAGATGGCCGATGGAGGCCTGTTGTGGCCCAACGGCCAGGTCCGCGCAGCCGGGCGCGCGAAAACAGCGGTTTAGGCGGAGAGCTGTTTCAGCAGTTCGTCCAGACTCTGCTCGATGTCGAGACCCGAGGTGTTCACGATCGCATCGGCCTTGCGGTACATCGGTTCGCGCCCGACCAGGATGCGCTCGAGGTCTTTCATCGCCTCGCGGTTGTCCCCCATGGGCCGCTGGTCGCCCTGCGCCACGACCCGGGCCATGTGATCGGCTGGACTGGCCCGCAGCCAGACCGTGTAGCACGAGGTGAGCAGTTCATCAAAGGTGGCCGGCTCGGTGGAGATGCTGCCGCCGGTGGACAGCACGAAGCTGTCGTGGGTCTCGATCAGCCACTCCAGCGAGCGGCGCTCGTAGCGGCGGTAAGCCGCCTGCCCGTACAGGGAGAAGACCTCCGACAGCGGGACGCCGGCGGTCTGCTCAATGATGTCGGCGAGCTCAATGAACGGGACTTTCAGCTGCGCCGCCAGGCGTCTGCCCAGACTGCTCTTGCCCGCGCCGCGCAGGCCGACGAGGGCGATGCGGTTGCGCCGACTCTTTTGTTCAAAGGCGCCGCGCAGCAGCGATCGGGCCTCGACCAGTTGCGCGGGGGACAGGCGCGCGAGAAATTGCCCCAGCAGCGTGAGCTCGGCCGCCTGCTCGGGGCCGACCCGAATGACCTCTTCCAGCGGCATGGCCATGGCCTGTGCCACCTGGCGCAGACGAAGTATCGAGATGTTGCCCTCGCCGCCTTCGAGTTGTGCCAGGTAGCGCAGCGACACGCCCGAATCGCGGGCCAGGATCGCGCGCGTCATGCCACGGCGTGTCCTCAGGTCTCGAACGTGCTCGCCCAGCGCACGCAGGTACTCGCTGCTGCCATCCGAAAGGCGCGGCGCCGGGCTGTTTTCCAAAGGCTTGCTGGTCATAAATCCAAACTCGTCAAATGCCACCCCGGTTTTCCATGGCCGTGAACCACGGCGCAGCCGTTGCCGGGCGCTCGCAGGGCGCAAGTTCGGGCATTGTCGCTCAGCCGCCGTTGGCGGCGCTTGGCTGCGCCGCTTGCTGCAGCCAGCTGCGAAATAGCTGGGTGCACGCGTGTTCGTCGGCCCGCTCCGGCGTCACCAGGTAGTAGGCGCGTTCGCCGCGCAGCGCGCGCTCGCACGCCACCACCAGCTCGCCGCGCGCCAGTTCGTCCTCGATCAGCATGCGCGGCACCAGGGCCAGGCCCAGCCCCTGGGCTGCGGCCGCAGCGGTCATGGAATAGAGCTCGTAGCGCGGCCCGAACAAGGCGTTGGGCGCGACCACCCCCGCCGCATCAAACCACTGGCGCCAGCCGTCGGGTCGGGTGCTCTGTTGCAGCAGCGGCAGTTGCGTCATGGTCGCCGCTGTGAGCTGACGGCGCCGCTGGAGAAACTTCGGGCTGCACACCGGCACCACGACCTCACCCATGAGGCGCGCAGCCTGGGTGCCCGCCCAGTGGCTCAGCTGATCCGGGGTGCCGGCATAAAGGGCGGCGTCAAACACCGTATCGGCAAACAGGAAGGGCCGGGTGCGGGTCTCGATGTGGACCGTGATTTGCGGGTGCGCCAACTTCAACTGGGGCAGACGCGGGATCAACCAACGCGTGGCAAAAGTGGGAACGGCAGCGAGATGAATGATGCCGCCCTGGCCTCGGCTGGACATGCAGTCCAGGGTGTCCTGTTCCAGACCCTGCAGGCGCGGCGCCACCTGATGCAGGTATTCGGCGCCGCGCCCGGTCAGCACCACCCCATGACGGGTGCGGCGGAACAGCGAAACCCCGAGAAACTCTTCCAGCACCGCCACCTGTCGCGACACCGCCCCCTGGGTCAGGGAGAGCTCTTGCGCGGCCCGGGTGTAACTCTCTTGGCGTGCCGCCGCTTCGAAGCATGCGAGCGCCTGCAGGGATGGAATCTTTCGGCGCATGCAATCCTCGATGAAAGCCGGGTGGACGACGGAGTCGATCGGCCCGGGCGCTGCCGAGCAAAAGCGAGCCTTTGCCCAGAGCGTCGATTTACTCATAGTTAAATCGGCAACCGTATCGGTATCTGTCGGAATATCCGCAATATATCAATAAAGATCATAACTGGGTGAATATAAGTCGCTTGCCTTGGGGCGCCCGAGCTCACTACCATGGCCCCGGCGCCGAAGCTGCGGCGCAGCAACCAACTTTTGGAGAACCACCATGACGCACGCTGCCTTCAACTGGGAAGACCCGTTTTTGCTGGACCTGCAACTCAGCGAGGACGAGCGCATGGTGCGCGAAGCCGCCCAGGCCTACTGCCAGGACAAGCTGCAGCCACGCGTGCTCCAGGCCTTTCGCAACGAGCAGACCGACGCCAGCATCTTTCGTGAGATGGGCGAACTCGGCCTGCTCGGTCCGACCCTTCCCGAAGCCTACGGCGGACCGGGCCTGAACTACGTCGCCTACGGGCTGATTGCGCGCGAAGTGGAACGCGTTGACTCCGGCTACCGCTCCATGATGAGCGTGCAGAGCTCGCTCGTGATGCTGCCCATCTTCGAATTCGGCACCGAGGGCCAGCGCCAGAAATATCTGCCCAAGCTGGTCAGCGGCAAATCGATCGGCTGCTTCGGCCTGACCGAGCCCGACCATGGCTCGGATCCCGGCTCCATGGCCTGCCGCGCGCACAAGGTGGAGGGTGGCTACAAGCTGTCGGGCGCCAAGATGTGGATCTCCAACAGCCCGATCGCCGACCTGTTTGTGGTCTGGGCCAAGGAGGTCAGCGCCAGCGGGCGGCTCGGTCCGATTCGCGGCTTTGTGCTGGAAAAGGGCATGAAGGGTCTGAGTGCGCCAGCGATCCACGGCAAGGTCGGACTGCGGGCTTCCATCACCGGCGAGATCGTTATGGACGGCGTGTTCTGCCCCGAGGAGAACGCCTTGCCCGAGATCCAGGGACTCAAGGGCCCGTTCACCTGTTTGAACTCGGCGCGCTACGGCATCGCCTGGGGTGCCCTGGGCGCGGCCGAAGACTGCTGGCACCGGGCGCGCCAATACGTGCTCGAGCGCAAGCAGTTCGGCCGCCCGTTGGCGGCAAATCAGTTGATCCAAAAAAAGCTGGCTGACATGCAGACCGAAATCGCCCTGGGTCTGCAGGGCTGCCTGCGCCTGGGACGCATGAAGGACGAAGGCTCGGCCTCGGTCGAGCTGACGTCGCTGCTGAAACGCAATTCCTGCGGCAAGGCGCTGGACGTGGCGCGCCTGGCGCGCGACATGATGGGCGGCAACGGCATCAGCGACGAGTTTGGTGTCGCGCGTCATCTGGTGAACCTGGAAGTGGTGAATACCTACGAAGGCACGCACGACATCCATGCCTTGATCCTGGGCCGGGCGCAGACCGGCATCGCGGCCTTCTCATGACGCCGCGATGAGGCCGGACTAGGGTTTTACCCGAACAGTGCAATATATTGCTTGACTATGAGGAATCTATTAACTATTGTCCGAAAGTTGCAGAATATTTCATGTTTGAATGAAAATTCACCCTGCATGCACAAGGAAGCGCTGCCATGCCATCCAGCGAATGTTGCCCATCGATCGCAGAACCGAGCCCTCGTGCTCCCACTGCTGCCCCATGGAAGAAGCCGCTTTGCGCCGGGTGCCAGCGGCGCAGCGCCGACCCCTCTCACCGGAGATTGTCATGACTTCAGCCCGCCCCGCCAGCCCTTCGATTGAGGTGGCGTCGCCCCCCGACGTCTTCAACTTTGCGCAGCATCTGCTGGCGTGCAACACCCAACGTGCCGACAAAGCCGCCTTCATCGACGACCGGGGAACACTCAGTTTCGGCGCCCTTGACGAGCGCGTGCGGCGCCTGGCCGAGGGCCTGCGCTCCCTGGGGATCAAGCGCGAAGAGCGCGTGCTGCTGTTGATGCAGGACTGCAACGACTGGCCGGTGAGTTTTCTGGGTGCCATGTACGCCGGACTGGTGCCGGTGGCCGTGAACACGCTGCTCACCGCCGATGACTACGCCTTCATG
This sequence comes from uncultured beta proteobacterium, assembly GCA_903844215.1. GTDB lineage: Bacteria > Pseudomonadota > Gammaproteobacteria > Burkholderiales > Burkholderiaceae_C > CAIKVZ01. Next base: position 20,866 of record CAIMSP010000140.1, on the reverse strand, counting down.
CTCGAGCATTCCCGGGCGCAAGTGGTGCTCGTGTCCGGCGCCCTGCTGCCGACCCTGAACGCGGCCCTGGTCAAGTCGGATCACGAAGTGCACAAGGTCATCGTGTCGCATCCGCAGGCCCCTTTGCACCCCGCAGAAGCGGAGTTCGAAAGCTTTTTGCGCGCGACCGCGCCCATGCTCAAGGCGGCAGCGACGCACGCCGACGATCCCGGCTTTTGGCTCTATTCTTCGGGTTCCACGGGTCGCCCCAAGGGCACGGTGCATTCGCACGCGAATCCGTATTGGACCGCCGAGCTCTATGGCAAGGGCGTGCTCGGACTGCGCGAAGACGACGTTTGCTTTTCTGCCGCGAAACTGTTCTTCGCTTATGGCTTGGGCAACGGCCTGAGTTTTCCGCTGAGCGTGGGCGCCACCACGATCCTGATGGCCGAACGGCCCACCCCCGACGCGACCTTCAAACGCTGGTTGGGCGCCGTTGGAAACATCCAACCGACGATTTTTTTTGGCGCGCCCACCGGTTTTGCCGGCATGCTGGCGTCGCCCCTTCTCCCCGACAAAAAGGACTTGTCGCTGCGCCTGGCCTCGTCCGCCGGGGAAGCCCTTCCGGCCGAACTCGGGCTGCGCTTCAAGGCGCATTTCGACATCGATGTGATCGACGGCATCGGGTCCACCGAGATGCTGCACATCTTCTTGTCGAACGCGCCGGGTCGCGTGCGCTACGGCAGCACCGGCTGGCCGGTGCCGGGCTACGTGGTCGAATTGCGCGGCGATGACGGCCGCCCTGTGGCCGACGGAGAAACCGGTGACCTGTACATCCAGGGGCCTTCGGCGGCCATCATGTACTGGGGCAACCGGGAGAAGACGCGCGACACTTTTCAGGGCGGTTGGACCAAGAGCGGTGACAAATACGTGCGCAACGCCGACGCCAGCTACACCTATTCCGGCCGCAGCGACGACATGCTCAAGGTCAGCGGCATTTACGTCTCGCCGTTCGAAGTGGAAGCCACGCTGGTGCAGCATCCGGCGGTGCTGGAGGCGGCGGTGGTGGGCCTGGTGGACGCCGAGGGACTGACCAAGACCAAGGCCTTCGTCGTGTGCAAAGCCGGCGCGCAGGTCAGCGAAGATGAACTCAAGGACTTCGTCAAGGACCGCTTGGCGCCCTACAAGTACCCGCGCATCATCGAGTTCATCGCCGAACTGCCCAAGACCGCCACCGGCAAGATCCAGCGCTTCAAGCTGCGCGCACTCCAGACAGGAGCAAGGTGAGCGCAGCCCCAGACTTCGTGCAGATCGACTGGCGCGGTGCGCCGATTCGAGTCGAGTTGCAATGGATCGCGGCGCAAAGGACGAGCGCGCCGCTGCTCGTCTTCCTGCACGAAGGCCTGGGCTCGGTCGCCTTGTGGAAGGACTTTCCGCAGCGTTTGTGCGCTGCCATCGGCTGGCGCGGACTGGTGTATTCGCGCCCCGGGTACGGGCGCTCGACGGCGCGCGCCGCGCACGAGCAATGGGGCCCGGACTTCATGCATCGCCAGGCGCTGGAGGTGCTGCCGGCGCTGTTCGCCGCGCTGGGCGTGGCCGAAAAACCCTGGTTGCTCGGGCACAGCGACGGCGCCTCGATGGCGCTGCTCTACGCCGCCCATGAGCCCGAGGCCATTGCGGGCTTGATCGTGCTGGCACCGCACATCTTTGTGGAAGAGCTGTCGCTCGCCAGCATTCAACTGGCGCGCCAGGCTTACCTGGAACAGGGGCTGCGCCAGGGATTGGCGAAGTACCACGACGACCCGGATTCGGCCTTTTGGGGCTGGAACCGGATCTGGCTGGACCCGGCGTTTCGGGATTGGTCCATCGCCGACGAGATTGGCCCGATCCGCTGCCCCTTGCTCGCCGTGCAGGGCCTGGACGATGAATACGGAACCCTGCAACAAGTCCACGGTATCGCGCAGCGCCTGCCCCAGACCGAACTGCTGAGCCTGGCCGATTGCGGCCATTCGCCGCAGCGCGATCAGCCGGACCGACTGGTCAGCGCGATCACTGATTTTCTGCACCGCCACCACAACCCAGGAGACTCACCATGAACTACCTTCGCCCCAGCCTGCTCGCCGCCTGCACGCTTGTCGTGCCCCTGGCCTTTGGCCAGACCGCGCCCAAACTCAAGGTCGGTTTGATGCTGCCCTACACCGGAACCTACGCTTCGCTGGGGACGGCGATTGAAAACGGCTTTCGCTTGTATGTCGCCGAGCAGGGCGGAAAGATCGCCGGGCGCGAGGTCGAGTACGTCAAGGTCGATGACGAGTCCGACCCGTCCAAGGCCACCGACAACGTGAGCAAGCTGGTCAAGCGCGACCACGTCGATGTGCTCATCGGCTCGGTGCACTCGGGCGTGGCCATGGCCATGGCCAAGGTGGCCAAGGAAACCGGAACCCTGATGATCGATCCGAATGGCGGCGCCGATGCCATCACCGGCCCGATGTGCGCCGTCAACATCTTTCGCAGTTCCTTTTCGATGTGGCAGTCGGCCTATGCGATGGGCGACGTGGTGGCCAAGAAGGGGCACAAGAAGGTCGTGACCATCACCTGGAAATACTCGGCCGGCGACGAATCGGCGCGCGGCTTCAAGGAGTCCTTCGAGAAGGGCGGCGGACAGGTGGTCAAGGAACTCAATTTGCCGTTTCCGAACGTCGAATTTCAGGCGCTGCTGACCGAAATCGCCGCCACCAAGCCCGATGCGGTTTACACCTTCTTCGCCGGTGCCGGCGCTGCCAAGTTCATCAAGGACTATGCGGCAGCCGGGCTGAAGAAGAACATTCCTTTGTACGGCGCCGGTTTCCTCACCGATGGCACCTTGGAGGCCGCCGGTGACGCCGCTGCGGATCTGCTGACCACGCTGCACTACGCCGACAGCCTGGGCACGCCGCGGGACAACAGTTTTCGCCTGTCCTACGCCAAGGCCTACAAGCTGCAACCCGATGGCTACGCGGTGCAAGGCTATGACGCAGCGCAGATCCTGGGCATCGGCCTGGTGGCGACCAAGGGCGATACGGCGAAGAAGGCCGAGTTTGCCGCCGCCGTGGAGAAAGCGCGCATCGACAGCCCGCGCGGCGCCTTCACCCTGTCCAAATCGCACAACCCGGTGCAGGACATCTACCTGCGCCAAGTCGTCGGCAAGGAGAACAAGGTCGTCGGCATCGCCATCAAGGCGCTGGCCGACCCGGCGCGCGGCTGCAAGATGTAACGCCTCCGCGCTGCGCCTGTGGACTTCGCCACTTTCCTGATTCAGTGCCTGAACGCCTTGCAGTACGGGCTGCTGCTGTTCCTCGTGTCCTCGGGCCTGACGCTGATCTTCGGCATCATGGGCGTGATCAATCTGGCGCACGGCAGTTTCTACATGATCGGCGCCTACATGGCGTTTGCCCTGGCGCCGATCATGGGAGCCACTTTCGGCGGCGGCTTTTTCGCCACGCTGGCCGTGGGCCTGGTGTTGGCGGTGCTGCTGGGCTATGCCCTGGAGTGGGCGTTCTTCAGCTTCTTGTACGAGCGCGAACACCTGCAGCAGGTGCTCATGACCTATGGCCTGATTCTGGTGTTCGAGGAGTTGCGCAGCCTGCTGGTCGGCGACGAAGTGCACGGCGTGGCGCCACCGGACATGCTGGCCGGGAGCATCGCCCTGGGTGACATGATGACCTACCCGGTGTACCGGCTGTTCGTGTCGGGGGTTTGCCTGGCCCTGGCCCTGGCCATGTACTTCGTCTTCACGCGCACGCGCCTGGGGATGATGATTCGCGCGGGCAGCACGAACCGCGAGATGGTGCAGTCGCTGGGCATCGACATCAAGTTTCTGTACCGCATCGTCTTCGCCGCGGGTGTGGCGCTGGCGGTGTTCGCCGGCATGATCGCCGCGCCCGTGTCCTCGGTCTATCCTGGCATGGGCAACACGGTGCTCATCATCTGTTTTGTCGTGGTGGTGATTGGCGGCATTGGCTCCATCCGCGGCGCCCTGCTGGCCGCGTTGCTGATCGGCCTGGTGGACACCTTCGGCAAGGTGCTGCTGCCTCAGGCCTCGGGCGTGCTGGTGTACGTGCTGATGGCGCTGATCCTGCTGTGGAAACCCGACGGCCTGTTCAAGGCCGGCTGAGGCGCCATCATGAAGCGCAGCAAATTCCTCTTCGCGCTCTGCGCCTTCGCCGCGCTGGCACTGTTTCCCCTGGTGGCCGAGCCCTATGGCATCGACCGCGTCACCAAGATCATGGTCTTCGGCGTGTTCGCGCTCAGCCTGCAACTGCTCGTGGGCGGCACCGGCCTGGTGTGCTTCGGTCAGGCCGCGTTCTTTGGCGTGGGCGCCTACGCCTCGGTGCTGCTGTCGCCGCCGGACGCGCCGGCCTCGGTGCTTTGGCTGCTGCCCGTGAGCGTGCTGGCCGCCGCGCTGGTGGCGCTGTTCGTGGGCGCCTTGTCGCTGCGCACCAAGGGCGTTTACTTCATCATGGTGACCCTGGCGTTTTCCCAGATGGCGTTCTACGTGGTGCACGACACGCCGCTGGGCGGCGGCACCGATGGCATCTATCTGACGCACAAGCCGGTGCTCGGCGCGCTGCTCGATCTGGAGCGGCCACAGACGATGTATGCCTTCACGCTGGCCTGCCTGGCCGGCGTGTTTGGCCTGCTCGCGCTGCTGCTGCGCTCGCGCTTCGGGCGCGCGCTGGACGGCATACGGGTGAACGAGCAGCGCATGCGCGCCACCGGCTTCTCCACCTACCCGTACAAGCTGGCCGCGTTCGTGATTTCCGGTGGCCTGGCCGGCCTGGCCGGCTTCCTGTTTGCCATGAAGGATGGTTTTGTCAATCCCGAACTGATGAGCTGGCACGTGTCGGGCGAGGTGCTGATCATGATCATCCTGGGCGGGCTGGGGCATTTGCGCGGTGCCTTGCTGGGCGCGTTTGCCTTTGCCCTGCTGCAGGAGTTCTTCAAATCGGAGGCGGTCTTTGGTGACTTTGCCAAGCATTGGCACCTGGGCCTGGGGCTGTCCATCATTGCCAGCGTGGCGCTGCTGCCACGCGGCCTGGTCGGATTGCCCGGGCAACTGGTGGCGCGCATGGTCGGTCGCGCGCTGCCCGGACCCGGCGGGCGTGGCCAAGGAGTTCCTCGTGAACCCCACTGAAGTACTGTTGCGGGCCAAGGAGCTGACGCGCCGCTGGGGCGGCTTGGTCGCCGTGGACCGGGTGTCGCTGGCGCTGGAGCGCGGCACGGTGCATGCCGTCATCGGCACCAATGGCGCGGGAAAGTCCACCTTGATCAACATGTTGTCGGGTGAGTTGGCGCCCTCGAGTGGTCGGGTCGAACTCATGGGCCAGGACGTCACCAACTGGTCGCAGCCGCAACGCGCCCGCGCCGCGCTGGGGCGCAGTTATCAGCGCAACACCATCTACCCCAGTTTCACAGTGTTCGAGAACTGTCGCCTCGCGGCCCAGGCCTGCACCCCCAGGCCCTGGGCCTGGTGGCAGGACGCGCGCCAATGCCAGGCCAGCATGGCCCGGGCACAGACCAGCGTGGAGCGCGCCGGCCTGACCGAGCTGTGCGAGTTGCAGGCCGGCATGCTGTCGCATGGGCAGAAGCGCCAGCTTGAAATCGCCATGTGCCTGGCCACCCATCCCCAGGTGCTGTTGCTGGACGAACCACTGGCGGGCATGGGCGCCGAGGAAACCGAACGCATGCTCATGCTGCTCGAAGAATTGCGCGGTCGCCACGCGATTCTGCTGGTCGAGCACGACATGGACGCGGTGTTTCGCATTTCCGACTGCATCACGGTCATGGTCAACGGCGGCGTGATCGCTTCGGGCACACCCGACTTCGTGCGCAACAGCGACGCGGTGCGCCAGGCCTACCTGGGGGAGCCGTGACATGACGAGCACCGACAGCGCAACCGGTCGGGGCGCAAGCCCCCAACTGATCGTCGAGGCCCGGGGCCTGCACGCCTGGTATGGCTCCAGCCATGTGCTGCATGGCATTGATCTGCAGGTCGCGGCCGGCCAAACCCTGGGGCTGCTGGGTCGCAACGGCATGGGAAAGAGCACGCTGATACGCAGCCTGCTCGGCCATGTGGCACAGCGCTCGGGCAGCATCACGCTGTTTGGGCAGGATGCCTCGCGTTTTGCGCCGCATCAGGTGGCGCGCCTGGGCCTGGCCTATGTGCCCGAGGGGCGCGGTGTGTTTGCCAACCTGTCGGTGCGCGAGAACCTTGTGATGGCCGCGCGGCGCGGGCGCGATGGCCGAAACGACTGGACGCTGGAGCGCGTGCTGGACCGGTTTGGGCGGCTCAAGGAAAGGCTGTCCAACCTGGGCGGCCAACTCTCCGGCGGCGAGCAGCAGATGCTGGCCATCGGCCGCGCGCTGATGACGCACCCCGAATTGATCGTGCTGGACGAAGCCACCGAGGGCCTGGCGCCCATGATCGTCACCGAGATCTGGCGCGTGATTGCAGAGATTCGCGCCAGTGGCATCGCCACGCTGATCGTGGACCGCGACTACCGCAAAGTGCTGAAGCACTCCGACCAGGCGCTGGTGCTGCAAAAGGGTCAGGTGGTGCTGCAGGGCACGGCCGCAGAAGTGGCGCAAAGCCCGGCCCTGGCGAACTACCTCGGCGTCTGATGCCGGGTCGGCAAGGAGCGCACCGGTTTATGCCGGCGCGCTGCTTGGCGGCGTTTCGCCCGGCGTTGGCGGGACCTGTGCCAGGGCGATTTGCAGCATGTCGAGGAAGACCCGGGTCTTGATCGGCATGAGCTTGCGCTCTGGAAAGACCGCCCAGGCCGTGTGCCCGGGCAGGTGCCACAGCGGCAACACCCGGCGCAGCGCGCCCTGGCGGATTTCGGTCGCGGCAAAGTAGTCGGGTACGGCGGCAATGCCGGCGCCGGCGCAGGCCAGTTTGATCAGCAATTCGGGTGAATTCGCGCTGGCTCGTCCGGGGGGCACGCCCTGCCATTGGCTGTCGCCCTGGAACAGGGTCCAACTGGCCGCTTCGCCATTGCCCTGGAGCAAGCGCACGGCCTCATGGCGCAACAGGTCTTGCGGGGTCTGAGGGTCGCCGTGTTCTTGCAGATAGCTGGGGGCCGCGTACAAGCTCGCCGGGAAATCCGCCAGCCTTCGCGCCACCAGCAGCGAGTCGCTGGGCAGGCGTCCCAGGCGAACCACAACGTCGAATCCCTCGCCCAGCAGGTCCACCCGGCGCGGCGACAAGTCCAGGTCCAGCTGGATGGCCGGGTACATGGCGATGAAGGCCGCCAGCGAGTCGACCAACAGCAGGTTGGCGAAATCGCTGGGCATGGAGACGCGCAGCCTGCCGCTGGGCGTGGCCTGGCGGCGCTCGCTCAGCGCCGCCACGGCCTGCACCTCGGTGGCAACCTGGCGCGCATGCTCGAGCAGTTGCAGCCCGAATTCGGTCAGCGTTTGGCGCCGCGTCGTGCGCAACAGCAGCTTCTCGCCGAGCTGCTGCTCCAGCGCCGCCAAGCGGCGCGACACGGTGGACTTGGGCAGACCCAGGCGTTCGGCGGCGCGGCTGAAACTCCCCGCTTCGGCAACGCGGGCAAAGATCAGCAGATCGTTGGGGTCGACACGAAGCGTGCTGGTAGATTGGTCCATATATAGAACAATCTTATCCAGATTCAGGGATTCTCAAGCTGATTGATGTTGAATAAAGTCGGACCTTCTGCTTTTCTTCCACACTTCTTCTAAGGAAATCCCCATGTCCAAGTCACTTCAGAACAGCCTCAGCCTGGCGGCCCGCGTCCTCTTCGCTGCCATGTTCCTGCCCGCCGGCATCAGCAAACTCACCGGCTTCGCCGGCACCGTGGGCTACATCGCCTCCGTCGGCCTGCCCTTGCCAACCCTGGGCGCGGCGCTCGCGCTGGCGGTGGAGGTCCTGGGTAGCCTGGCGCTGCTGGCCGGTTTCGGTACCCGCGCCGCCGCCCTGGCGCTGGCCGCCTTCACGCTGGTCGCGAGCTACTTCTTCCACGCCTACTGGGCGGCTCCGGCGGCGCAGGCCTTCGTCACGCAACTGCTGTTCTTCAAGAACATCGCCATCGTCGGCGGCCTGCTGGCGCTCGCAGCCAACGGCGCTGGCGCCTGGAGCCTGGACGCACGCCGCGACTGAATTGCTTGAAGTCTGCAAGGCGTCTCATGCTGCGCACGCTGCTCGCATCCTCATCCATGCGCTATCGTGCGCAGCATGCACGCCAATCCAAAGAAAGCCGACCCCATGAACCCAAGCCTTGAGACCACGCCCGTCGCCCTGTCCCGCAGCGTCGAGCGCCTGGTTGCCGGGCAGGCCACTTCGGACGGCGCCGGCGTCAAGCTGACCCGGGTGCTGACGCAGGACCTGCAGCGTCGGCTGGACCCGTTCCTGATGCTCGACGCCTTTGGCAGCGACAACCCGGACGACTACATCGCCGGTTTTCCGGACCATCCGCACCGCGGCTTCGAGACCGTGACCTACATGATCGCCGGACGCATGCGCCACCTGGACAGCGCCGGCCACGAGGGCTTGCTGGAAAACGGTGGCGTGCAGTGGATGACGGCCGGCCGGGGCGTGATCCATTCCGAGATTCCACAGCAGGAAGAGGGCGTGATGGAGGGCTTCCAACTCTGGCTCAACCTGCCCCAACGCGACAAGATGAACGCGCCCTGGTACCGCGACTTCGCCCACCAGCAACTGCCCCAATTTGTCACGCCGCAAGGCGTTGCGGCGACCGTGATCGCCGGCGCCAGCCACGGGGTCGAAGGGGCGGTGCAGCGGGACGCCACCGAGCCGCTGTACCTGGACCTGCACCTGCCCTCGGGCGCGCGCTTCGAGCAGCCGCTGCCCTCAGGCCACAACGCCTTTGTGTACGTTTACCGGGGTGAGGTCAGCATCTCGGGGCAAGCCGTGCCGGTGCAGCGCATGGCCATCCTAAAAAACGAGCCCCAGGCCGACGGCGTGGTCATCCACGCCAGTGCCGACGCCAAGATGCTGCTGATCGCCGGCAAGCCATTGAACGAACCCATCGCCCAGTACGGCCCCTTTGTGATGAACACGCAGCAGGAAATTTTTCAGGCGATCAACGATTTTCGGGATGGTCGCCTGGGCGAAACCGCCTGAGCCTGGGCGCGGGTCAAGGCCGGCGCGCCAGCGGCGGCGCGCTCATCGCCGATTCTTTGATGTCGATCAATCTCCCCGGGAAGCAAAAATTGGACCGGCGTCAGCGCTTTCGCATACAGTCATGCGTTGCCAACTTATCCTAAAAGAGAGACTCACGCCATGGCTAAAGAACCTTCAAAAATCATTTACACCCTGACCGACGAAGCGCCTTTCCTGGCGACTTGCGCCTTTCTGCCGGTGATCCGCACGTTTGCCGCGCCCGCTGGGGTCGAGGTGGCGGAGTCCGACATCTCGGTCGCGGCCCGGGTGCTGGCGGAGTTTCCCGAATTTCTGACCGAGGCGCAAAAGGTCCCGGACAACCTGGCCGAGCTCGGACGCCTGACGCTGCTGCCCGAGACCAACATCATCAAATTGCCCAACATCAGCGCCTCCGTGGGGCAGCTGATCTCGTGCATCAAGGAACTGCAGTCCAAGGGCTTTGCCGTCCCTGACTATCCGGAAGATCCCAAGACCGACGCCGAGAAGGGCATTCGCGGCCGCTACGCCAGGTGCATCGGCAGCGCGGTGAACCCGGTGCTGCGCGAAGGCAACTCGGACCGCCGCGCGCCCATGGCGGTGAAGAATTTTGCCCGCAAGCACCCGCACTCGATGGCCGATTGGAGCCAGGCATCGCGCAGCCATGTGTCGCACATGCACCATGGCGATTTCTACCACGGCGAGAAGTCGCTGACGCTGGACCATGCGCGCGACGTGAAGATGGAGCTCATCACCAAGAGCGGCAAGACGCTGGTGCTCAAGCCCAAGGTGTCGCTCAAGGATGGCGAGATCATCGACAGCATGTTCATGAGCAAGAAGGCCTTGCTGGAGTTCTATGAGAAAGAGATCGAAGACGCGCACAAGACCGGCGTGATGTTCTCGCTGCACGTCAAGGCCACGATGATGAAGGTGTCGCACCCGATCGTCTTCGGTCACTGCGTGCGCATCTTCTACAAGGACGCGTTCGAGAAGCATGCCAAGCTGTTCGACGAACTGGGCGTGAACGTGAACAACGGCATGGTCAACCTGTACGACAAGATCGCCAAGCTGCCGCAATCGCAGCGCGAGGAAATCATCGCCGACCTGCACGCCTGCCACGAGCACCGGCCCGAGCTGGCGATGGTGGACTCGGCCAAGGGCATCACCAACTTTCACTCGCCCAACGACATCATCGTGGACGCTTCCATGCCCGTGATGATCCGCAACGGCGGCAAGATGTGGGGCGCGGACGGTCGCTTGAAGGACGTCAAGGCGGTCATGCCCGAGAGCACCTTTGCCCGCATCTACCAGGAGATGATCAACTTCTGCAAGTGGAACGGCAACTTCGACCCGCGCACCATGGGCACCGTGCCCAACGTGGGTCTCATGGCCCAGCAGGCCGAAGAGTACGGCTCGCATGACAAGACCTTCGAGATCTCTGAAGACGGCGTGGCCAACATCACCGATTTGGCCAGCGGCGAAGTGCTGTTGACGCAGAACGTCGAGCAGGGCGACATCTGGCGCATGTGCCAGGCCAAGGACGCAGCCATCCGCGACTGGGTCAAGCTGGCCGTCACCCGCGCGCGCAACTCCGGCATGCCCGCGGTGTTCTGGCTGGACCCGTACCGCCCGCACGAAAACGAGTTGATCAAGAAGGTCCACGTTTACCTCAAGGACCACGACACCAGCGGTCTGGACATCCAGATCATGTCGCAGGTGCGCGCCATCCGCTACACCATGGAGCGCGCGATCCGCGGCCTGGACACGATCTCCGTCACGGGCAACATCTTGCGCGACTACCTGACCGACCTGTTCCCCATCATGGAGCTGGGCACCAGCGCCAAGATGCTGTCCATCGTCCCCTTGATGGCCGGCGGCGGCATGTACGAGACCGGTGCCGGCGGCTCGGCGCCCAAGCATGTGCAGCAGTTGGTGGAAGAGAACCACCTGCGCTGGGATTCGCTGGGTGAATACCTGGCGCTGGCCGTCAGTCTGGAAGACCTGGGTCTGAAGACCGGCAATGAAAAGGCCAAGATCCTGGCCAAGACGCTGGACGCCGCCACCGGCCAACTGCTGGACAACGACAAGGGCCCCTCGCCCAAGACCGGCCAGTTGGACAACCGTGGCAGCCAGTTTTACCTGGCGAAGTACTGGGCCCAGGAACTGGCCGCGCAGACGCAGGACCCGGAACTGCAGGCGAAGTTCGCCCCTCTGGCCAAGGCGCTGTCCGAGAACGAGGAAAAAATCATTTCCGAGTTCAAGGCGGTGCAGGGCAAGCCGGCCGACATTGGCGGCTACTTCCTCGCGGACAAGAGCAAGGTGACGGCCGTGATGCGCCCCAGCGCCACGTTCAACGCCATCTTGAGCGCCGCCGCCTGATCGACGCGGAGCGCGCGCGTCCGTCCGTCGCCTCGTCGGCAAAACCACCGATGACGTGGCCGTGCGCCGGCAAAATGAACCCGATCCGGTGCTCGCTGCAGGCGGCACTCAGGCGGTCCAGAGACGCAAGATACGCCGTCATGTCACCGTCCGGCGGATCGATCACGGTGGTGCTGGCGCTGAGGATGTGGTCGCCGCTGAACAGCAATCCGTCCTCCAGCAGCAGCAGGCACAGGTGGTTGGCGGCGTGGCCCGGCGTGTGCATGACCTGCAGGGTGTGCCTCGCATCGGCGCCGGTTCCCGCCAGGCAGAGGCGCTCGCCCTCCTGCAGGGCGCGGTCCGGGACGAATTGGCTGTGGCTGCGTGCGCTTGGCGCCGAGGGCAGTCCCAGGATCGGCGGTCGGGGGTGGCACATCGCCTGCAGCGGCGCGGCCCCTGGAGAGTGATCCGGATGCGAGTGCGTGCACACGATCATGCGGATGTCGCCGGCTGCGGCGCGCCACAGCTTTTCCAGATGCTGCGGGTCGGCGGGGCCGGGGTCGATCACCGCGTAACCCGTGTCCGCGTCGCCGACCAGGTAGCTGTTGGTGCCCGGGCCGGTCATGGCGCCGGGGTTGGGCGCGGTCAGGCGCAGCAGGTTTTTCAGCAGCGCCACGGGGCGCTCACATTGCCAGTCCAGCGCATGCTCGATCTGGCCCTGCGGACACACCAGCGCCAGCTCGCCATAGGGGAGTTCGTGCTCCATGTAGCGTGCTTCGCGACCGGCCAACAGGCCCGCGCGCGGGCAACTGGTCCACAACGGTTGCTCGGTGGCGGCGCAGGCGTGAAGCAGCGCCTGCACGCTTGCATAGTCGAGCAGCCTTTGCAGCGTGCGGATGGTGGGAAAGATGAATAGTCGAGCAGCCTTTGCAGCGTGCGGATGGTGGGAAAGATGATGCAGAAGCCGCCCGCGCTGTGGCGCGCCAGCGCGTCCACCGGGCGGATCCACACCGGCTCGAACTGCTCGGACTCGTCGGCCACCGGCGTTTGACCCGCAGGCATGCGCGCCACCAGAAAGGGAACGTCAAAGCGGCGCGGCAGGTCGCGGTCGGTGATCCAGCGCGCCAGCATGAAGACCTCGTCCGCCGCCAGCGTCAGGCCCATGGCCGCGCACTGCAGCGCGAAGGGGGCGCCACGGTCCAGCGCGGCGATGTCGCGCTGGTCGGCGTGGGCGCCATCGCTGCGCCGTGCCAGCAGCACGCCGAGCTCTTCAAAGCTCTCGCGAATCGCGGCAATCGCCTCGGTCAGGTGGGTGTCGCTCTGCCGCTCGCGGCGTCTGGCCTGGCCGTGGCTGGCCGCGTCGGCCGCGTCCACAGCGCCGCCGGGGAAGACGTAGGCGCCCGGCGCAAAGCTGGCGCTCATGGAACGGCGCGTCATCAGCACTTCGACGCCCGCGCTGGAGTCGCGCAACAGCAGCACGGTGGCGGCCGCTCGGGCCGCAACGGGTTGGCGCGCGGGATGCAGGAGTTGGGTAGATCGGACCATGGGCGAATTTTGCCTCGACTGAATCGACCCGAGGCTCACCTGTCGGGCTAACTTTCATGCCGGGTGCGCAAAGCGCCCCAGCACCATGAAAGTTCGTTCTTTCACATTAACATCGACTTATTTTTGGAGTTCAGCAGCATGGATATCAGAACAGTGGGCATCATCGGCGCCGGCACCATGGGCAACGGCATCGCACAGGCCTGCGCCGTAGCCGGAATTCAGGTCGTGATGGTCGATGTGTCGCAGGCCGCCGTGGACAAGGGCCTGGCCACCGTGGCCCAGAGTCTGGAGCGCCTGCTCAAGAAAGAAAAGATCACGGCCGCGGCGCGCGACGCCGCGCTCGCGCTGATCCAGGGCAGCACGAGTTACGACGATCTGAAACCGGCCCAACTGGTGATCGAAGCGGCCACGGAGAACCACGATCTCAAGCTCAGGATCCTCAAGCAGATCGACGCCATCGTGGCGCCCGAGGTGATCATTGCCTCCAACACCTCGTCCATTTCCATCACCAAGCTGGCGGCGGTGACGAGCCGCGCCGAGCGCTTCATCGGCATGCATTTCTTCAACCCGGTGCCGATGATGGCCTTGGTGGAAATCATCCGTGGCCTGCAAACCAGCGACGCCACCCACGACGCCGTGCACGCCATGGCCAAAGCTCTGGGCAAGACGCCGATCACGGTGAAGAACGCGCCCGGATTCGTCGTGAACCGCATCCTGGTGCCGATGATCAACGAGGCCTTTTTTGTGCTCGCCGAAGGCCTGGCGACGGCCGAAGACATCGATGCCGGCATGAAGCTCGGCTGCAACCAACCCATCGGTCCCTTGGCGCTGGCGGACATGGTGGGACTCGATGTTTGCCTGGCCGTGATGGAGGTGTACTTGAGCGAGTTTGGCGACAGCAAGTACCGCGCCTGTCCGCTGCTCAAGGAGATGGTGGCGGCGGGCCGCTTGGGACGCAAGTCCGGGCAAGGCGTTTACCGCTACTGAGTCCGCCGCACCGGCCGGTCTTGCCCGATCGCACAACGCAGGTCGCCTCCGCCCATGAACCTTGGACCCTGGGAATCAATCAGTGGACAGTACCGGCTGCTGCCCGGGCAGGTGCACAGCATCGTGGGTCAGCGCCCGATTCTCGATTCGGGTCGGCTGGGCCGCTTGCTGCGTGGGCAAGGCGCAGAGCAGTTGGGGCACACCTTGGCCAGCGTGTTCACGCTGTGCGCCCATGCCCATTGCAGCGTCGCCGAATGGGCGTTCGCTTGCGCCAGCACCGGCCAGCCGCAGTCCCCCGCGCCCGAAGTGCTGCGCCAACACGCGCTGGAGACCGCGCGCGACCATCTGCGCAGCATCGCGCTGGACTGGCCGCAACGACTGGCCCAGCCGATCCCGCCGGGACAGGCGCTGGCCTGGTTGCGCGGCTGCCCTCTGCCACTGGCCACAGCGCGCCAGCCGCGCGACGCGGCAGCGGAACAGGCCCTGCGCCTGGCCCTGCGCCTGTGGCTGGAGCGCGAGGTCTTGCGTGAACCCGTGGCCGCGTGGCTCGATGCGCACCGCGACCCGGCTAGGCTGGCGCGCTGGTGTCAAGCCCAGGCGGCGCAGCTGCTGCCCGCGCGCTGTCTGGCCGAGGGCTTGGCGCTGGCCCATGAGCTGACGCCGCCGCAGCGTGGCCTGGATGTGCTGAATCCGGACCCCGCCATGCAAACCCGCCAGCTGCTCGCCCTCGCCACCCAGCTGGCCACCGAGAGCGAGTTTGCGCAACGACCGACGTGGCTGGGCGAATGCGCGCAAACCGGGCCGTGGACGCGCCTGCGCGATCGCGCCAGGCCGACGCAGCACAGCGCCTGGACGCGCCTGAGCGCACGCTGGCTGGAGCTCATGGAGATCGCCGCCGCACCCGACGCGGCGCAGCCAAGCGCCCCGCCGCTGCTGTCCTGTGGCGCCTTGCCGCTGGCCCCGGGCCAGGCGCTCGGCTGGTGCGAGATGGCTCGCGGCCTGCTGCTGCATTGGCTGCAACTCGACCCTCAGGGTCGGGTCCAGGACTACCGCGTGCTGGCGCCCACGGAGTGGAACTTCCATCCCGAAGGTGCGCTGGCCCGGGCGGTTGCGGCCTTGCCGGCGCACGCCACGGCCGCAGCGCAAACGCTGGCGGCGGCCTTTGATCCCTGCGTCACTTGCACGGTGCAGCCTGTGGCCACGGGGACGGCCGCGCGCGACTGAGGACAATCGCCTGCAGACAGGTCGCGGGCGTGGTTTTCAGCGGCCATCCCAGTTACCATGGCGCGTGGCCGCATCGGCTGCGGCGTTGCTGAAGGGAGATGCGATGAGCTTGAATGTGCTGTGGCTGCAAGCCGGCGGTTGCGGGGGCTGCAGCATGTCGCTGCTGACGGCCGACACGCCCGACTTTGGCGGTCTGTTGCGCGACAACGGCGTCAATTTGCTGTGGCATCCCGCGCTCTCGCTGGACCAGGGTCCGGGCCTGGTCGGGCTGTTGCAGGATTGCCTGTCCGCTCGGGTGCGCCTGGACGCGCTGTGCATTGAAGGGGCGCTGCTGCGCGGCCCCAACGCAAGCGGGCGCTTTCATGTCCTGGCCGGCACCGGCGTGCCGATGATCGAGTGGGTGCGCCGTCTGTCAACCGTGGCCAGGCAGGTGCTGGCCGTGGGCAGCTGCGCCGCCTGGGGTGGCGTCACGGCCAGCGCCAACCAGGCCACCGAGGCCTGCGGCTTGCAGTACGAGGATGACCGCCTGGGCGGCCTGCTGGGGGCCGAGTTCCGCGCCCTGGGCGGCCTGCCGGTGATCAATGTGGCGGGCTGTCCAACGCACCCCGGCTGGGTCACCGACACACTCATGGCGCTGGCGGCTGGCGGCTTCACGCAAGACGATCTGGACCCACTGGGACGACCCCGTTTCTATGCCGATCGCCTGGTGCACCACGGCTGCACGCGCAATGAATATTACGAATACAAGGCCAGCGCGTCCAAGCCCTCGGACCTGGGCTGCACCATGGAAAACATGGGCTGCAAGGGCACGCTGGCGCACGCCGACTGCAACACCCGGCTGTGGAATGGCGAAGGCTCGTGCACGCGCGCGGGCTTTGCCTGCATCAGCTGCACCGAGCCCGGATTTCAGAATCCGGGCCATGCGTTTCACGTCACGCCCAAGCTCGCCGGCATCCCCATCGGCCTGCCCACCGACATGCCCAAGGCCTGGTTCGTGGCCCTGGCCTCGCTGTCCAAAAGCGCCACGCCCAAACGCGTGAAGAAGAACGCCATCAGCGACCACGTCGTGCTGCCGCCGGTGTCGCGCAAAACCGGGCTCAGACAAACATGACACGGCTGATACTGGGGCCCTTCAACCGCGTCGAAGGCGATCTCGAAGTCCAGTTGGAGGTGGCCCACGGCCGTGTGCTTGAGGCACGCGTGAACGCGCCCATGTACCGCGGCTTCGAGGGCATGCTGGGCGGTCGCGACCCGATGGACGCGCTCACCATCGCGCCGCGCATCTGCGGCATCTGCTCGGTCTCGCAGTCGGTGGCGGCAGCGCGCGCCCTGGCCGATGCCTCGGGTGTGCTGCTGC
Organism: uncultured beta proteobacterium; assembly: GCA_903844215.1. GTDB lineage: Bacteria > Pseudomonadota > Gammaproteobacteria > Burkholderiales > Burkholderiaceae_C > CAIKVZ01. The sequence continues at coordinate 4,259 of CAIMSP010000140.1, read as the reverse complement.
CGCCGAACGGCCAGCAGGCCATCAACCTGATGCTCGCTTGCGAAAACCTGGCCGACCATCTGACGCATTTCTATGTGTTCTTCATGCCCGATTTCACGCGCAGCGTTTATGCTGATCAGGGCTGGTACGCGCAAGCGCAGCGGCGCTTTGCGCCGGTGGTCGGCGGCGCCAGCACGAGCGGCGAACACAACCGCGCGGCGCTGGCGGCGCGTGCGCGCTGGCTGGAACTCATGGGCAGCCTGGGCGGCAAGTGGCCGCATACCGGTGCCGTGCTGCCGGGCGGCACGGCGCGCGCGATCGAAGCGGCCGAGAAGATCCGGCTCATGGCGCGGCTGCGCGAGATGCGCGCCTTCCTGGAGCGCACGCTGTTCGGCAGCACGCTCGAAGAGGTGGCCGCGCTCGACAGTCTGGCCGCGCTGCAGGCCTGGGGGGCGCGTTCCCAGGGCAGCGATCTGGCCTTGTTCCTGGACATCGCGGCCGATGCCGGCCTGACCCGATTGGGCGCCGGACCCGCTCGCTACCTCAGCTATGGGGCCTACGCCCAGAGCGACGGCTCGCACGTGCTGGCCCGTGGCGTGTGGGATGGCGCCGCGCAGCAAGTCCTGGCGCTGGACCCCGGCCAGATCACCGAGGACATGCGCCACGCCTGGTTGTCCGAGGGGGCCGCCGGCGTGGCGCTGCACCCGATGGCGGGCATCACCCAGCCCGAGCCCGACAAGGCCGGCGCCTACACCTGGAACAAGGCGCCACGGCTGGCGGGCAAGGTGATCGAGACCGGTGCCATTGCCCGCCAGTTGGTGGCGGGCCAACCGCTGATTCGTGCCGCTTGCGCCGAGCATGGCGGCAGCGTTTACACGCGGGTGCTGGCGCGCCTGGTGGAGCTGGCGCGCATCCTGCCGCTGATGGAGCAGTGGCTGCAGTCCTTGCGGCCGGGCGAACCGTTCCACCAGGTTCAGGCCCTGCCCGAGCAGGCGCAGGGCATCGGTTTGACGGAGGCGGCGCGCGGTGCGCTGGGCCACTGGCTGCGCATCGAGGACGGGCGCATCGCCCACTACCAGATCGTCGCGCCCACGAGCTGGAACTTCTCGCCGCGCGACGCCGCCGGCACGCCGGGCGCGCTCGAAGCCGCGCTCGTGGGCGCGCCGCTGGATGACCGTGACGAAGGCCCGGGCGCGAGCGTGGCGGTGCAGCACATCGTGCGCTCCTTTGATCCGTGCATGGTCTGCACGGTGCACTGAGGCTCGCGCTGGGTTTGGCAGCAGCCTGTCGGACTTTGCGCACGCCCACGTGCAAAGTCCGACAGGCTGCTAGCCCTTGGCCGCAGGCACGCGCCAATCCTTCTCTGCGACGATCTTGGGGGCGGCTGGATCGAACATGTAGTGCGGCGACATGATCTGCACCCCGTGGCGGTTGAAGGCGTCCTGGATCGCCGCATGCAGATCGCTGGCCACGCGCGCCCGTGTCGCCGGCGACTGCGAATCGACGTAGGCCACGAGCTTGTACTCGACATAGAAATCGGACAGCGCGGATTGCACCACATAGCCCGGCGGAATCTTCCTGATCTGCGGGACGCTGGCGGCGGCCTCGAGCAGCATGGCGTGCACCTGGCGCCAGGGCGTGTCGTAGCCGATGGTCAGCGTGGTATCGAGCACATAGCCGTTGCCGCCATCGATCCGGGAATAGTTGCGCGTCACGTTGCCCAGCACGAAGGCGTTGGGCAACGCGATCTCTTCGCCCAGTCCGGTGCGCAGCCGGGTGACGAACAGGCCCAGCTCGGTCACCGTCCCCTCATAGTCCTGGATGCGCACGTACTCGCCTTTTTTCAGCGCGTAGGTGTAGACGATCATCACGCCGCTGGCGACCTGTCCCACCACGCCCGAAGCCCCGACCGAAGCCATGAGCCCGATGATCACGGAGAGTCCCTTGAACGCATCGGTCTGCGCCCCCGGCAGGTAGGGGTAAGCCATGGCGACAGCGAACAGCCACAGCGAGGCATTCACAAGGCGCCGCGTCGCCGGGGCCGTGTGCGCATTCAGCGCCGCGCGGTCGCTGGGGCGCGTCTCGACGCTGGCGAAGTACTGCGCCGAAATGCGCGTGGCAACCCAGGCCAGCAGAAAGATGATGACCGAGATGAACATCCCCGGCAGCGACTCGATCACGGCTTTGCATGCCTGCATCAGCAGGCTGGTGATGGAGTTCGACATGCCCTCGCTGGCGGGGCGGGTCAGCGCGAACTGGCCCAGCGCATAGGTCAGGTAGAAATACACCAGGGCCAGACCCAGCAACCAGGTCAGCAGCAGCGCCAGGCGGGACGCGATCTTTGGCAGCGACGCTGACAGGCGCAGGCCCCAATGTTCCCCCGGCAAGCGTTCCATGCCCCGGTTCAGGCGTTCGACGCACAGGACGCGCAAGCGCGCGGACAGTCGCAGCGTGGCGAACCCTGCCGCCAGCAGCAGGACCGTGGCCAGCGCCACCCTGAGCGCGCCAGCAAGGCGGGCAGCGGAGTCATCGCGCTCGCGCGCTTCGCTCCAGGCCTTCTGCAGCACGCGGGAGGCCTGATTCGCCAGCGCCTCGGGCGTCTCGCCGGCCGCCGTTCGGGCGTCGCCCGGGACGACCAGGAACAGCACCTTGCCATCGAGTTGGACCTCCACACCCAGGCTCGTGGGCAGCACCGAGGTCCAGCCCGCGCCCGCTTGCTCAAAGGCGCGTTCGATGCGCTTGCGCGCACCGTCGGCCCGCTCGGCTGCGGAAAACATGCCAAGCGGGGCGCGAAACACATGGATGCTGCGGCTGCCGATGACGAGCGGGACGGCTTCTTCGGTTTGCGCTGCGGCCAAATGGATGACGTTGGAGAAGCCAAGCAGGAGCAGCCCGAAGAACAGGGCGCGCAGCCAGGCCAGGCGGATGGATTGAAGTCGTGAGGACTTCATCGCGCTCACTCGATGGGGACGCCCCGCTGGGCGCGCGCGATGGGGTTCGGGGCATGGCAGCACGGCGTTTTCCCTTTCTTCGCAGGATGACGAGTCGAGCCCGGTGGCTTATTCATGCGTTGCCATTCGCAGCCAAAGGCAACCCAGTGCGCCGGCCGCAACGGAGGCCAGCAGGACAGCGATTTTCGACGCATCGATGAATGGCGCCTGGCCCGCAAAGGCCAGATTGGTGACGAAAATCGACATGGTGAAACCGATGCCGCCGAGCATGCCGGCACCCACGATGTGGCGCCAGCCGAGGTCTGGCGGCAGGCGGCACCAGCCGAGGCGCACCACCGCCAACGACGCCAAGCCAATGCCCAGCGGTTTGCCAAGCACCAGGCCGCCGATGATGCCCAGGCTGTTGGCCGTCAGCAGTCCAGCCTGCCATTGCGGGCCCAGCGCCAGCGCGGTATTGGCCAGCGCAAAAATGGGCAGGATGACAAAGGCGACCGGCTGGTGCAAGCGGTGTTCCAGCCGATGGGACGGCGAATGTTCATCCTCGGCCTGCGCAGAAAACGGGATCGCGAACGCCAGCATCACGCCGGCCAGCGTGGCATGCACCCCCGACTTGAGCATCAGCCACCACATCAGTGCACCACCGAGCAGGTAGGGCAGCAGCGCCATGACGCGCCGCACGCGGTTGAGCAGGACGAGCAAGCCAAAGACGCCCAAGGCCGCCAGCAAATAGCCCAGTGCGACGCGCTCGGTGTAGAACAGCCCGATCACGACGATGGCACCGAGGTCGTCCATCACCGCCAGTGCCGTGAGGAAGATCTTGAGCGCGGCCGGGACGCGACGCCCGAGCAAGGCCAGGGCCGCCAGGGCGAAGGCAATATCGGTTGCCATGGGGATGCCCGCGCCGGCCTCGGTCGGGGTGCCGGCGTTCAGGCCGTAGTGGATCAGCGCGGGCAATGCGATGCCGCCGATGGCCGCGAACATGGGAAGCAAGGCGCTCTTGAAACTCGACAGTTCCCCGACGAAAAGCTCGCGTTCGAGTTCCAGGCCGATGAACAGAAAGAACACCGCCATCAAGCCATCATTCACCCAATGTTCCAGGCTCAGCCCAGCCACCGGGATGCGCCAGAGGGACTGGTAAGCCGGTCCAAAGGACGAGTTGGCGAGCAGCAGCGACGCCAGCGTGAACAGCATCAGCAGCACGCCGCCGGCCTTCTCCGATTGGAAGAAGTGTTTGAAGGTGCGCGAAAGCATGGTCGGTTCGTCTGGCATGGAGGCGCCCTAAGGCATCGGTTTGGCAATCCAGCCCGGCAGCGTCAAACGTCGCGGCAC
>CAIMSP010000139.1 GCA_903844215.1 uncultured beta proteobacterium | reverse complement strand
GGTGCGCAGCTTGGTCTCGTCCATATTGATCACCATCCTTGGATGATCAAGCCATCAGCTCAACTGCGAAGCAGCTCCCTCAGGCTCATTTCTGGTTGGAAATACGTGCCCCCGTCAGGCTCATACCACGTTGGACAAGGCTTGCTGTTGTCTTTTGGAGTTTCAGTGTTACCCTCTGCCCGGGCGAAGCGGCGACGCCTTACTTTCGCCGCAACTTAGACAAAGTTCAATAATGAAAAACCTCGTGCTCTTAGCTCTTTTGCTTTCGGTTGCCGGATGTGCATCGGTAACAGGGGAGAAACTGCAACCGATAACCGTCCAAACAATTCAGGATTCCAAGGAAGTCGCTGGCGCTGGGTGCACACTCCAAAATGATGCCGGGAAGTGGTTTGTGACCAGCCCGGGAACTGTCACGGTCCACAAGAGCACAGGCGACCTGGCCGTCGATTGCCTTAAAGACGGAAATGTGGTCGGCCATGAAACGATGGTCTCCAGGAGCAACGGCGCGGTGTGGGGAAACATCATCATTGGCGGTGGCATTGGCTACATCATCGACAGAAATACGGGCGCCGGATTTGACTACCCTGCCACCATCACCATCATGATGCGCAAGGTTGGCGAGGTTGTAGGTCTGATTCAACCGTCGGCCCCGACGGCACCCGTCCCCGCCAGCAAGTGACGGCGGGCGGCCCCTTGTACGGAGAGGGGTAGCTCAGGCTGATGGCGTTCCTTACGTCATCAGCCTCGACAGCGCTGGCTGGATTTGCAGCGGCGGGCTCCAATGTATTGGCCACCACCGGGCGACGATCGCCCGCTCCCCGAAGCCAAGTCCACCAAGAATGGACCCGGAGAAGGCCGGAGTGATCGCAATCCCCACAACGCTTGCAACAACCAGCGACAACTCGTTCATGACCAGGCCATGCACCGCGGTGCTGTGCGGCCGTGTCCCTTGCCGCATCGGCCGCCAGTCAACCTAGACCGGGCCGAGCGCGCTGTGCAGCGCGACGAAGCCCTGCGTCAATTTGTGCTGGGGGTCCAGATAAATCATCGGCAGCGAGAGTTCATGTGATTCGCGAATCCTGACCGAGGAGGGCAGATAGGGTTGCAAGACCGGCAAACCTTCGGCCAGCAGACCATCGACCATGCGCTGGGGCAACTTCGCGCGGGCCTGAAACTGGTTCACCACGATGCCCTTGACCTGCAGTTTGGGATTGTGATCGGCGCGGATTTCACGCACGTTGTCGAGCAGCGTGTACAGCGCCTGGCGTGAAAATTCGTCGCAGTCAAAGGGAATCAGGCAACCGTCGGCGGCAACCAGCGCGGAGCGGGTGTAGAAGTTGAAGGCCGGCGGCGTGTCGATGTAAATTCGCTCGTAGTCCTTGGACAGTTGCTGCAGGGCCTCGCGCAACTTGTAGATCTTCTGGCGCGACTCCAGCTTGGTCGTCAACTCGTTCAGGCTCGGACTCGACGCCATCAAGTGAAGTCCCTCGTGCGGGGTCGGGACGACAAACTCATTCGGTAGAACTTTGCGGTAGCTATAGCTCAGGGCATCCTCAAACAGGCCAGCGATGGTGGGCTGATCGGCCGTCGCCTGCTGGCCTTGCAGGTAGCTGCTCGAATTGCCCTGCGGATCGAGGTCGATGACCAGCGTGCGCAGGCCCTGGCTGGCGCTGATGGCGGCAAGATTGCAGGTGATGGTGGACTTGCCAACCCCACCCTTTTGGTTGAATACGACGAGCGGCATGCAGAGGTTCCTGTTTGAGACCGATGGTACGGGCGAGTGCCCGACCTGGCGTCATTATCCAGGCTTGCGCTGGCAGCAGCGGGTTGCATCGCCCCGAGTGTCACTGCGGGACGATCACGAAGCAGGAGTCGGCCGTTCTCAAGAAGCGGCAGAATAGCGCCAGCAAGCAGACTGGCCATGGATCGGTCAGGCCATCGACCCGGCGCAACGCAGGTCGCGTGTAGGGGCTTGGAAAAGCGGTCTTTCAGCTTGAACATGAACTGCATAAGGATTGAGAACGTGAACTGGACGCCGATCTACTGGACTTTGTTGGTGCTTGTGGCGCTGCTTGCGCTGCTGGTCATCTACATCGAGTACCAGTCAGCCGCGTTGCGCACCGAGGTCAACAGCGTGCCCGGCGCGCTGCGCTTTTGCGCACAAGTTTTCACGGTCGAGGCCTGTCGTCCCGGGAACACGGTGCGCATCAGGTGCCGCAGTGGCCACTGCAAAACCCAGGCGCTCGATGGCGGCGAGGAAGTGACGCGCACCGGGGCCTTGACCCTGGCGCTTCCCGCAGCGGGCATGCGCATCCGGGTGGGCCAGATTGTGTTGCCCAGCGGCTCCGACGCCGCTCCGACACCCACAGGGTTCAGCCGCATCTTGTTTACCGCATCGGATGAATCGACCTTCAAGAGGCTTGGAAAAAGCGGGGGGCAACGCAGCACCATTCAGTTGCACCCCATTCCCGACACCGTGGCGCAATCGTTCCAGCACTTCTGTGATGGCCTGACGCCATGGTTCGAGAAACTGGAGCGCGATCTTCGATAGCCCAGAAAGTGATCGCTGGTGCGTTGCAGCAAAGATTCGCTGATAAGTACAATCACCCCCTATTCCCCAGGACAAAACGAGGACAAAACTTTGCCACTTGGCGCAGCTTTGGCCGCGCTGACGATGGCGGCATTGCGAACGCTTGCCGACGTGGATCGGGCACTTTCACGGTGCCCAGGTTGGCCTTGTCGTGCCTCTGGGACATTGATACATAAGGATATTTTTCATGAGTTTGAAGTGCGGCATCGTGGGCTTGCCCAACGTCGGTAAATCCACCCTGTTCAATGCCCTGACCAAGGCGGGCATTGCGGCGGAGAACTATCCCTTTTGCACGATCGAGCCCAACGTGGGCATCGTGGAAGTGCCCGACAAGCGCCTGGACCAGCTCGCTGCCATCGTCAAGCCCGAGAAGATCCAGACCGCGATCGTCGAGTTTGTGGACATCGCCGGACTCGTGGCCGGTGCCAGCACCGGTGAAGGCCTGGGCAACAAGTTCCTGGCGCATATCCGTGAGACCGATGCGATCGTGAACGTGGTGCGCTGTTTTGAGGACGAGAACGTGATTCACGTGGCGGGCAAGGTCGATCCGATCTCCGACATGGAAGTGATTCAAACCGAGCTCTGCCTGGCCGATCTGACGGCCGTGGAAAAGGCCTTGCACCGCGTCACTAAGACGGCGCGCTCGGGTGACAAGGAGTCGACCAAACTGGTGGCGATCCTGGAAAAGTGCCAGGCTGCGCTGAATGAGGCCAAGCCGGTGCGCACGCTCTCCTTCAGCAAGGAAGAGTTGCCGCTGTTGACGCAGTTCTTCCTAATCACCGCCAAGCCCGCCATGTTTGTTGCCAACGTGGCCGAGGACGGCTTCGAGAACAACCCCTTCCTGGACCGCTTGCGCGAGTTTGCTAGCGCGCAAAACGCGCCGGTGGTGGCGATTTGCGCCAAGATCGAAGCCGAGATGGCCGACATGGAGGACGAGGACAAGAAGATGTTCCTAGCCGAGATCGGGCAGGAAGAGCCGGGGCTCAATCGCCTCATCGTGGCGGCCTACAAGCTGCTGGGATTGCAGACCTATTTCACCGCCGGCGTGAAGGAAGTGCGCGCTTGGACCATCCACGTGGGCGACACCGGACCGCAGGCGGCGGGCGTGATCCACACCGACTTCGAGAAGGGCTACATCCGCGCCCAGACCATCGCGTTTGACGACTTCATTACCTTCAAGGGTGAGCAGGGTGCCAAGGACGCGGGCAAGATGCGTAGCGAAGGCAAGGACTACGTGGTCAAGGATGGCGACGTGATGAACTTCCTGTTCAGCTCCTAGCCGTACACACCCGCGCCATCCGGCGAGGTCTTGGGTGGCCTGCGACAGGGCCTGGCTACTGCGTTGCGCGCATCGAGCGCAGGCTGTTGAGTTGCAATTGCGCCAGCAGGATGGGGTCGGGCCCCAGGGCCCGATCGGCGCCGCCGATGTCCTCCACCTGGTCACCAAATTGCGACGCCACATAGGCGCGCATGAACCATGGAAGCGGAAAGTCCATGATGGCCTTGGCGTGCGTCCAGTCCGGACCAAACCATTCTGTCAAAACGTCTTCGATCACGTACCATTCATTCGACACAATCGGTCCGCCGTGGGACCAATCGGTCGATGGGTGGAAGCTCTGTGGGTGCCAGCAGCCGCCTTCGGGCTGGTGTTTTTCGCCGGCTGCGGGGGCTTGCGGCAGGAGCTTGAGGCCGGCCGACTTGGCCAAGGGGCGCTTCGGTCTGCATGGAATGCGTCAGCGCGCCGTGGCCTTGCAGCGCGCCCCTGATCAGAGCCAAGATTCCTGCTGCGGCGGCGCAGCGCCCCGAGCACTGAAAGTTCCTTTCTTCGAGTCATTGGGGCCTGTGCTATATTCATCCGCATGAAGGCAGCACGTTTTTACTTCAGCTATTTTTGGTTCTCCAGCGCCGTCGGCGGTCGAGAGTTCTGAACGCAGCTGAAAACAGCTTCAAGAATTTCCCGAAAACCGCCGGCAACCCCGGCGGTTTTTTTGTGCCCATTTTTCAAAACCCCAGCGATCAGGAGATGCCATGAATTCCAAAGCCACCGCCAGCACCGATGCCTGGTATGCGAGCCCCGTCGACAAGACCAGCCAGACCGACGACCAACGCATTCAGGACATCACCGTGCTGCCTCCGCCCGAACATCTGATCCGCTTCTTCCCGATCAGCGGAACGCCCGTCGAGTCGCTGATCACGCGCACGCGCAAGAACATCCACAACATCATGGCCGGCACCGACGACCGCTTGCTGGTGGTCATCGGCCCGTGCTCGATCCACGACCCGGCCGCAGCCATTGCCTACGCCCGCAAGCTGGCCGAGCAGCGCCTGAAGTACGCCGACACGCTGGAGGTGGTGATGCGCGTGTATTTCGAAAAGCCGCGCACCACCGTGGGCTGGAAGGGGCTGATCAACGATCCCTACATGGACCAGAGCTACCGCATTGACGAAGGCTTGCGCATCGCGCGCCAACTGCTGGTGGAGATCAACCGCATGGGCGTTCCCGCCGGCAGCGAGTTCCTCGACGTGATCTCGCCCCAGTACATCGGCGAGCTCATTTCCTGGGGCGCCATCGGCGCGCGCACGACCGAGAGCCAGGTGCACCGCGAACTGGCCTCGGGCCTGTCGGCGCCGATCGGCTTCAAGAACGGCACGGACGGGAATATCCGCATCGCCACCGACGCGATCCAGGCCGCAGCGCGCGCGCACCACTTTTTGTCGGTGCACAAGAACGGCCAGGTCGCCATCGTCCAGACCAAGGGCAATCCCGATTGCCATGTGATCCTGCGTGGCGGCAAGGCACCCAATTACGACGCGCTCAGCGTGGCTTCGGCCTGCAAGGACCTTGAGGCGGCCAAGTTGCCGGCCACGCTGATGGTGGACTGCAGTCACGCCAACAGTTCCAAGCAATTCGAAAAGCAGTTGGAAGTGGCGCGTGACCTGGCGGCGCAGATTGCCGCAGGTTCACACCGCGTCTTTGGCGTGATGGTGGAGAGCCATCTACACGCTGGCGCGCAGAAGTTCACGCCGGGCAAGGATGATCCTTCGAAGCTGGAGTTCGGCCAGAGCATCACCGACGCCTGTCTCGGATGGGATGACTCGGTGCAGGCGCTGGACGTATTATCCCAAGCTGTGCTGGCGCGCCGGGCACGTTGACCCGGGGCGTTTTCTATTGGTTCAAAGCGCCGAGCCGCGCGTTCGAAAGGCAAATCATCATGCGAAACGAAGTGATCGTCCAGTTGGGCGCAGGTCAAGAAGTCAGAATCAATCTGGATGCTTTGACGCCGATGGCGCCGGATGCGGCGCGGCTTTGGCTGGATCAGCAGTTTGTGGCGTTGGAATGCGAGCCCTTGCGCGCCACCGGCAAACTGCTCAGCGCCGACCGCGTGCTGTGCGTGGCGCAAGCCGCCGGCGCTGCGCGTCTGGCCGACAGTGTGTGGGCGAACGAGTTTGCGCGCGCCGCCAGCGCCTCGCTGGGCCGGCCCATGCTGCGCATCGACGTGGCCTCGATGAGCGTCACGTACTGACCTGGAAGAACCCGCTTTCATGTCTCGGCGCGGTTCGCCGCCGAAGCCTGAAAGTTAGCCAGCGCCCAGGCGTTCCAGCAGTTTGGCGTGTACGCCGCCAAATCCGCCATTGCTCATGCAGACGATGTGGTCGCCGGGCTTGGCTGCGGCCACCACCTGTTGCACCAGTTGCTCGATGTTGTCGGCCACCTGCGCCTTGGCCCCCATCGCGGCCAGGGCCTCGTGCGCGTCCCAGCCCAGGCCGCCCGCGTGGCAAAACGCCAGCTCGGCCAGCTCCAGGCTCCAGGGCAACTGTGACTTCATGGTGCCCAGCTTCATGGTGTTGGAGCGCGGCTCGAACACGGCCAGGATGCGCCCCGCGGGCTGAGCGGCGCGCGCGGCCCGTGCATCCAAGCTGTGCCGCAGCCCTTGCAGCGTGGTGCGTATCGCCGTGGGGTGGTGCGCAAAGTCGTCGTACACGGTCACGCCGCCGACGTTGCCGCGAACTTCCATGCGGCGTTTAACGCTCTCAAACCGTCCCAGCGCCTGGCCCGCCAACTCGGGCGCGACGCCCACATGCTGCGCTGCGGCCAGCGCTGCCAGGGCGTTCATCTGGTTGTGGGCCCCCGTCAGGCCCCAACTGACGTGGCCGACCGGCAAGCCCTGTTGCAGCACCTGAAAATCGTCGTTCTCGCCCAACGCCTGCCAGTCCCCTGCGGGGCCAAAGCTGACGCTTTCGCTCCAGCAGCCCTTGGCCAGCACGCGCTTGAGGCTGGCTTCGGCGGCGTTATAGACCACGCGTCCGGACGCGGGGACGGTTCGCACCAGGTGGTGAAACTGGCGTTCGATCGCGGCCAGATCGTCAAAGATGTCGGCGTGATCGAATTCCAGATTGTTCAAAATCGCGGTGCGTGGGCGATAGTGCACGAACTTGCTGCGCTTGTCGAAGAAGGCCGTGTCGTACTCGTCGGCCTCGATCACGAAGTGCTTGCCCACACCCAGGCGCGCGGAGACGCCAAAGTTCATCGGAACACCGCCCACCAGAAATCCAGGATTCAGGCCCGCTTGCTCCAAAATCCAGGCCAGCATGCTGGTCGTGGTGGTCTTGCCATGGGTACCCGCCACGGCCAGTACGTGGCGCCCTTGCAGCACGTTCTCGGCCAGCCATTGCGGCCCGCTGGTGTAGGGCAGACCTTGCTCCAGGATGGCCTCCATCAGCGGGAAACGGGCGCTGCCATCGGCAAGCTGGCCGCGATAGACGACGTTGCCCACGACGTAGGCGTGCGGCCTCAAGGCCATCTGCTCGACCCCATAGCCCTCGATCAATTCAATGCCGAGGGAGCGCAACTGATCGCTCATGGGCGGGTACACGCCCAGGTCGCAGCCTGTGACCTTGTGGCCGGCCTCGCGCGCCAGCGCGGCCAGGCCTCCCATGAAGCTGCCGCAAATACCGAGGATGTGAATATGCATGCGGGAATTGTAGGAGTCTGGGAAAATCCGCCGCATGGACACGCTTAAAGCAGAAATCGCCGCCACCGCCGCGCGCATGGTGGTGGAGGAAGGGCTGGAATACGGCGCGGCAAAGCGGCGCGCCGTGAAGCAGTTGGGGCTTTCGAACCGCAGCGCCTTGCCGGGCAACGACGAGGTGGAAGAGGCGGTGCGCGAGTACATCGAGCTCTTTGCGGCCGAGACCCAACCGGACGAACTGCTGGCGCTGCGCCGCCTGGCGCTGGTCTGGATGGAGCGCATGGCGCCATTTCGGCCTCATCTGGGGGGCGCGGTGTGGCGTGGCACGGCGACGCGGCGCTGCGACGTCTATCTGCTGCTGTTTTGCGACGACGCCAAGTCGGCCGAAATCGCCTTGATCGATCGGCAGCAGAACTACCTGCCGCGCACCGTGGTCGGGTTCAACGGCGCGGCGACCGAAGCGCTGAGCCTGCATTGCTGGTCTGAAGCGCTGCAAGAAGACATCGGCGTGCACCTGATGGTGTACGACTTTGACGATGTGCGCGGCGCCCTCAAACCCGACGCCAAGGGCCGCCCGGCGCGCGGCGATATCGAAGCCGTGCGCCGCTTGGTGCATGATGCGGCTCCATGAACGACCCACAGCCCACCCCGCCTATCCCGGCCGCGCCCGGATTCCAAAGGCGAGGCCTGCTCTATGCCGGTGTCGCCGCTGCCGCAGGCCTGTGCGGTGCGGGGCTGGCGCTGTGGAAATATTCGGCGACGGACGATGGGCAGGTGGTCGATCCGTCCCTTTGGCAGCTCAGTTTTGCCAGTCCTGCGGGCGGCAAACTGGACCTGGCGAGTTTTCGGGGGAAGCCGCTGGTGCTGAATTTTTGGGCTACCTGGTGTCCGCCCTGCGTCGAGGAAATGCCGTTATTGGATCGTTTCTATCGCGAAAATTCGGCTAAAGGCTGGCAAGTCCTTGGCTTGGCGATTGACAAGCCTGATTCGGTGCGCCGCTTCCTGCGTGATTTTCCGGTCGCTTACCCGATCGGTTTGGCTGAATCCAGCGGGATTGGCTTGGCGCAAAAGCTGGGCAACCTGAGCGGCGGCCTGCCGTTCAGTCTGGTCATCACCGGAAGAGGCATCGTTGCCCAGCGTAAAATCGGACGACTCTCGGCTGCCGACGTCAGCGTCTGGGCCTCATTTGAGCCCGCAGCGTGATTTTGAAGAGCGTTCTTTTGCTGGCGAGTAGATGAAAAATAAAAAAAGATAATTAAAAAAGAGCGACGTTTAGCGATTTTGAGTTAAATTCGCGTTTTCTTTTTCGATCGAGATGGAGCTGGCATGGATCTGCGTAAATTAAAGACATTGATTGACTTGGTATCGGACTCCAACGTCACGGAGCTTGAAATCACCGAGGCCGAAGGCAAGGTTCGCATTGTCAAGGGCGGCCCGACCGTGGTGCACGCACAGACCTATGCGGCCGTGCCCGCGCCCGCGCCCCAGCCCGTGGCTGCCGCTGTGATCGCCCCGGCAGCGCCGGTGGAAACCGGCCATGCAGTGAAGTCTCCGATGGTGGGCACCTTCTACCGCTCGGCCAGCCCGGGCGCCAAGGCCTTCGTGGAAATTGGCAGCACGGTCAAGGTCGGTGAAACGATTTGCATCATTGAAGCCATGAAGATCCTGAACGAGATTGAAGCCGATCAGAGTGGGGTCGTGACCCAGATCCTGTGCCAGAACGGCCAAGCCGTGGAGTATGGCCAACCCTTGCTCGTGATCGAGTAACCCCCCAAAGATTGATAGCGCATGTTCAAGAAAATTCTGGTAGCTAATCGAGGGGAGATCGCCCTCAGAATCCAGCGCGCCTGTCGGGAGATGGGCATCAAGGCCGTGATGGTCTATTCCGAAGCCGACCGTGACGCCAAATACGTCAAGCTGGCAGACGAGGCGGTGTGCATTGGCCCAGCTTCCTCGGCTTTGAGCTACCTCAATATGCCGGCCATCATTTCGGCCGCCGAAGTGACGGACGCCGAGGCGATTCATCCGGGCTATGGGTTCCTGAGCGAGAACGCCGATTTTGCCGAGCGCGTGTGGAAAAGCGGCTTCCAGTTCATCGGCCCCACACCCGAATCGATTCGCATGATGGGCGACAAGGTGTCGGCCAAGCAGGCCATGATCAAGGCCGGTGTGCCCTGCGTTCCGGGTTCTGAAGGCGAACTGCCCGACGATCCGGTGCAGATCCGCCGCATTGCCAAGCTGGTGGGCTATCCGGTCATCATCAAGGCGGCGGGCGGCGGCGGCGGGCGCGGCATGCGTGTGGTGCATACCGAGGCGGCGCTGATCAACGCGGTGCAGATGACCAAGGCCGAGGCCGGTGCTGCGTTCAATAATTCAGCCGTCTATCTGGAAAAATTTCTGCTCAATCCGCGCCACATCGAGATCCAGGTGTTGGCCGACAAGCATCGCAATGCGGTCTATCTGGGCGAACGCGACTGCTCCATGCAGCGGCGCCATCAGAAGGTGATCGAAGAAGCGCCGGCGCCGGGGATTGCGCGCAAGGTGATCGACAAGATTGGCGAGCGCTGCGCTACGGCGTGCAAGAAGATGGGCTACCGTGGCGCGGGCACGTTTGAGTTCCTGTACGAGAACGGCGAGTTCTACTTCATTGAAATGAACACCCGCGTGCAGGTAGAGCATCCGGTGACGGAAATGGTCACGGGCGTCGATATCGTCAAGACCCAGATCATGGTGGCGGCAGGCGAGAAGCTGCCCTTTACCCAGCGCGACATCGTGATGCGCGGCCACGCCGTCGAGTGCCGCGTGAATGCCGAGGATTCGTTCAAATTCACGCCTTCACCCGGACGCATCACCATGTGGCACGCGCCGGGTGGTCCAGGCGTGCGGGTGGATTCGCACATCTACACCAACTACTTTGTGCCGCCGCATTACGACTCGATGATCGGCAAGATCATCGCCCACGGCGACACGCGTGAGCAGGCTTTGGCGCGCATGCGCACGGCGCTGCTGGAGACGGTGGTCGAGGGCATCAACACCAATATTGCCTTGCACCGTGAACTCATGATGGACGCCAAATTTCTTGCCGGCGGCACGAATATTCATTACCTGGAAGAGTGGCTGTCGCTGCACAAGGGATGAGGTCGCGTCATGCATGAGCTCAGCCTACTGTGCCCCGAGGACAGCGTCGAGACCCTGAGCGACGCGCTGCAGGCGCTGGACGCCTTGAGTGTGAGCGTCGAGGACGCGGACGCGCTCACGCAGAACGAAAAGCCGCTGTTTGGCGAGCCCGGCATGCCGGCTCCCAGGCAGGCCTGGCAGCGCTCGCGCGTGCTGGCCCTGTTTGCCACGCAGGACGGCGCGAACGAGGCCGCACAAGTGCTGGTGCAGCAGGATTTTTTTGCGGATTGCGAGCTGCTGGGCAACACGGTCGTGCCAGATCAGGACTGGGTGCGGCTGACGCAGTCGCAGTTCACGCCGGTGGAAATCACGCCCAGCTTCTGGATCGTTCCGACCTGGCATGAGGTGCCGGCGCATGCGCAAACCATCATCCGTCTGGATCCGGGGCTGGCATTCGGCACCGGAACCCATCCCACGACGCGCATGTGCTTGCGCTGGTTGGCCCGCCGCACCGAGCAGGGCGGCAGCCTGGGTCGGGTGCTCGACTACGGTTGCGGCTCCGGCATCCTGGCCATCGGTGCGGCCAAATTGGGCGCGAGCGAGGTCGATGCGGTGGACATCGACGCGGCGGCGATCGAGTCCACCGAACTCAATGCCAGCGCGAACTCGGTTTCGCTTCGTGCCGGGCAGTCAGAGCTGGCGCAGGGGCCGTACCAGACGGTGCTGGCGAATATTCTGGCCACACCGCTCAAGGTGCTGGCGCCGCTGCTGTGCGCCCATGTGGCGCCCGGTGGTGCGCTGGTGCTGGCCGGCATACTGGAACGCCAGGCGCAGGAGTTGATGCAGGCCTACGCGCCGTATTGCAAGCTGTCGGTGGCCGACACCGAGGACGGCTGGATACTGATGACCGCCACCCTCTGAGCATGCCGGTTCACGCCTGACCCACCCAGCACGCGCATGATTACCCGCTGCCCCGAGTGTTCGACGCTGTTCAGAGTGGTTGCTGACCAGCTGAAGATTTCCGAAGGTTGGGTGCGCTGCGGGCAATGCAGCCACGTGTTCGATGGCACAGCCAATCTGCAACACGAGGCCGCGCACGCGGCGCCGCTCGTCACGGCACTGCCGGACGAAGCCTCAAACATTCACGATGAGCTTGCTGCCTTCGACCTCAACGATGAGGCGCCAACCCGGCCCGTCAAGGAGCCGGACTTGGCGCCCTTGGTACCAGAGCTGCAATCGGGTGCGGACGTGGCCACGGCCTTGATTGGGCCCGAGCCGGAGGAAGCGGCGGACGCTGGGGTTTTGCCATGGCGGGCGCAGACCGAACTCGAAGTTCCCAGCGCGCCGGTTTCCTTCTTGCACAGCTCCGAGCGCCGTTCGATCTGGAGTCGCCCCGGGGTGCGCTGGCTGCTGGCATTGAGCAGCCTGGCCTTGTCTCTGGCGCTGACACTGCAAGTGCTGGTGCACGAGCGCGATCGCATCGCCGCCACCTGGCCCGACGTCAAGCCCTTGTTGCAGACCCTGTGCCAGGGCCTGGGATGCGCCATTGCGCCGCTCAAGGCGATCGAATCGATCACCGTGGACAGCTCCTCCTTTGACCGTGTTCGGGCGGACGTCTATCGATTGCAGATCGCAATCAAAAACACCGCGCACACGGAGTTGGCCTTGCCTGCGCTGGAGCTGACCTTGACGGACACGCGTGACGCAGCGGTGTTGCGTCGCGTGCTGTTGCCAGCCGACTTCAAGACCCCGGTGCGCTCCATTGCCGCAGGCGCAGATTGGTCTGGGGTGTTGACGGTCAGCGTCGCGGGGGTGGCCAGTCCGGCTCGTATTGCGGGTTACAGGGTACTGGCGTTTTATCCGCAATAAAAAAGCCCGATGCCTTGCGACATCGGGCTTGGGCGCTAAGCGCCTACGGCTCAGGGCTTGCTGGCGGTTGGAAACGGCCAGGCTGCCTGCGGGTTCAGAGTCGTCTGAGCCGCAGGGGCCGGAGCTGCAGGGGCAGCAGCCGGGGCGGGCTTGGCAGCGGGTGCTTTCGCGGCTTTCTTCGCAGCCGTCTTCTTGGCTGCCTTTTTAGCTGCGGGCTTTTTGGCCGCTGGTTTCTTCGCTACGGCGGCCTTCTTGGCAGCAGCCTTCTTAGCAGGAGCGGCCTTCTTGGCAGCAGCCTTCTTAGCGGGAGCAGCCTTCTTTGCAGCAGCCTTCTTCGCAGGAGCAGCAGCCTTCTTCGCTGGTGCGGCCTTCTTGGCGGGAGCAGCCTTCTTTGCAGCAGCCTTCTTCGCAGGAGCAGCAGCCTTCTTCGCTGGTGCGGCCTTCTTAGCAGGTGCAGCCTTCTTTGCAGCAGCCTTCTTCGCAGGAGCAGCAGCCTTCTTCGCAGGTGCCGCAGCCTTCTTCACGGGAGCAGCCTTCTTAGCGGCCGGTTTTTTCGCAGTTGCCATTATTATCTCCTTGATCAAGTTACAAAGAGCACTTCATGCCGTTGGATAGCACGAAGCGATGCATGGGGTTGGGCAAGTACCCAGCGCCATGGACACGGTGACACAGCGCACGGCAACTTCTTCGAGTCGTCCGGTGCATTGTGGAATTTCAATCATCATCACGAGCGGGTCAGTCCCAGGAAAGTGCGCCACCCGACTGGTACTCGATGACGCGGGTTTCAAAGAAGTTGCGTTCCTTCTTCAGGTCGATCATTTCGCTCATCCAGGGGAATGGATTTTCTTCGTTCAGGTACAAGGTCTCCAGGCCGATCTGGGTCGCGCGACGGTTCGCGATGTAGCGCAGATAGCCCTTGAACATGGACGCGTTCATGCCGAGCACGCCGCGCGGCATGGTGTCTTCGGCGTACTTGTATTCCAGCTCCACCGCTTCCATGAACAGGGCCTTGATCTCGGCCTTGAACTCGGTTGTCCACAGCAGCGGATTTTCCAGCTTGATCTGGTTGATCAGGTCGATGCCGAAATTGCAGTGCATGGATTCGTCGCGCAGGATGTACTGGTACTGCTCGGCCGCACCCGTCATCTTGTTCTGCCGCCCCAGCGCCAGGATCTGGGTGAAGCCGACGTAGAAGAACAGGCCTTCCATCAGGCAGGCAAAGACGATCAGCGACTTGAGCAGCTTCTGGTCGTTTTCCTGGGTGCCGGTGGTGAAGTGGGGATTGGTCAGGGTCTCGATGAACGGGATCAGGAACTGGTCCTTGTTGCGGATCGATTCGACCTCGTTGTAGGCGTTGAAGATCTCGCCTTCGTCCAGGCCCAGCGACTCGACGATGTACTGGTAGGCGTGGGTATGAATCGCTTCTTCAAAGGCCTGGCGCAACAGGAACTGGCGGCACTCGGGCGCGGTGATGTGGCGGTAGCTGCCCAGCACGATGTTGTTCGCGGCAAGCGAATCGGCCGTGACAAAGAAGCCCAGGTTGCGCTTGACGATGCGACGCTCGTCTTCCGTCAAACCGTTGGGGTCTTTCCACAGCGCGATGTCGCGCGTCATGTTGACCTCTTGCGGCATCCAGTGGTTGGCGCACGATGCGAGGTATTTTTCCCAGGCCCATTTGTACTTGAAGGGAACGAGCTGGTTGACGTCGGTCTTGCCGTTGATGATGCGCTTGTCGGCGGCATTCACGCGGCGCTGCGTCGGTGCCGCAGTGGGCGACGGCACGGCCGGGACGACGGCGCCGTCGTTCAGTGTGCGTGTGGGAAGAGGGGAAGTGTCGTGTGCGGCGACGCCGAGGGAAGAGTCGTCCACCTCGCGGCGAGAGATCGCGCCGCTGTGGTTCAAGGCTTGCAGTGAAGTTGTTTTTTCTTCGTCCCAGTTCAGCATAAATTTTCCAATGATCGGATTATGAAAGCTGCGTTGCGAAATGAAAAGTATTCATTCGCATCGCAGGCTCGAGGTGTTGTTCCATCGCATCGTTCTTGCGCGAAATTCCTCAACGTAAAAGAAAAAACTTTCATGACGCGCCGCGCTCAGCGGCCACGCATGCCAGTTCACCAAGGCTTACTGACACGCTTCGCATCCCGGGTCATCGATCGCACAGAACTTGATGTCGGTGGCCGGCGTGGCAAGCAGCTGCTGCTGTGCTGCCGCCGCTGCCGCGTCGAGCGCACTCATGCTCGCGCCGGAAGCGTCGCCGCCCGAGGACACGGCGTTCATGCGGCCGGCCTTGACGGTGGATTTTTCCGCGTGCGTCGCGCCAATGGTGCGCAGGTAGTAGGTGGTTTTCAAGCCGCGCAACCAGGCCAGCTTGTAGGTGTCGTCGAGCTTCTTGCCGGATGCGCCTGGCATGTAGATGTTGAGCGACTGCGCCTGGTCGATCCACTTCTGGCGGCGCGACGCCGCCTCCACCAGCCAGGTCGGTTCGACCTCGAAGGCGGTGGCATAGAGCGACTTGATTTCCTGCGGCACGCGGTCGATGGGTCGCAGCGATCCATCGAAATGCTTCAGGTCCATCACCATCACGTCGTCCCACAAGCCGAGCAGCTTCAAGTCGCGCACCAGGTAGTGGTTGATGATGGTGAACTCGCCCGACAGGTTCGACTTGACCGCGAGGTTGCCAAAGCAGGGTTCGATCGATGCGTCCACGCCGATGATGTTGGAGATGGTGGCGGTGGGCGCGATCGCCACGCAGTTGGAATTGCGCATGCCGTCTTGCGCAATCTTGCGCCGCAGCGCGTCCCAGTCGAGCGTGCTGGAGCGATCGACTTCGACGTAGCCGCCGCGCTGTGCGGCCAGCACGTCCAAGGTGTCCAGCGGCAGGATGCCCCGGTCCCAGGACGAGCCGGTATAGCTAGCGTACTTGCCGCGCTCCTTGGCCAGATCGCTTGAAGCCCAGTAGGCGTAGTAGCAGACCGCCTCCATCGAAGTGTCGGCAAAGGCCACGGCGGCGTCGCTGGCGTAGGGCGTGCGCAGTTCGTACAAGCTGTCCTGGAAGGCCATCAGCCCGAGTCCCACCGGGCGATGCTTCATGTTCGAGTCGCGCGCCTTCTTCACGGCGTAGTAGTTGATGTCGATCACGTTGTCCAGCATGCGCATGGCCGTGGTGATGGTGCGGCGCAGCTTGGCGTGATCGAGTTGCTTGGCGTCGCCCGCAGCCGCGCCGTCCTTCAGGTGTTGCAGCAGGTTCACCGAGCCCAGATTGCAGACCGCGGTTTCGGTGTCGCTGGTGTTGAGCGTGATCTCGGTGCACAGGTTGGACGAGTGCACCACGCCCACGTGTTGCTGGGGCGAGCGCAGGTTGCACGCGTCCTTGAACGTGATCCAGGGATGGCCGGTCTCGAACAGCATGGTGAGCATCTTGCGCCACAGGTCGGTGGCCTGCAGCGTGCGCGTCGGGCTGATCTCGCCGCTGGCCGCCTTCGCCTCGTAGGCCACGTAGGCCTGCTCGAACTCGATGCCGAACTTGTCGTGCAGGTCGGGCGCATTCGAGGGCGAGAACAGCGTCCACGATCCCTTCTCCATGACGCGGCGCATGAACAGATCGGGAATCCAGTTGGCGGTGTTCATGTCGTGCGTGCGGCGCCGGTCGTCGCCGGTGTTCTTGCGCAGTTCCAGAAACTCTTCGATGTCCAGATGCCAGGTTTCCAGGTAGGTGCAGACCGCGCCCTTGCGCTTGCCGCCCTGGTTCACGGCCACGGCGGTGTCGTTCACCACCTTGAGGAAGGGCACCACGCCCTGGGACTCGCCGTTCGTTCCCTTGATGTGGGCACCCATGGCGCGCACCCGGGTCCAGTCGTTGCCCAGGCCGCCGGCAAACTTGGACAGCAGGGCGTTTTCCTTGATCGACTCGTAGATGCCGTCCAGATCGTCGGGCACGGTCGTCAAATAGCACGACGAGAGCTGCGGGCGGCGCGTGCCGGCGTTGAACAGCGTGGGCGTGCTCGACATGAAGTCAAAGCTGGAGAGCACTTCATAGAACTCGATGGCGCGGGTCTCGCGGTCGATTTCGTTCAGCGCCAGTCCCATGGCCACACGCATGAAGAAGGCCTGCGGCAGTTCGATGCGGGTCTTGCGCACGTGCAGGAAGTAGCGGTCGTACAGGGTCTGCAGGCCCAGGTAATCGAACTTCAGGTCGCGTTCGGCCTTGAGCGCCAGGCCCAGCCGTTTCAGGTCGTATTGCGCCAGTTTCTCGTCGAGCAGTTCGGCGGCGATGCCCTTCTTGATGTACTGCGGAAAATATTCCGCATAGCGTTCACCCATTTCGGCCGGGCTGACCTCGGCCTCAAAGACTTCGCGCGCCATGGTGTTGAGCAACAGGCGGGCCGTGGCGTAGGTGTAATCGGGATCCTTCTCGATCAGCGTGCGCGCCGCCAGGATCGCGGCCTTGTACACCTCGTCCATGGGCACGCCGTCGTACAGGTTGCGCAGCGTCTCGGCCATGATCGGCTCGGGCTGCACATCGGCGCTCAAGCCGGCGCAGGCGGATTCGATCAGGGCCTTGAGATGGTTCAGATCCAGCACCACGCGCTGGCCCCGGTCGATGGCGTGCAGTGTGGGCGCGGCCGGCGACTCCTGGGTCAGCTGCTGCGCGCGCTCCTGGGTGCGGCGTTCGCGGTACAGCACATAGGCGCGGGCAATTTCGTGGTGACCGCTGCGCATCAAGCCGAGTTCCACCTGGTCCTGGACATCCTCAATGTGAAAGCTGCCGCCGCTCGGACGCGAGCGCAGCAAGCCGCGAATCACCGTCTGGGTGAGCGCGTCCACGGTCTCGCGAATGCTGGCCGAGGCGGCGCCCTGCGTTCCGTGCACAGCCAAGAATGCCTTCATCAAGGCGACGGCGATCTTGTTCGGCTCGAACGCCACGACGGCGCCGTTGCGCCGAATGATCTGGTAGTGCGAGAGCATGCCGGGCGTGTCTGAAACGGCAGACTGCAGGCTGATGGGCTGGGGTGCGGCGGCGTTGGCGACGCTGGGGGAATTCAAAGCTGTTGACATGGTCTTGTTCAAGTAATCGGAGGGTCGTTGGGTCGAGTGGCCGGGTCGGGGCGGTGTCGATTTTGCACTTTTCGTAGCAAGCTGGTATTTCGCAGGACACACTATATCTAGTGTTTGAAGGGATTTCAAGACACTACAGGTAGTGTTTGTGCCGGTTTTACATTTTCTTTCAGTGCGCGCTGGGGGTGACGCGCTTGGCGCGCCCGGTCGCGCATCTGGTCGCGCTCCAGGCAGAACCCGCGGCGCGCCGTGATGTGGCCACATGGGGCGAAAAAAAACCGAGGAAACATGCGGCTTGCAGACGCTTTGTGCGCGTCAAGCCTTGTGCCTAGGGGCTTGTGCTGCGAGGCGTTTGCCTTCGCGCTGTCCCGCGCAAGCGCTCGCCGGCGTCGGGCCCAACGGTCTCAGTCGGCGTTCGAGTGCGCGACGCCTTCGGGAAAACACCGAGTCGGCCAAGCCAGTGCGCGCTGCAGCCGCAGCCAGTCAAAGCCGGCTCCGGGGTCTTGTTTGCGACCGGGGGCGATGTGCTCGTGCCCGGCCAGGTACTCAATGGCGTAGCGCTGCGCCACAGCGGCGCACAGGCTGCTCAGCGTCTCGTACTGCGCGGCTTCAAACGCATCGCCTTCGAGTCCCTCCAACTCGATGCCGATGGAATCGTCGTTGCAGTTGTCGCGCCCGCGGTAGCAGGAGCTGCCGGCGTGCCAGGCACGCTGCTCGCAATCGACAAACTGCCACAGTTGTCCGTCGCGGCGGATGTAGAAATGGGCCGACACCTCAAGCCCGGCGAGCTGCTCGAAGTACGGGTGTGCGGTGCAGTCCAGCGTGTTGCTGAAAAGCTGTTGCACTTCGTCGCCGCCATACTGGCCCGGCGGCAGACTGATGGAGTGCAGCACGATCAGGTCGATCGCGGCCCCGGCAGGGCGGGGACCGAAGTTGGCTGAGGGCAGCGGCCGCGCGAAGCGGTACCAACCGGCCTGCCACAGCGCGCTCAGGGACGCGGGCTCACTCGGCGTCGGCTGCGCCATCGTCGTCCTTGGGTGACTGAATGTTGAGCCGCGCCATGCGGTAGCGAATCTGGCGCAGATTCAAGCCCACGCTGGCGGCAGCGGCCGTGCGGTTGAAGTGGTGCTCCTGCAGCGCGTGCAGCAGAACCTCGCGCTCCAACCCGTCCAAGTAGGCCTGCAGGTCGCGCGCAGCCGGCGCCTGTGCGGGGGCTGGCGCGGCTGCGGGGGCCGGCGCCGGGCGCGACAGCTCGCCCAGTGAAGCGGCCTGGGTCGGCGCAAAGTCCATGTGCAGCGAAGCGCCGTCGCTCAAGGCCACGGCGCGATGCAGCAGGTTTTCCAGTTCGCGCACGTTGCCGGCGAGGCGCAGACCGCCCAGCTCATCGATCAATTCTGCCGACAACACTGGCACCGGCATGCCCGACTCGGCGGCAATGCGCTGCAGCAAGGCGGCACACAGTGCGAGCAGATCCTCACGGCGCTCGCGCAGTGGCGGCACCAGGATCTCGATCACGTTGAGTCGGTAAAAGAGGTCCTGGCGGAACTGCTGGGCCTGGACCTCGGCCGCCAGATCCTTGTGCGTGGCGCTGACGATGCGCACGTCCACGCTGTCTTCCTGGGTCGAACCCAGGGGGCGCACGCTGCGCTCCTGAATGGCGCGCAACAATTTGGATTGCATGGCCAGCGGCAGGTCACCGATTTCATCCAGAAACAGCGTGCCGCCGTGCGCCGCCTGAAAGTAGCCCTCGCGGTCCTGGCTGGCACCGGTGTAGGAGCCTTTCTTGGCGCCAAAGAATTCCGCTTCGAGCAGGCTCTCGGGAATGGCGCTGCAGTTCACTGCGACGAAGGGCTGGCTGGCGCGGTGGCTGCAGGCGTGCACGGCGCGGGCCACGAGTTCCTTGCCGGTGCCCGATTCACCGCGCACCAGCACCGGCGCCATGCTGCGGGCAATCTTCACGATGCGCTCCTTGACCGCGCGCATCGACGGCGATTCGCCCACCAGACGCAGCAGCGCCGAGGCGCCCGCCTGCGGGCGCGCACCGAGATGGCGGTTCTCCGGGATGCCCGCAGGGTGCGCTGCCGGGGCGGTGGCGGGCGCGCCCTGAATGGCCGCAGCCACGACCGCACGGAACTGTTTCAAATCAACCGGCTTGGTGAGGTAATCGAAGGCCCCGGCCTTGAGTGACTCGACGGCGTTTTCGGCCGAGCCATAGGCGGTGATGACGATGGCCCGCTCGCTGCGGTGGCGCTGCGCCATGCCCTGCAGCAATTCCAGGCCGAGTCCGTCGGGCAGACGCATGTCGGTGATCACCAGATCGAAACGATCCTGCTCCAGTTGGGCCCGGGCCTGGGCCAGGTTTTCTGCGGTTTCCACGCGGTAGCCTTCGCGCAGCAGGGTGAGTTCATACACCGTGCGCAGATCGGGCTCGTCGTCAACGACGAGCACCTTGACGGACGGGGTGTTGGACGAAGGTGGCATGAAGCAATGGACCTCGAATCAATAAAGCAGTTCGGCCTGCGCGGCTGCGGGGGGGGCGGCACTGGCACGCTCGGAGCCAAAGGCGACGCTGAACTCATTGCCCTCTTCACTCTGGTTGTCCATGGCGTCGCGGTGCGTGCGCTGATAGGAGATCACCGCGTGATGGCGTTCGCACAGTTCGCGGCAAATGTACAGGCCCAGGCCGCTGGAGCGGCTTTGGGATGAAAAGAAGGGCTCGAACAGGCGCTGCTCAACGGTCGCTTCCAATGGCTGACCGGCGCTCCAGATCTTCACCATGCCGCGCTGCGCGGGTGAAATCAGTGTCTGGACGCGGATCGCACCGGGCTTGGAGTCGGCGTGGCGCAGCGCGTTGTCCAGCAGATTGATGAGCACGCGGCGCAGGTGATCGGGGTCAAAGCGCACGCTCAGCGCCCCGGCCTTCAGGTCGAACTCGAGGCCTTGCAGGTGACCCGATTGCAGGCCCCAGTCGGCGCACATCGAACGCACCTCGGCGTCCAGCGCTAGCCGCGCCACGGAATGTTCGTCGGACTCGTCCTTCACCCGTGCGATGTCGAGCACCTCGTCCACGATCTTGCCCAGGCGTTGGGCGTTTTGCCGCACCATCTGCGACAGGCGGCGCTGCGCGGGCTCATGCAGGTCTTCGTCAAGCAGTTCATTGGCCTGGGAAATCGCCGCCAGCGGGTTGCGAATTTCGTGCGCCACGGCGGTGGACATGCGACCCAGGGCGGCGAGCTTTTCGGTGCGCAGCCGGGCTTCCATCTCCCGCAGGTCCTGAAGAAACATGACGCACAGGTTTTCGCTGGTGTTGGCCGGCGCCGCCGTCAATCGGGTATGCGCTTGCAGCTTCCTGGCGTTCTCGCCCGCATGGTGAATCGACAGGTCGGCAAGCTGGTTCGTGTCGCGCTCGAAAGTCATCGATGCCAGCTCACGCAGGCTGGACCAACCGGGATGCAGGCCCAGGCTAAAGGGCGCCAAGGGCGCGCGCTCGCCGGGACCCAGCAGGTGCCGGGCCGACGGATTGGCGGCCCGCACGACACCGCTGGCGTCCACCACCAGCACACCGTCTCCCAGGGTTTCAATCACCAGTTCATTCACCTGGCGTTGCAGCCGCTCGGCCAGTTTGCTGCGCAGCGTGAGCTGCTGCTCGCGCGCCAAACGCACGGCCAGTTGATTCACCAGCAGCGCCAGCACGAAGCCCGCAGCACCGGTGAGCCCGGCCTGCAAGAACTGCGGCGCCAGGTCGGCGTTGTTGCTCAGCACCAGGCGCCAGGCGTTGAGCAGCAACAGCAGGGTCACGCTGGCCGCCGTGCCAATGGCCAGCCGCAGCGAGCCCAGCACGGATGACAGCAGCACCGGCAGCGCATACAAAGGCGTGTAGCTGATGCTGCCGACCTGCAGGATTTCCAGCGTGGAAAACATCAGCAGGTCGGCCCCTGCGGCGGACAGCCAGTGCGAGTGAAACGACGCACCGCTGGGCATCGGGCTGCGCGTCAGACGGGCCACGAGCGTGACGGCCAGGTACACCGCGCACAGGGCCACGACCCAAATCGTGGCGGCGGCGTGCGTGATCCAGTACATGGCGCCATGCACCAGCAACAGCGCTGCGGCGATGCTCGCGCGCGCCGTCATGAAGGCCTGCCAGAGCCGGCCGAAGGCGCCATCTTCCAGTGCGGGTGCGCCGGTGCGCCAACCCAGTAGGCCGGTGTGCTGGGCGGCCTGCGCTTGCGTCATCTCAGGGCTCCGATTGCTGGCGGTGCTGGGTGCAGCAGTAGCGCCCACGCTGGCCCGCGATCGATTCCGCAGCCGGCACGTGGACCTGGCAGCAGGCGCACGCGATCATGTCCTGTGGCTGGCTGGGAGCGGCCGCGCTGCCGCTTGAGGTGCGCGCGCGTCCCGAGCGCCATAGCCACAGCGCCAGCGCCAGCGCCGCCAGCAGCAACAGCAATTTCATGAGACTCGTCCCAGAATCACTTCCAGCACAAAGCGTGAACCGACGTAGCCCAGCAGCAGCAGCGCGGCACCGGCATAGAGCACGCGCACGGCCTTGCGCCCGCGCCAGCCAAAGCGCTGCCGACCCAGCAACAGGGTGGCGAAGGTCAACCAGGAGAGCAGCGAAAAAACCGTCTTGTGATCCCATTTCCAGCCGATGCCGCCGTACAAGCGCTCGCCGAAAAACCAGCCCGCCAACAGCGTGGCCGTGAGCGAGATAAAGCCGGCCAGCACGAAGCGAAAGGTGAGTCGCTCCAGCGTGAGCAGCGGAATGCCGGCGTGCGGGTCGGCGGCCAGGCGGATCTGCTTTTCGGCGCGGGTCATGAGCCAGGCATGGACCACGGCGGCGGCGAACAGGCCGTAGGAGGCCAGGCCCAAGGCCCAGTGCAGCGGCAACCAGGGCGAGGCCGCAGGGTGCAGCAGGGTCCCGGGAAAAGCCATGGCCATCAGCACGGCGGCCGCGCCCAGGCCGGACAGGGCCCAGCGGGCGCGCAGTTGCGGAAAGCGCTGACTCTCAACCGCGTAAACCGTCAGCACCAGCCAGGCAGTGATCGAGATCGCCGGGGCAAAGCCGAAGCGCGGCGTCTCTCCGAGCAAGCCCCAGGCCAGAACGAGCGCGTGCAGCGACCACGCTGCGAGCAAGGCGAAATGGGCCGATGCCGGGCTCAGTCGGTTCCCGGCGACGGCGGGCACCGCATAGGCGAGCGCTGCAACGGCAGACAAGAGGGCGGTCAGTTCGGTGGCACTGGCTAAAATCATGGCTACAGTTTAACGTCAAAGAACTCATTTGCATGACTCGGTGCGCGTCGCGGCCCTGGCATGAAAGCGAGCGCTTGACGCTTTGCACTTTGCCAGCATTCCTTGGCATTCAACCAGGGTCCCGGCGTTCGGGACACAGCCCCATGGCATCCGCACTTTCCGACAAACTTTCCCGCCTGGTCAAACACATCAGCGGCCAGGCGCGCATCACCGAATCCAATGTCACCGACATGCTGCGCGAAGTGCGCATGGCCTTGCTCGAGGCCGATGTGGCCCTGCCGGTGGTGCGCGATTTCATCGCCCGCGTCAAGGACAAGGCGCTGGGCCAGGAGGTGCTGGGTTCGCTCTCGCCGGGCCAGGCGCTGGTGGCCATCGTGAACCGCGAACTCGCCGCCACCATGGGGCAGGGCGTCTCCGACATCAATCTGGCGGCCCAGCCCCCGGCGGTGATCCTGATGGCGGGCCTGCAGGGCGCGGGCAAGACCACGACCACCGCAAAATTGGCCAAGCACCTGATCGAGAAGCGCAAGAAGAAGGTGCTCACGGTCTCGGGCGACGTGTACCGCCCGGCGGCGATCGAACAGCTCAAGGTGGTCACGGCGCAAGCCGGCGCCGAGTGGTTCCCCAGTTCGCCGGACCAGAAGCCGCTGGACATTGCGCGCGCCGCGCTGGACTATGCGCGCCGCCATTTCTTTGACGTGCTGCTGGTGGACACGGCCGGGCGCTTGGCCATCGACGAAGCGCTGATGCAGGAAATCAAGGCGCTGCACGAGGTGCTCAATCCGGTGGAGACGCTGTTCGTGGTGGACGCCATGCAGGGCCAGGACGCGATCAACACGGCGCGCGCCTTCAAGGAAGCGCTGCCGCTGACCGGCATCATCCTGACCAAGCTCGACGGCGACTCGCGCGGCGGCGCGGCGCTCTCGGTGCGCCAGGTCACGGGCGCACCCATCAAGTTTGCCGGCACCTCGGAGAAGATCGACGGCCTGGAGGTCTTCGACGCCGAGCGCCACGCCGGGCGCATCCTGGGCATGGGCGACATTCTGGCGCTGGTCGAGCAGGTCACGGCCGGGGTCAACGTGGAGGCGGCGCAAAAACTCGCGGCCAAGGTCAAGAGCGGCGCGGCCTTCGACCTGAACGATTTTCTGGCCCAGATCCAGCAGATGAAGAGCATGGGCGGCCTCTCCAGCCTGATGGACAAGCTGCCCGCGGCCATGGCGGCCAAGGCCGGCCAGGTTGACATGGACCGCGCCGAGCGCGACATCAAGCGCAAGGAAGGCATGATCCACAGCATGACGCCGCTGGAGCGCCGCAAGCCCGAGCTCATCAAGGCCACACGCAAGCGCCGCATCGCCGCTGGCGCCGGGGTGCACGTGCAGGAAGTCAACCGCATGCTCAAGGAATTTGAGCAGATGCAGGACATGATGAAGAAGATGAAGGGCGGCGGCATGATGAAGATGATGAAGCGCCTGGGCGGCATGAAGGGCATGGGCGGCATGCCGGGGATGCCGCGCTGAGCCGGCCGTTCACTGGCCGTACGTCGTTCGGACTGAGCTTGGCCTGTCTTGAGCCGGTCCAAGGGTCAAGGCCACGCTTGGCCTTGGCAGCGCGCCGAGCGCTCGTTTTCGCAGTGCAATGACTTCCCAGGAAAACCCTGGAAGCGGTCATCCAACTTCGACAATCAATTTTTCCGATGGGTGGTCGGGACCGCAGCGGGACCAGTCGGCCATCAACTCAAACAGCCCGACCGGTAGCGCAACCTCCGGCAACACGACCAATGCCGACAATGGTGCACCCCGAAGCACCTATCCGTGCAATATCTTCACATTCAATCCGTTCACGCGCTTGAACGAAGAATCACCGGTCAGAAAAAGGTGTTCAGATCCCAACTGCAAGCAGCTTGCCGCCTGCAACGAATCCGGCGTCTTCAGTCCGTGCTTGACGCGGATCGCCGCCGCCAGTTCCACGACATTTTGGTTTAGCTCAACCCACACCAAGTCAGCGCGCGCAAAGAAGGCATCGAATGCCGCCAAGGCCACACTGTCATTGGCTTTCATAGGGCCCACACGACACTCCAACCAGGTCAGACGTGACACGCCAGCACCAAGGTCAGGGTGCCTTCTTGCAGCGCTCGCCAGTTCCCGACGAATCTTGGTGGAGAACGGCTCGCTACCCTCAAGCAGATAGATAAGGGCGCTTGAATCGAAGAACGCGATCACCAGGCACGCTCTGCTTTGAGGTCAGCATCGATTTGATTTTTGCTTCGGTTGCCGACGGTTGGCTGCGCCAGCAACCACTGCATCGCCGTCATGCCCGATGGAGCGGGCAACTTTTGATTGGTGAGGCGCTGATAGTCACTCTCGGATAGAACAACGGCGGCCATCTTGTTTCTTTTGATGATGTGCACCGGACCACGCCGCAAGCTGTCGGCAATGGCCGACATGCCACGGCGCTTGATTTCAGCAACGGAGACCGTGTTGTGGTTCATACAAATACAATAAAAGTATTGAAATAGCGGTTAATCGTACCCAAAGCGGTACTTTTCAGCAACTCAAATCTGTCGGCGCTCCAAATTTTTCGGCGTCACTGTAAGATTTCAACGCTTGGCCCGTCTAATGGGCTACAACATTCAGGCAACACCATGCACGCCACACTCCCCCTTCTGACCCAGACCGACTTTCCGGCGCTGCGCCGGGGCATCGCCGACACCCTTCAGATCAACCTGGGCTACCGCTGCAACCAGAGTTGCACCCACTGCCACGTGAACGCCGGGCCAAACCGGACCGAGGAGATGTCGGGCGACACCATCGCCGCCGTGATCGCGTTTCTGGCCGCCAGCGCGGACGTCAGAACGCTGGACCTGACCGGTGGCGCACCCGAACTCAATCCGCATTTCCGCGCCCTTGTCGTCGCAGCCCGCTCGCGCGGCGTGCGCGTCATCGACCGCTGCAACCTCACCATTCTGGAAGAACCGGGACACGAAGATCTGGCCGAGTTCTTGGCTGCGCACGGGGTTGAAGTCGTCGCCTCCTTGCCCTGCTACCAGGAAGACAACGTGGACCGCCAGCGCGGCAAGGGCACGTTTGACGCCAGCATCCGCGGCCTGCAGCGCCTGAACGCGCTCGGCTATGCCCGCCCCGGTTCG
The DNA here is from genome assembly GCA_903844215.1 of uncultured beta proteobacterium. Taxonomy (GTDB): domain Bacteria; phylum Pseudomonadota; class Gammaproteobacteria; order Burkholderiales; family Burkholderiaceae_C; genus CAIKVZ01. The sequence continues at coordinate 30,842 of CAIMSP010000139.1, read as the reverse complement.
GGCCTGGTCCTGAACCTGGTCTACAACCCGCAGGGGCCGAGCCTGCCGCCACCCCAGCAGGCGCTGGAGCGCGAGTACAAGCAGCATCTGGCCCAGCATTTCGACGTCGCCTTCGATCAACTGTTCACGCTGGCCAACATGCCAATCCAGCGCTTTGGCTCAATGTTGGTGTCCAAGGGTCAGTTTTACAACTACATGGAGTTGTTGCGCGGCGCGCACCAGGAGGGCAACCTGGGCCAGGTGATGTGCCGCAGCACGCTGAGTGTCGATTGGCAGGGTTATCTGTTCGATTGCGATTTCAACCAGCAATTGGGTTTGCCGTTGAGCCTGGGGCGTCGCACCCGCAGCCACATCAGTGAGATTGCGGCCGATGCGCTGGAAGACCTGCCGATTCGCGTGGCCGATCACTGCTTTGGCTGCACCGCTGGCCAGGGCTCGAGTTGCGGCGGGGCGCTGGGTGCAGCCACTGCACCGGCACCGAGTTGCAGCAATTGACGCTGCGCCATTCATTTCGGCGCAGACATGAACATGAGTGAATATCAAGGCCTGTTTTTCTGGGGCTTCCTGATCGTCTTCGGCGTCGTGATGTACCTCGTCGTGCCCAGTTCCAAGGACGAAGCCGGCTTCTTTCGCGGCCACGACGAGCGCGGTCGTCCGGCCTCGGAATGGGCCTTGATGATGAGCATCTTCATCAGTTGGATCTTCGCCAAATCCGTGACGAATGCCGCCAACCTGGGCGCCAGCTATGGCATCGTTGGCGGCCTGGCCTACGCCAGCTACTGGCTGTCGATTCCGGTGGCGGGCTTGGTCATCTATCGCCTACGCACGCGCCACGGTGCGACCGGCATGCTGCCCTTCCTCATCCAGAAATACGGTCGCGGCGCGGCCATGGCTTTTTCGGTCGCGATCCTGATCCGCTTGTTCAACGAGGTCTGGAGCAACACCGCCGTGGTGGGCGGCTATTACGGCGCCGGCGGCTCGGGCGGTTTCATCGGCGGCGCGCTGCTGTTCACGGCGGCCGTGCTGTTCTACAGCCTCAAGGGTGGCCTGCGCAGCTCCATCTTCAGCGACGTGATCCAGGCCGTGGTGTTCATCCTTTTCCTCGGGCTGGTGCTGGCCTACGTGTTGCCAGCGGACTCGCCCCAGGCGCTGCTGTCGCAGGGGACGTTCACACTCGACTCAGGAGTCGATCTGCTGCTGGTGGCGTTGCTGCAGTCCTTGTCCTACCCGTTCCACGACCCGGTGCTGACGGACCGCGGTTTCATCACGCCGGAGAAGACCATGCTGCGCGCCTTCATCGTCGCCGGTGTGCTCGGCTTCATCGCCATCTTCGCCTTCAGCCTGGTGGGCGTGCACGCCAAGCTGCACGGCATCGTGGCCAACGGCAACGTGCCCGCAGCGGTGGCGCGGGGCCTGGGCTTCGCCGGCTTCTTTGCCATGATCGTGGTCATGGTGACCTCGGCCGGCTCCACGCTGGACTCGACCTTCACCTCGCTCTCCAAACTGGTGGCGCGCGAGTTGCCGCTGCTCGCGGGTCGGCTGCCTTCACCCAAGGCCATGACGGTGGGCTCGCTCACGATGGTCAGCTTCGCGCTGCTGGGCAACCTGCCCATGATCGCTGGCACGGACATTCTCAAGGCCACGACCATCAGCGGCACGATGGTCATCGGCCTGGCGCCGATCTTTTTGTTCTCGGGCCGGGTGCGCTATTCGCCGGCATCTTTTCACCTCGCGTTTTGGACCGGCGTGGCCTTGGGTCTGATGGAGGCACTGGGACGGGTGCCGCACAGTTGGGCGGTCGGAACAGGCAAGTATGGCGTGCTGCTGGGCGTGAATTGCTACGGCCTGATGCTGTGCACGGTCGGCTTCTTTTTGCCCCTGCTGCTGCAACGCGATCGCAGCGCCAACCCGGTCGTGGCGGCATGAGTGCCGCGCCCGGCGCGGGCCGCGTCTGTCCTTTGCGCTACCGCTACGGCGCTGCCGCCATCGCGCAGGCGCCCGAGCGCGAAACGCCAACGCTGTATGTCATCGGCGGCCTCTATGGCAACCTGCAGGCGCTGGACACGATCGAGGCCATGGCCGCGGCTGAGCGCGTGGCGCCGCGCCTGTGCTTCAACGGCGACTTCAACTGGTTCAACGTGGCAGATGGCAACTTCGAGCAGGTGAACCAAAGGGTGCTGGCGCACGACGCGATCCTTGGCAACGTCGAGGCCGAACTCGACTCCCCGGCTGATGACGCGGGCTGCGGCTGCGCCTATCCCGACGCCGTGGATTCGGGCACGGTGGAACGCTCCAACCAGATCCATCGCCGGCTCAAGGCGACGGCGCTGCAGCACCCTGGAATTTTGCAGAGAATCGCCACACTGCCGATGGTTGCGCGCTACCGCGTGGGCCCATGCCGCGTCGCTGTGGTGCATGGCGACGCCGAGTCGCTGGCCGGCTGGCGCTTTGACGTGAACGCGCTGGACGATGTTGACGCGCTGCCCTGGCTGAGATCGGCCTTCATGGAGGCAGACGTGGACCTGTTCGCTAGCACCCACACCTGTCTGCCCGCGCTGCGCCACTTTGCGCTGACGCCTTCGACGGAAAATCCGGTGGGTTGCGTCGTGAACAACGGCGCCGCCGGCATGCCCAACTTCAGCGGCGACCGGTCGGGCCTGATCACGCGCGTGGCCACGACGCCGTCACCGCATGCGACCGTGTGCGAAGTCCAACTTGGTGCCGCCTACGTGGCCTTGCTGCCGGTGCGCTTCGACGCCGAGCGCTGGCAGGCTGAGTTTCTAGCGCAGTGGCCTGCGCGATCCCCGGCCTGGATTTCCTACTACCCCAGGATTGCGCACGGGCCAAACTACAGCCCGGCGCGCGCCGCAAAGAACGAGGACTTGTGATGCGAATCGATCAACGTGGGTGGGTGCTGGTGCTGCTGCTCACCCTGCTTGTGCTGTTCTACAGCTTCAACCTCGGGCAGTACCTGAACCTGGTCACGATCAAGACGCGCCAGCAAGAATGGGAAGCGTGGCGGGCGGCGCAGCCGCTGCTTGCCGGCGCCCTGTTTTTCCTGGGCTACGTGACGGTGTCGGCGTTGTCGTTGCCGGGTGCGACGGTGATGACGCTGGCAGCGGGCGCCTTCTTCGGCTTGGGCTGGGGCACGTTGATCGTCTCGTTTGCCTCCAGCATCGGCGCCACGCTGGCTTTCCTGAGCGCGCGCTGGCTGCTGGGCGACTGGGTCAATGCCCGCTTCGGCGAGCGCATGGCCGCGCTCAACGCGGGCATGGCCAAGGACGGCGGCTTTTATCTCTTCACGCTGCGCCTGGTGCCGGTGCTGCCCTTCTTCGTCATCAACCTGGCCATGGGTCTGACGGCGATTCGCACCTGGACCTTCTACTGGGTGAGCCAGATCGGCATGCTCGCGGCCACCCTGGTTTACGTGAACGCGGGCACCCAGTTGGCGCACATCGATTCGATCGCCGCCATCGTCTCGCCCGCTGTCTTAGCGTCACTCGTGCTGCTGGGCATTTTCCCGTTGGTCGCGCGCAAACTGGTCGAAGGCGTGCAGGCACGCAAGGTTTACGCGCGCTGGCAGCGGCCCCGGACTTTTGATCGCAACCTGGTCGTCATCGGTGGCGGCTCGGCCGGCCTCGTCACGGCCTACATCGCCGCTGCCGTCAAGGCCAAGGTCACGCTGGTGGAAAAACATCAGATGGGAGGCGACTGCCTGAACACCGGCTGCGTGCCGTCCAAGGCCTTGATTCGCTCGGCGAAGTTCCTGTCGCACGTGCAGCGCTGCAAAGAATTCGGCATTCGTTCGGCGCACGCGGATTTCGATTTCGCCGAGGTGATGGAACGGGTGCAAAGCGTCATCAAAACGATTGAGCCGCACGACTCGGTGCAGCGCTACACCGAACTGGGAGTCGACGTGGCGCAGGGCAGCGCCCGCATCGTCACGCCCTGGGAGGTGGAGATCACGCAGGCCGACGGGACGCTGCAGCGCCTGACGACCCGTGCCATCGTCATCGCAGCCGGGGCGCGCCCGTTCGTGCCACCGATTCCCGGTATCGACTTGGTCGAGGTGCTGACTTCCGACAACGTGTGGAATCTGCGCCAGCGCCCCGAGCGCCTGCTGGTGCTGGGCGGTGGCCCCATCGGCAGCGAACTGACGCAGACCTTTGCGCGACTGGGCTCCAAGGTGACGCAGGTCGAGATGGCGCCGCGCATCCTGTTGCGCGAGGACCCGGAGGTTTCGGAGCTCGTCGCCGCGCGTTTTCGCAACGAGGGCGTGGACGTGCTCGTCGGGCACATGGCCAAACGCATCGAAGTCGTCGAAGGCGGCAAGTGGCTCATCGCCGAACATCAGGGGCACGAGGTCCGCATTGCGTTCGATGCGCTGCTCGTGGCCGTGGGCCGCAGCGCCAACCTCAGCGGCTACGGCCTGCAGGAACTGGGCGTGACGACCGGGCGCACGCTGCAGGTCAACGGCTATCTGCAGACGAACTTCCCCAACATCTATGCTGCGGGCGACGTGGCTGGCCCCTACCAGTTCACCCACACCGCTGCCCATCAGGCCTGGTACGCGGCGGTGAACGCGCTGTTCGATCCGTTCAAGAAGTTTCAAGCCGACTACCGCGTGATCCCCTGGGCCACCTTCGTCGAGCCCGAGGTCGCGCGCGTCGGACTGAACGAGCTTGAGGCCCAGGAGCGTGGCATCGCCTATGAAGTGACACGTTACGGCATGGACGATCTGGACCGCGCCATCGCCGACAGTGAGGCACACGGCTTCGTCAAGGTGCTGACGGTGCCGGGCAAGGACCGCATCCTGGGCGTGACCATGGTGGGCGAGCACGCCGGCGACCTGCTGGCCGAGTACGTGCTGGCGATGAAACACGGCATCGGCCTGAACAAGATCCTGGGCACCATTCACACCTATCCCACGCTGGCCGAGGCCAACAAGTACGTGGCCGGCAACTGGAAGCGCGCCCACGCACCGCAGCGCTTGCTGGCCTGGGTCGAGCGCTTTCACAACTGGCGCCGTGGCGTATGAAGCCTGAACTGTGCATCGTGCTGCCGGTGCTGAACGAGGCGCCGACGCTGGCCTCGCGTCTGCAGGCACTGCAGCCCTTGCGTCAACGCGGCGTGCGCGTGATCGTGGTGGACGGCGGCAGCGATGACGACACTTTGGTCCTGGCTCGGGCACATGCCGACATGGCCCTGGTGGCGCCCCGAGGACGAGCCTCCCAAATGAATGCCGGTGTCGCTGCCTGCGCCGCCGATATTTTTCTGTTCCTGCACGCCGATACGCAGTTGCCGGAACAAGCCGACGCGCTGGTGCGCGCAGCGCTGTCGGGCGACAAGGTCTGGGGCCGCTTTGACGTACGCATCGCCAGCGCAAACCCGTTGCTGCGCCTGGTCGCAGCCCTGATGAACCTGCGTTCGCGCTGGACGGGCATCGCCACCGGCGATCAGGCCATGTTCGTGCGCGCTGAGCTCTTCAACGCCGTCGGCGGCTTTGAGGATATGGCGCTGATGGAAGACATTGCCTTGTCGCGCGTCCTGAACCGCCATTCGCCACCCGCTTGTCTGCACACAACCGTCAGCACCTCGGCACGGCGCTGGGAACAGCATGGCGTGCTGCGCACCATCCTGCTGATGTGGCGTTTGCGCGCCGCCTATTTTTTTGGCGCCGACCCGGCGCAACTGGCTTTGAAATATGGCTACCAACCACGACCACGGTGAACACGACATGCGCCGTGTGCAGATCGCGGTGCTGGCCAAAGCGCCGCTGCCGGGCCTGGCCAAGACGCGCCTGATTCCGGCGCTGGGTGCCACGGGCGCGGCGCGACTGCAACGCCAGTTGACGCGCTCGACGCTGGCCTGTGCGCAACAGGCACAGCTCGGTGCGGTCACGCTCTGGTGCGCACCGGACACGCAGCATCGCTTCTTTCGCGCCCTGCATTCCACCAGCGGCGTGAACTGCATCGAGCAGCCCCGGGGTGACCTGGGCCTGCGCATGCTGGCCGCATTCGAGCGGCATTGCCAACAAGGGCCGCTGCTGCTGATCGGCACCGACTGCCCGGCGTTGACGACAACGCATTTGAAGGCTGCGGCGCGTGCACTGATCGACGGTGAAGACGCCGTCGTGTATCCGGCCGAAGACGGCGGCTATGTGTTGATTGGTTTGCAACAGCCGCAGCCCGCGCTGTTCTGCGCCATGACCTGGAGCACAGGCCAGGTCATGGCCACGACCCGTGCCCGAGCCAAGGCCCAGGGTCTGCGGCTGCGCGAACTGGCAACACTATGGGACGTGGATGTGCCGGCCGATCTGGCACGGCTGCGTGCGCTGCAGAATACGACCCCAACCACGGAGCAAGGTCATGTTTGATCGCCGACAGGCGCTGGCCTGCTTGGGTCTGGGCTGGACCGGGACTGCGGCTTTCGCCGAGCCCGCCGCACCCGGCCAAATCCCGGAATTCTCGAAGGCGAGGCTCGGCACGGCGGTGGCTGAGGGATGGCGCCATCAAACGCTGCCCAAGGTCGAACAAGCCAACGACTTCGCCATCGTGGCCGACGCTGGTTCGCATGTGCTGAAGGTGCATTCGTCCTCCTCTGCTTCTTCCTGGTTGGCGCGGGTCGATATCGACAGCGCAGAAAAACCCCTGCTGCAGTGGCGCTGGAAGGTGTCCAGGTCTTTGCCTGGATCGGATCTGAAGACCAAGCAGGGCGACGACTATGCGGCCCGGCTCTACGTGCTGTTCGATCTGCCGCCCGAGCGGCTTTCATTCGCCGACAGACTGCGCATTCAGACCGCCCGGCTGCTGTCCGGCGCGCAGATTCCTGCGGCGGCCATTTGCTACGTGTGGGGCCACGCCCAAAGCGAAGGAAGCTCCGCCTGGAATCCCTACACCGACCGGGTGCGCATGATCGTGGTTGACAGCGGCGACAGCCACGCGCTGCAGTGGCGGGCCGTGCAACGCAACGTGCGTGCCGACTGGGCCGAGGCCTTCGGTGGCGAGGTGCCGCGCATTCGTGGCATCGCCCTGGGCTCCGACACCGACAACACACTCGACCGCGTGGACACCTGGTTCGCTGACGTGCGCTTCGCGCAGACGCCATGAAGCGACTGGTGTTGCTCGGCGGCGGTCACGCCCATGTGAAGGTGCTGGCCGATCTGGCCGCGCAACCAATCTCGGGATGGGAAATCCACCTCGTGTCGCCCTATCGGCGCCAGATCTACTCGGGCATGTTGCCCGGCTGGATTGCCGGCCACTATCCGATCGAAGCCTGCGCGATTGCGCTGGACGCCATGGCGCAGCGCGCGGGCGTGACGCTGCACGAAACCATGGGCATGGCGCTGGACCCGGTGCGCAACGAACTGCGCTGCGCCGACGGCGCCACGCTGCACTTCGACCGGCTCTCCATCGACACCGGTCCGATGCCTGCGGTCGATGAACTGCCGGGCTGCGTGCCACACGCCTTGCCGATCCGACCGATCGAGGCATTCATCGCCCAGTGGCCGGCGCTGAGTCGGCGTATTCAGGAACATCGCGGACCTTTCGATCTGGTCATGCTGGGTGCGGGCGCGGCCGGGGTTGAACTGGCCTTTGCCATCCAGCATGGGGCAACGCAGCAATCATGGTCGCATTTGCGCATCACGCTGGTGGGCGCCGAGGCGCTGCCGATGCAGGGCCTGCCGGACGGATTGCGGCAACACGCCCTGAGGCTGTTGCAGCAGCGCGGTATTCAGTGGCAGGAACTGCGCCGGGCAACACGGTTTGAAGCCGGAACGATCCATTTTGCAAAGGGTCCCGCGCTGACATTCGATGCCTGCCTGGTGGTGACGGGCGCTGCGGCGCCGGTGTGGGCTCAGGCCAGCGGTCTGGCGACCGACGCGCGCGGATTCATCCGCGTCGGAGCAACACTGCAAAGTATTTCGCATCCGCACATTCTTGCTGCAGGCGACGTCGCTTCCTACCACGAGGCCAGACCCAAGTCAGGCGTGTACGCAGTCAGGGCCGGCCCGCCGCTGGCGAGCAATCTGCGCGCCCTGTGCGAAGGGCGTGCGCCGCAGAATTGGACGCCGCAGCAGCGCGCCCTGTACCTGATCAGCAGCGGCGACCGGCACGCCTTCGCCGCCTGGGGAAGTTGGTCATGGAGCGGGCGTTGGGTCTGGCACTGGAAGGACCGAATCGATCGCGGCTTCATGCGCAAGTTTGGAACCGCCGCATGACGCTTCGGCTGATCAGACGCTCACTTCCGGATCGGCTCCAGCCGCTGCAACACCTCCGGCGCCATCGTCTGCAAGTTGCTCACCAGCGCTGTGCGGGCGATTGAACGCGGCATTTCTGCGCCGAAAATCTTGATCGCCGCAGTCGCAAGCTGCGGGGCCTGGCCCACGTTGCGCATCAGGTTCGCGATCGCCGAGTCGGCCGTGATGTGGGCCTCGCGCGCATGCCAGCAATCGTAGTCGGTCATCAGACCGACCGAGGCGCTGTCACCGCGTGGCTTTGATAGAGCAGCCAAACCGTAGAGATGAACCAACTTATGCAGGGTGCGTGACCGCAGTTGAGGTCGTCAGTTGAAGGTACGGAGCCCACGCTCCTCTCGGGATACACTTCAAGCCAGCAGTCGGCCGGTGCGGCCATCCACCACAGACCCGTGTGAACCGGATTTATGAAGAACAAAGCAGCCGTCATTTTCGCAATCGTTTTGGCCGGACTTTGCACTGCCATAGGTGCCACATTCTTTGTCGGTCCTAGAAGTACACCGCCCATCGTGGCGGTACAAACCACTGCCCCCGATATCAGCAAGATCATGATTGGATTGCAGGGCGTCTTGGCGGCATATCGCAAGATCATTATTCTGTTCGCCGACGAAAAAGCCCTTGGTCCGAGCGAGCGCGAAATGGCCAACCAAGTCGGGCAATGGCTGTTTCATGAAAACCGCCAACGGATAGTGGATATAGAGATTCTCCTGGAATCCTTAACCAGTGCGTCAAACCCACTGCGATTTGCCGCCCTGAGTGGGATTCTCGACTACGTGGAAAGTAATGCCGACCTCTTTGATGCCGATCGCCTGGCCTTTCGAGAGTTGCTGCGCAGTTTGCAAGCCAATGTGGCACGCGACTCATCCCTGCCCGCCATCAAGATACACAAACGCATAAGCGAAGACCTCGATGCTTTGGCGCAGATTGAGAGCAATTACGAAAAGGAGATTCGCCAGATCTTTGGCCGCTTTGAGCCACGTGCCATCGAACTCAAGCGCGAACGCTGGGATCAGTACGTTGCTTCTCTGAAAAATCGCTACACCCGCGAGCAAATCCTCAAAGACTATGGCGTCATAGTGCCATATCCAACGCCAAAGCCGGGCGGCCGCAAGGGCAAGGGTGAAGAAGATGGTGAGGTGTTTGGCACCGGGCTGCCACCCAAAACCATCGTGCTGACCTTCGATGATGGGCCGCATCGCCAGTACACCAATGACATCGCCGCGATTCTCAAACAATACGGCGTGCCAGCCATTTTCTTTGAGGTCGGGAGCAACCTTGGGGCGCTCGGTCCTGATGGCAAACCCAAGCTCACCAACCTTGCGGCGGTGAGCCGGGCATTGATTGCTGGCGGCTATGCCGTCGCCAATCACAGCATGACCCACGCACAGCTCTCCAAGCGCAGCGGTGAGGCACTTAAGGCCGAAATTTTGGGCACGGACGAGATTCTAAAAACCGTTGACCCGCATCGATCTCCCTTATTTCGATTTCCCTACGGCGCCCGAAATAGCGAAGGCATTGACGTCTTGGCTGCGGCCCAACTGCGCTCAGTAATGTGGAACATTGATTCTCTGGATTGGGCCGACCCCGTACCCAGTTCGATTACCGATCGGGTGCTGCGAACCGTTGAGAAAGAAGGTAGGGGCATCATCCTGTTCCATGACATCCACGAACGAACCGTCAAGGCGCTGCCGACCATATTGGATCGCCTGGTGGCAGAGGGCTATCAGTTTGCCGGATGGGATGGCAGCGGCTTTACGGTGGCCAAAGGTGCGGCGGCGTCGGTGCCGCCTTTGGCAACAAGTCCTGGCTACAGCGACTCCTGGGCCGTCGTCATTGGTATCGACGACTATGCCAAGTGGCCCAAGCTCCAATATGCCGTGAACGATGCTCAATCCATCCGCGAGACCCTGATTCAAAGATTCAACTTTTCACCAGAGCACGTGATCTCGTTGACCAACAGGGACGCTACCCGCGCCGCCATTCTCTCCACGTTCAACGACAAGCTGGCCCATAGCGGCATGAAGAAAAATGATCGATTGTTCGTATTCTTTGCCGGCCACGGCGCAACGCGACAGCTCAGTTCGGGGCGCGACTTGGGCTACATCATCCCGGTCGATTCCGATCCTGGGCAGATCGCCACCGATGCAGTTCCGATGACCGAGTTGCAAAACATTGCCGAGGGTGTGACGGCCAAGCACGTCCTCTTTGTGATGGATGCCTGCTATAGCGGTCTGGGACTCACGCGCGGCGGCGGCCCGGGCAATTTCTTGCGTGACAACGCCAAACGCCTGGGGCGCCAAATGCTCACTGCCGGCGGCGCCGATCAGCTGGTGGCCGATGGCGGCCCCAACGGCCACTCTGTGTTCACCTGGACGCTATTGCAAGGCCTTTCCGGCAAGGCCGATCTGAATGGTGACGGAATCATCAGCGCGACCGAACTGGCTGCCTATGTTGCTCCCGCTGTAGCGGCCGTGTCGCGTCAGACTCCCGCCTTTGGAAGTCTGCCGGGATCCGAGGGTGGCGACTTTGTCTTTGAATTGCCAGCCGAGAGCGAGTTCTTGAGCGGACAAACTGCGCAACTTTCAGGCGATGCGATCGCCATGAATTCGAAGCTCGATGCGACCCGGCCGTCCCTTGAACCCCGTGCCGGCAAGCCGCTTCAGGCCGCCACTTTGCCCAGTGTCGTGGTCAAGGACTTGCAGGGCGTTGAGCAGAAAATTGCCCCTCCAGTGGCGCTACCCAGCTCTCCCCGCCAACTCGCCCAACGAGCCAACGACCGTGGACTGCAACTCTACAAAGAAAAGCATTATCTGGAGGCCGAGGGGCAATTCACCGAGGCCCTGAAGCTGCGCCCCGACTTTGCATTGGCGGCCAACAACCTGGGCTTTGTCTATTACAAGCAAGACAAATATCAGGAGGCGGCGCGCTGGTTTGAAAACACCATCAAGATCGACCCATCTCGCGCCGTGGCCTATCTCAATCTCGGCGATGCACACGCCAAGGCGGGCAACGCAGACAAGGCGAAGCAGGCGTTCAATACCTATCTTGAGCTCGCTCCAAACGGCGCAGGGGCAAGCTATGCAAGGGCCCAGGTAGGAAAGAGTTAGTCGAACGAGGCCTCGTTCGACTCGCGTTTACTGCGACATTTCGGTAGCCCGCTGCAAGACCAAGACCAGACTGACACCATCAATCTCATTCTTCGCGGTGATGGTTCCTCCCATCTTGGCCATGTAGGTCTTGGCCACAAACAGTCCCTGGCCGCGGTTCCCCTGGGCACCAGATTCAGCCTGGTCGGAGACCCCATATTCAAATATTTTGTCAATCAGCTCCGAGTCGATCTGTGGTCCCGCGTTGTGGATGGTGATGGTGGCGTCAATCTCAGTGGCTTCCAAAATGAGTGTGATGGGACTATCGGGCAACCGATAGCGATTGGCGTTTCGCAGCACATGGGTCACGACGTCTTCAAGTGCATATTCTTCGGCGCGCACCAGTATCGGCCCTCGACCACCCGCGTAGCGAACGTTGTGAATGTCAACGCTGGCTGAATTGGCGGCGATCGTGTGTAAGAATTTATCAACATCCATGGTTTGCACTGCCAGGGCGGACGACGCAAATGCCTCGCTCGGGCGTGCGCTGCCATACAGAATGCGGATAGCTTGCAACATTCGATTGATGTATCGCTGGCTGGGGTTGCCGTCGTTTTCGTCGGCGTGAAGCGCCATCAGCGACTGCAATGGCGACATGATTTCGTGCCCAACTGCGTGCCACATATCCTTTTCCTGCTCGGCCCGAATCCGCTCACGTTCGGCGTCCTCTTTCACGCGGCGCAACAAGTCGTTCAGGCAGTTCGCCAAGATGCCCATTTCGTCCCGCCCGCGAAGGTCGGCCAGATCAAGGTGCGCCAATCCGCCATCGGTTCGAACGGTTTTGGACAGTTGACTCGATCGTTTGGTCAGTTGGGCAATGGGTCGGATGATGCCAACCTCAATGACCAACCATGTGAGCGAAATCGCCAGCAACATGGCCAGTACAAACCAGGACAGACGGGTCGCAACCGCGCCCAAGCTCTTGTTCACGCCGCGCGCGTCGCCTGAAAGGTGGATCGTGTAATTTCCACTTGGGGTGTCAATTTGATCCTCCATTTCGACCGGTGCATCGAAGCTTTCCACAGGCAAACGGTGAATCAGGCGCAGGAGCAAAGGTGATAACTCGGCCTGCGATGCATCACTGCCACTTAAACGAACCAAATCGGCGGGTGGTTTTTGGCCGCTTCTGCGAATGCGCAAAGTTTCCCCTGGCAGCAGCACGGCGCGCAGGTCATTGAGTGAGAAAGGTGGGACCGCGCCCTCGCCGCTGCTATCGAACAGCACACTGTCGTCGCCCGGTCCCAGTACCTCGACCCGGACCTGCATCTGGGTCAAATCAGCCGGTGGCCAGACCGGCCGCTCCTTCAGGAACAATGCGTCACGCAGAATGTCCACAGGCAGGCGCAGAGAAAAGAACGACTTCTTGTCGCAGCCGTCGCGCGGCGACGGGTCGTTGTCGATGCAGTCGCTCTCCTGCCAGACCCAGCCCCTGAAGTCGCGCACAGTGCGCGCGCCGGTGTAATCACGGGTGGCAATTTCCACATACCCCGTAAAGCGCCCGCGCGTGCCCACATGTTGTGGGCTGCCAGGATCAGCCAGCAACTCGAATGGCGTGATCCAGCGATAGGTCTGACCACGCAATGCGACCTCAACTCGCAGTCGGTGAGCCGTGTCCAGGTACTTGTCACCCACGGCGTGCGGCACCAAGGTTTTACTGGCAAAGGTGCCTGCAGCGTAGATGAATCCACCGGCCCACGGATTGCTGCCAACCGCCACGCACAAGCTGCCATGGCGCGGGTATTGCACCAGGCAACCGGTCATCTCAACCGCATTGCGTACCTTGGTTTGATCATCAAAATCAATCGCAGAAAAAGGCAGCAAAACGGGGTGTAGAGGCGTGGTCGCAGCAGAGGGGTCGGGTGGGTTAAGTAACGCGAGTTGACCGGTGGGATGACGCAGTTGCGCGGCAATCTGGCGCTTGGTCTGGGCAAAACTCTTCTGGTAATTGTCATAGCTGCGCTGCTTTTCTTCCTGCAGCACAAAGATGGCCATCGCCAGAGTTGCCAGCGCGAGCATCAAAAACGCGGTGCGAAACAGAAGTCGCTGGCGAAACGAGGCCAGCCAGGTCAGGGAGTGACGCACAGCGGAGTTCACGTCGAGCCCATGCCCGTGGCTTCGTCGGACCACCTAAAACCCCTCATCGGAATATTCTCAATGCGGTCAAAGCCATCATCGAGTTCGCGAAACGCCTCCCGTATGGTGCTGATGTGCTTGCGGATGTTATCCCGGTTGCGCCCACTCTTGACCACCTCAAACAGTTCGTCATAGGAGATCACCTGACCGCGCCTCTGGTATAGCGCAGCGAGGATGCGCTGGGCGGTCAGCGGCAGGTTGATGCGTTTGCCGCGCCACAGTGCGCTGCGTTGGCGCAGGGGATCGATCGACAACTCGTCGGCTACAGGTGATGACGCGGTCGCCACACTGCGGTCGCGGGCGGCGCGCAGAATTTCGAGAAAAGTATCGACAAAATCATTCTCGTCGAAGGTGGTCTTTTGCAGATAGTCCCAAGCATCCAAGGCTTTCATGATGCTGCGGTAAATCGCTGCCGGCATGGCGGAAACGACCAGAACGGGTGTTCCTCGACGGCTTTTGTTGATGGCATTGATGATGGCAATGCCCGCATTGCGCTCGCGCCCGAGTTCAATGTCGAGCACCACCACGTCGTAGGCCACGCGCGCAATGGCCGCCTGCGCATCGTCGCGGTTAAACCAGTTGTCAACGACAACATCACCACGTGCAGCCTGGATCCATTCGGTGAGTTGCTTGCTGGTTGGAATGTCATCTTCGATGACGGCGATCTTGAACATGGGGTTTCCTTGCTCTTTCTTTGTTTTGGCAAGTATCGCCCGACTGTGGCCCTGTGGCGAAAACTCGGCGTGAGTGTTTCTTCACGCCGGGTGAGCATTGTGGTGCGTCGACGGCGTTGATTGCTCGTGGGCTTGGCGGGCACGATCGCTTCCACACCCACCGGATTGCGGACCGATCTTCCTGCAAGCCGGTTCGGGGGCTAAGAAATGACGTCAAGCCTCCACTTCCCGAAGATCAAAAGACCATTGAGGAACACATCATGTCAGATCGCGTCAACCAGTTAGTTGCAGGCTTGAAAGGCACTCTGAATCAGATCGCCCGTAGCGTTGGCGAGTTGTCGTCCAGGGCTGCGGTTCGACTTCCTGGCCCAAGCAGATTTCTTGCATTGGGGTTGCTCGCCGGGGCGGGCTTTGCTTTGTACATCCATCCCCCCGTGCAGAGCATCGGGCGCGGCGAAGTCGGCATTCGAATGAACCAACTGACCGGCACATCGAGCGAGGTGAGCGACGGTGCAGTGTTCATCATCCCCGGACTGCATGAATTGCGCCGTTTTTCTCTGCGCGACCAGGTGTATCGCCCAAGCGCAAATATCAGCGCGAGTGGCACAGCGCCATTTCAGTCGGTCGAGGGCTTGTCCATTGGGGTAGACATTTCGGTGCGATATGCCCTGGACGCAAGCAAGATTGCCGTCATGGCCAAGGTCTTGCCGCAAGACATTGGCGGCGAAATTGTGGAGCCGATGGTGCAGGGTGCGCTGTACAAGACGCTGGCTCGTTACACCGTGCGGGACATCTTCTCTGGCAAGCGCTCGGAGATTCAAGAGGTGATAGAAGCCGAGCTCAAACCGCGCCTTGCGGCCGACGGCATCAAGCTCCAAGGGGTCACGATGGGCAAGGTCGATTTGCCGCCCGATTACAAGGCTGGCATGGAGCATTTGTTGGCGGAAGAATTGGCCTCCGAAAAGATGCGCTACACGCTGGAGCTCAAGGAAAAGCAAGTCAAGCAGACCGAGCTCGAAGCCATGGCGGACAAGGTGCGGCGCGAAACATCGGCCCAGGCGGCAGGTGAAGAGCAAATCATTGCTGCCAAAGCGCAGGCCGAGGCGATGAAGCACGTTCTGCCGTTCAAGCAAAAGCAAATCGAGCAGCGCGGGCTGGAGGCCGAAGCAGAAAAAATATCACGCATCAAAACGGCTGAAGGCACGGCTCAGGCCAGGCGCATTGAGGCTGCCGGGGAGGCGGACTCACGCAAGAACCTGGCGGACGCCGAAGCCTACCGGCAAGACCGCATTGGCAAGATCACCAGCGAACAACTGGCCCGCGATGGTGCACTGATCTCGAAGAATCCGCTGCTTATTCAGAAGACCATGGCTGACAAGCTGTCTGACAAAATCACCGTGATCATTGCGCCGCCACCAAGTGACGGTGGCTTCATCGGTTCAGCGTTGTTGGGAGCAGGAAGACAGACGCAGCCTGCAGCGCCAGTGCAACCGGCTCGCCGCGTCAAGGCCGCTGACGTTGACGGCGAACAGGAACAACCCGAAGGAGTGAAATAGCCATGATCGCTGCTTCATTGTTGGTCATCGCCATTGTCACCCAGGACCAGTCGGCGATGCGCTCGGCACCACGCGAATCGGCCCCACAGCAAGTTGTGCTGTATCAAGGCGATAGCCTGGAGATAAGGGGTAACAAGGGTGATTTCCTGCAGGTCTATGACCACCGACACGAACGCGCCGGCTACATTCGGGCGACCCAGGTTCGACTTCAATCGCTGACGCCTGAAGGCGCGCCAGACTTGCTCTCCGTAGTGCGATTTCTGCGCGATACACCCGGCTCCGAGGCCTTGGGCATCGGCTACGCCGCGGCCTATCTGCGCGCCGCTCAAGCCAAAGACATTAATGGCGAGTTGTTTGACGCACTTGGGGCCATGGCCGAGCGCCTGGCACGTCGCGCCTCCGCACGACGCGGGATCGCAGGAGTTGATACGCTGGCGGCCCAACTTGAAGTGGCCGCAGCGCATGGAGTGGCGATGCAGACCTTCGAGCGTGATGGCCAGATTCAATTTTGCTACAACTGCGATGCCCACCGGCGGGTTCTGGCACTGCCAGCCACCGACAGTCAACGTGCACTGGCTGTATTGGCCTTGACCAAGCACGAGTGTGTCGCACCCAGCTTGACACCGGTGGAGCGCTTTGCACTCGACAACTGGCGAGCTGATGTGCTGGATCGGGTGGACACGCGCGGCCTGCCCGAGGTGCTGAGAAATCGCTTACATATGCGCAAGGCGGGAGTCTGGGCGAGTCTGGCCTACCAGCGTGCGCGCCGCGCTGACATTGCTGCCACGGCTGTGCAAGCTGCTGCCAGCCAGGCGGTGCAGGAGATGGCCGCTGTCAACAAGAGCGAACTCACCGACGCCGATGCCGCCAGTTACAGCGATGCGGCGATTCGGGTCGGTGCATCGCGCTGGGCTGCAGAGCCGGTGTTGACGGACACGAGCGGTCAGACGGGCTCAAAACTGTCGGTGGCGATCAGCCATGGGCAGCCCGGCGAGACCTGCGTGCACTTGGTCGATGCAAAGCACGCCGTCAATAACGCGCTGTTCACTCGGTGCACCTATGCCGTGGTGTGGGCGGCATCCGCCAAGGCCAATGCACAGGGCAGTGCCCTGGCCTTGGCCGTGCAGCCATTGGACACCTGGCGCGAAATGTGGGTTTTTCGGCAGGGCCCCGAAGGCTGGGGTGTAGCGGTGCTCCCCCCGGCGCCAGACCGCCCCGATTTGGGCTATGTGGAATTTGCCGGGTGGGTGCCTGGCGTTGCTCAGGTGCTGGTCGCTCGTGACGTAAAGGTCGAAAGGCGTTTCAAGACCAGCTTTGAGGTACTTCGATCGAACACGCTTGAAGTTGAGAGGCAGGCAGACAACCCAAAAAGTCTCAGCCTGTTTTACCGCTGGCAGGACCCCGCGTGGAAAGCAAGCACCGTGAGTCTACGTTGAGGTCTAACGGTGTTGATCGAGTAGCGGATATTTGGGACCGGTGAATGTCGGCCATCGAGCGACCTCCACGCCGACGCCTTGAGTGACTGCGGGCCACCTTTGATGCGCTTCGGCCCCGCCAATGCGCCACTCGAACGCGTTCCGCGAAGTGGGTCAAGCTCGCGTCTCGACAAGCCGTGCGCAGCACGTAAGGCCGCGCGCTCAGCGTCAGGCCAGCAGCAGTTCCTTCGTCACCACCTCGCCGCGCAGCGACCGTTGCGGCGCGTCGGTGATCAACACTTCCACCATCTGACCGACGAGGCGCTCGGGGCCGGCAAAGACCACGGCGCGGTTGCAGTCGGTGCGGCCGAACAGGGCATTGGGCGTCTTGCGCGCCGGGCCTTCGACCAGCACGCGCTGTACGCTGTGCAAGCGGCTGGCGCTGATGCGGGTGACGCTTTCGTCCAGCGTGGACTGCAGTTGCTGCAGCCGCGCGAGCTTGACTTCATGCGGCGTCTCATCCAACAGCGCTGCGGCCGGCGTGCCCGGGCGCGGGCTGAAGATGAAGCTGAAGGAGCTGTCGTAGCCGACGTCGTGCACGAGTTGCATCAGCTTGTCGAAGTCGGCCTGGGTCTCGCCCGGAAAGCCCACGATGAAGTCGCTGCTCAGCGCCAGATCAGGGCGCACGGCGCGCAATTTGCGCACGGTGCTCTTGTACTCCAGGCTGGTGTAGCCGCGCTTCATGGCGGTCAGGATGCGGTCGCTGCCGTGCTGCACCGGCAGGTGCAAATGGCTCACCAGCTTGGGCACCTTGGCATAGACCTCGATCAGCGCCGGGGTGAATTCGTTGGGGTGGCTGGTGGTGTAGCGGATGCGCTCGATGCCAGGGATTTCCGCAACGTATTCGATCAGCGTGGCCAGGTCGGCGATCTCGCTGGTCTCGCCCATTTTGCCGCGATAGGCGTTGACGTTTTGGCCCAGCAGCGTGACTTCGCGCACGCCCTGATCCGCCAGCGACGCCACTTCCACCAGCACGTCGTCAAACGGGCGCGAGACTTCCTCGCCGCGGGTGTAGGGAACGACGCAGTAGCTGCAGTATTTGGAGCAGCCTTCCATGATGCTGACGAAGGCCGAGGCGCCTTGCACGCGCGCGGGTGGCAGGTGGTCGAACTTTTCGATTTCGGGAAAGCTGATGTCCACCTGCGGGCGCCCCTGCAGCTCGCGCTGCGCCAAAAGCTCGGGCAGCCGGTGCAGCGTCTGCGGGCCAAACACCACGTCCACGTAGGGTGCGCGCGCGATGATGGCGGCGCCCTCCTGGCTGGCGACGCAGCCGCCCACGCCGATCTTCACGCCGCGCGCCTTGAGGTGCTTGATGCGGCCCAGATCCGAGAACACTTTCTCCTGCGCCTTCTCGCGCACCGAGCAGGTGTTGAACAGGATCAGGTCGGCCTGCTCCACATCCAGCGTCAATTCGTAGCCTTGCGCGGCGTGCAGCACATCGCTCATCTTGTCCGAGTCGTACTCGTTCATCTGGCAGCCGAAGGTCTTGATGAATACTTTTTTGCTCATGGCAGTGACTTGAAAAAAACGGAAGGAAGCGCACACGCTGGGTGCGGCGGGCGGCGCTGGAGGGCGCGGTTGGCGAGGCTCTAATCGCCGGCGCGTTTGCGCGGCATGGCCGCTTCGGCCGGCGTGAGGACCCAGACATCGTGCACCATGCCTGCGGCCTCGCGGGTGTAGTTCACCACCAAGTGCTGGCCGATCAAGGTGTTCGACATCAGCACGGTGTTTTGCGTGCCGCGGATGCGCGCACCAGGCGACAGGCGATCGGCTTTTCCGTCCAGCAGGATGGCCGGCGCGGCCGTCACGACCAGCTCGCCGCGCAGCGCGGTCTGGGGGAACTGGCGCACCGAGGTTTGCGCGGTGCTGGCCAGGCCGATGGCGGCCAGGCTGGCGCCAAGAAGCAGGCGTTGCAGGGTGGTGCGGCGGGAGCAGGCAGCGGCAGGGCAGCGGTTCATGGTGTTTGTCCAGAGGCTGTGGGAAAGGGCAGATTGTACGGGGCTCACCACTGGCCGGTTTCGACCCGGATCGCGACCTCGCAGTCGTCAAAGATGGCCAGCTTGGCGATCTTGACCCGCACACCGAGGACGCCGGGCAACTGCATCAAGCGCGTGCTGAGCTTGCCGATCAGGCTCTCCAGCAGGTTCACGTGTTGCGCGGTGCACTCGCTGATGATGATCTGGCGCACCTTGCGGTAGTCCAGCACGTGGTGGATCTCGTCGTCGCGCGGCATCAGCGACTGCCCGCCCAGGTTCAACTCGGCGTCCACCTGGATCGGCTGCGGCGCCTCGTGCTCGTGCTCCAGTATCCCCAGGCTCGCGTCGAAGCGCAGGCCGGTGAGGGTGAGGATCTGCTGGCCTGATGCGGGCGGGTTCATGCCGCAGCACCTGTGGCTGGCGGTGCTGCCTTGTATCTGAAAACCTCCACGCCCACGGCCTCACAGTCGTCATACACGTCGGGCTTGCGGGTGGACACGCGTGCCGCCACGACCTGAGGGTGGGCCAGGAGCGCGTCCAGCAGTTCGTCGCACAGGGTCTCCTGCAAGGCGATGTGGCCGCGCGCCACGAGTCGCGAGACTTCGCTGCGCACGAAGTCGTAATCCACGACTTCGTGAAGCTGGTCGCGCTGCGGTGTGCTCGATGCCAGTGGCACGTACAGATCGATATCAAACAGGATGGTCTGCGGCGCAGCGCGCTCGAAATCATGGATGCCGATGCTGACCTCGCGCTTCAGACTGCGCAGGAAGATCCGCCGGCACTCGCTCAAGGGTGTTTGCATGCTCATGTCGTTGGCCTCGTCAGTTGATCGACGACGAACATCACGTCGCGCTCCAGCGGCACCAGGTGCTGCCCCTTGTCAACGCACAAGGTCGCGCCCGTGATGGAGTCGTTCTCCGCCAGGAACACCGCGCTGCGCGCCACATCGCGGGCGGCGGTGGGGCTGCGCATCAGGTTCAGGGATTGGGCGCGCTCGAAATTGTCAGCGCTCTGGGGTCCGCTCACAAAAATCAGTCCCGGTGCGATGGCGCTCACGCGCACATGGGGCGCCAGCGCCTGCGCCTGCAAGGCCACCGAGCGCTCCAGCGCGAGCTTGGATACGGTGTAGGAAAAGTAGTCCGGGTTGAGGTTGAAAACCTTCTGGTCCAGGATATGGATCAGCGCCGGTGCTTGCTCTTTGGCTTGGCTTTGGGCGTGCTGTGCGAGCAGGCTTCCCAGGTGCAGCGGTGCGATCAGGTTGACTTGCAGTTGCTGCTGCAGCAACTCGCATGAGAAAGCCATGCCGCTGTCCGGTTCGAACACCGAGGCGTTGTTGACGATCGCGTCCAGGCCCTGGTCGGCGCCCTGAATGGCGGCGCAAATCAGCGCTTCGCGCTCATGCGCCTTGCTCAGGTCGGCGCACAGGGCGAGCGCCTTGCCGCCGCCCTGTTCGATTTCACGGCAGGTTTCGTCGGCCTCCCGGGCGGAAGTCTGATGGTGGCAAAGCACCTTCCATCCGGCTTGGGCGAAGGCCAGGCAGCAGGCCCGCCCGAGGCGCTTGGCGCCGCCGGTGACAAGCACGGTTCGGATTCTGGCAGGGGTTGACATTGGGGGACAATCAGCGGGTGAACAAAACAAGCCACAGTTTAACGACACCCTGCGCTCCTTCGCCGCTGGCCGAGCGGCTCCAGCAGATCATCGATGCCGCCGGCGGCTGGATCGGTTTTGACCGCTTCATGGAACTGGCGCTGTACACGCCGGGCCTGGGCTATTACGCCAATGATTCACGCAAGTTCGGCCACATGCCCTCCAGCGGCAGCGACTTCGTCACCGCGCCGGAGATGACGCCGCTGTTCGGCCAGGCCGTGGCGGTGCAGCTGGCGCAGGCCTTGCAGGTCACGCAAACCGACGAGCTGTGGGAGTTTGGCGCGGGCTCGGGCGCGCTGGCGCAACAACTGTTGCAAAGCCTGGGCGACTCGGTGCAGCGCTACACCATCGTCGAGCTCTCGGCCACGCTGCGCGAACGCCAGCAGCAGCGCTTGCTGCCGTGGCAGCACAAACTGCATTGGGTCAGCGAGCTGCCCGAGGTGATGCAAGGCGTGGTGCTGGGCAACGAGTTGCTCGACGCGATGCCGGTGCAACTGCTGGCGCGCGTGCAGGGGCAATGGTTTGAGCGCGGTGTCGTTTGCGCCGCCGACGGGGGCTTGGCCTGGCAGGACCGGCCCACCGAACGGCGCCCGCCGTTCGAGATCGAGGGCGAGCACGACTACCTGAGTGAAATTCACCTGCAGGCGCAAGGCTTCATGCGCACCCTGGTGCAGCGGCTCATGGCCAGCGCCAAGGGCGGCGCGGCGTTCTTCATCGACTACGGTTTTCCGCAGGCCGAGTACTACCACCCGCAGCGCCACATGGGCACGGTGATGTGCCACCGCGCGCACCAATCCGATGACGATCCCCTGGCCGACGTGGGGCTCAAGGACATCACGGCGCATGTCAACTTCACCGCCATGGCGCTGACGGCGCAGCAAGCGGGGGACGATTTTCTGGCCGCCAGTGCCAAGCCCAACGAGAAGATCGTCGGCACGCTGG
The DNA here is from genome assembly GCA_903844215.1 of uncultured beta proteobacterium. Taxonomy (GTDB): domain Bacteria; phylum Pseudomonadota; class Gammaproteobacteria; order Burkholderiales; family Burkholderiaceae_C; genus CAIKVZ01. Next base: position 9,036 of record CAIMSP010000139.1, on the reverse strand, counting down.
GCTACTGCACCCAGGCGCGCTTTTTGATGAACTGTGGGCTGCTGGGCGCCATGGAGTCCGCCAGCCTGGGCGAACGCGCCATGGGACTCAAGCTGGTGGCCGAACACGAGATGGGCGAACTGTTCAAGGTGCTGGGGCTGTATGTGGGCCAGCCCTGGGACGCGCTGGGTTTCGCACAGGGCGATCGCACGCATACGCTGTGAGCGCGGGCGGCGCCGCAGCGGCTGGCGGCTCGGCCCTTGAAGCCCGGCGCATGAGCCCAAACTCAAGGGAACGGGGCGCTTCGCCCGCAACGGACCAGCCATGAATTCCACCACCTCCTTGCACATTGTTTGCCCGCATTGCCACACCACGAATCGGGTGCGTCAGACCGATATGGCGAGTGCGCCCGAATGCGGCCAGTGCCATCAGGCGCTGTTCACCGGGCATCCGGTGGCGCTGAACGAGGCCGCCTTCGACAAGCATGTGGCGCGCAATCAGATCCCCGTGCTGGTGGATTTCTGGGCGCCCTGGTGTGGCCCGTGCCGCCAGATGGCGCCGGCCTACGAGCAGGTCGCAGCCCAACTCGAACCCGGTCTGCGCGTGCTCAAGGTCGATACCGAAAGCGAGCAAAACCTGGGCGCGCGCTACCACATCCGCAGCATTCCCACGCTGGCGCTGTTCCAGGGTGGGCGCGAAATCGCGCGCCAGGCCGGTGCCATGGGCGCGGCCGACATCGTGCGCTGGGTGCAATCGAAATTGCTTTGAGCCCGCGCCCCAACCCTCTCCCGCAAGCGGGCGAGGGAGTCACTCCAAGGTCCTGTGCACCGCGTTGACTCTGGCGGCGTGGATCAGCGCACCGATGGCCGGGCCGCTGATGCCCTGGGACTGGGCTTGGCGGGCAATCGGTTCGGTCGCCACCGCCAGCGCCGCATTCAGGCAGGACTGCAGCCGCGCGCGCGCCGCATAGGGCTGATGCTGCGGGCGGCTTCGTGCCCGCGCCTGGCATTCGCAGGCCCACAGCGCGAGCGCAAAACGATGCGCTTGGCGCACGGCGTCGCAGCGCTCCAACAGACGCATCACGCCGGGGGCGTCCAGGTCCGCGCTGGCGTCGATGTGGCGCTGTTCACGCGCCACGAGCTCGGCCAGTTCGCGGCAGTCGGTGGGGACGCGCAGACGTTCGCACAGCCCGATTAACAGCGCTGTGCTGCCCAGGTCGTGCGTCAAGCAGGCCAGGCGCACCGCCAGCGGTGCCTGCATCCGGGCGGCCTCGTCCAGCAGTTCCATGAGCTGCGCACCACGGTCGATTTCGGGCGGCTCGTCGGCGTGCTGGGGCAGACCCCAAAGGCCATCGACTTCGGGCAACAGGCGCGCCAGCGCGCCGCACGCGCGCAGCAACTCCAACATCCGAGACGGCTGTTTCTCCATCAGGCCGCGTGCCAGTTCCTGCCACACGCGCTCGGCCACCAGGTGGTCCACCTCGCCGTGCTGCACCATGTCGCGCATGAGTTGCAGGGTCTCGGGTGCGACCGTGAAGTCGGTGAAGCGCGCACTGAAGCGGGCCACGCGCAGGATGCGCACCGGGTCTTCGCGAAAGGCCTCGGTCACATGGCGCAACAGCTTGGCCGCCAGGTCGCGCTGCCCCTGGTACGGGTCCACCAACTGGTCCAGCTCCACGTCGAAAGCGCCGTTGTGGGCCATCAGGTGCGCGCCGATGGCGATGGCGTTGATCGTGAGGTCGCGGCGTGCCAGGTCCTGCTCCAGCGTCACTTCAGGCGCGCAGTGCACGGCAAAGCCGCGGTAGCCGCGCGCGGTCTTGCGCTCGGTGCGCGCCAGCGCGTACTCTTCCTTGGTCGTGGGATGCAGGAATACCGGAAAGTCGCGTCCCACCGGAATGAAGCCCTGGGCCACCATCTGCTCGGGTGTGGCGCCCACGACGACCCAGTCGCGGTCCTTCACCGGCAGGCCCAGCAGACGGTCCCGCACGGCACCGCCGACCAGGTAGATTTCCATGCCTTGGGCTTGGCGGCTGGCGCGGTCGGACGGGCTAGCGCTGCAGGCGGTAGGGCTCATCAAAGACCACGAAGTCCTGTTCCGCCAACGCGTCGGCGCTCCAGGCCTGCATGCTGCTCAGCGCCAGGACCCGTTCCACGTAGTCGCCGATGAGCGTGGGAACGGGCAGGGCATAGGTCTTCAGGCGCGTGACGACGGGCGCGAAATAGGCGTCGGCGATGCTGAACTCGCCGAACAGCATGGGGCCGCCGTGGGCCTGGAGCAACTCGCTCCACATCGCGACGATGCGTTCCACATCGGCGCGCACGGCGGGCTTGTCGCGCCACACGAGTTGGCCGATCTCTGGCAGCGAGGCCTCGATGTTCATCGGGCAGTTGGAGCGCAGCCCGGTGAAGCCGGAGTGCATTTCGGCGCAGACGCTGCGCGCTCGGGCGCGCGCTGCGACAGCGCTGGGCCAGAGCTTTTTCTCGGGATATTTCTCTGCCAGGTATTCGGCGATGGCCAGCGTGTCCCATACCGCGAGTCCACCGGCCAGCTCGGTGTCGAGCAGTGTGGGCACCTTGCCGATGGGGTTCACGCGGCCCACCACCTGCTTGAACTCGGAACCCGCAGCGAAGGAGTCAAAGCGCGCCATCACTTCTTCAAATTCAATGCCGGACTGCTTGAGCAGCACCCAGGGACGCATGGACCAGGACGAATAATTCTTGTTGCCGATAAACAGTTTGAGCATGCGGATGTCCAGGAGTTGTTGTGTGCCAGGGGTCAGGGTAAGTCCAGATTCGCCTCGGTGGCGCCGGCGTCGCGCGGCCCGACCAGCCCGAGCCGCACCTTGAGCGACTGCGGCTGGCCGCTGATGAGCGCGGCGTAGCTGGTGCTGTTGGCGAGCACCTTCTTCACGTAGTCGCGGGTCTCGGGGAAGGGGATGTTCTCGGCCCAGGCCGCGGCATCCAGCACCGCGCCGCCGCTTTGTCCGCGCCAGCTGCGGGGGCGGCTGGGGCCGGCGTTGTAGGCCGCTGCGGCCAGCGGCATGGAGCCGGAAAAACTCTCCAGCACCAGTTTGAGGTAACCGGTGCCGATGGCGATGTTCGTGTCGCGGTCGCTGATCTGGTGCGGCTTGAAGTCGAGCAGGCCAATCTTGCGCGCGGTCCAGCGCGCCGTGGGCGGCATCACCTGCATCAGGCCCGAGGCCCCCACGCCCGAGCGCGCGTCCATCACGAAGCGCGACTCCTGACGGATCAGGCCGTAAACAAAGGCCGGGTCCAGGCCGATCTCGCCGCTGCGCTTGAGCACGGCGTCTTTGAAGGGCATGGGGAAGCGCTGGGAAAAATCGATTTCGCCGCGCGTGCGCTCGCTGGTGTTGATGCAGCGGTCCCAGACCTGGTTCTGGCAGGCGAGGTCGGCGGCGGCGAGCAGTTCGCGCTCGTCCATGCCGCCGGCGGCGCCGCGCGGATTGCTCAGATTGGTGCTGTAGTTCCACTCGCGCACGCCTTCGCTGCGCAGTCCCAGGGCAATCGCCGTGAGGGCGCGGTTCAGGCCCGGATTCAAACGCGCGCTGTCGAGTTCGGCCACGCTCAACAGGGCCGGACGCGGTGGCACGCTGACCTTGCGTCCCAATTCCTCCAGCGCCAACTGCTCGTAAAAGCCGCGCACCGACGCGATCGATTCCAGCAGCGTGTTGGCTTGCGCCAGTTCGGCGCTCGCGGCGGCGTTGGCGGGGTGGCTCGGATAGGAGTTCACGCTCAAGGCGGTCAGGGCCTTGGCCTTGATGGCCCGCGCCTTCCAGTAAACCCAGGTGCTGTCCTTGCGTGCGTCGTCGCTCATGGCGTTGATCGCCGAGAGCAGCAGCGCCCACTTCGGCTCTTTGCCGGCGCGCAGCGCGGCACGCGCCTTCCAGGCCAGCATCTCGTCGTTCAGATCGGCGTCCGAGGTGACGCGGGCGTAGTAGTCGAGCGCATCATTGCTCAAGCGCATCGCGGCCTGCTTGGCGATCACGCCCCAGGCCCAGTTGCGCTCTTCCGGCGAGAGCTGCACCGACCACTTGTTTTCCAGCACCGGGAAGGTGGCGTCGGCGTCGTTCGTCGCCATCTTGATGAGCGCCAGCAGCACCAGCTCCTTGCGCACCTGGCCCGGCGCGGTTGAGCGCGCGCGCAGGAAACGCAAGGGATTGGCGCTGATTTCGATGACCGATTTCGCGACTTCCGGCGCGATGATCTCGACTGCTGCGCGTGCGACTTGCGGCCGGTTGGCTTCCATGGCCATGCGCGCCTTGCGCCACACCTCCAGCGCCGTCATTTTTTTGCTGGCGTACAGCGCGGCCGCCGCCTGGGTGCAGGCCTGGTCGGCTTCGCGCAGCGCATACCAGTGGCGGCGCACTTCGTCGGAGCTGTCAACGCCGCTCTGGCTGTGGGCGATCAGCGCCGCATAGCAGCGCAGCTCGCGCTCGTCGCCCATGCGGTAGCTTGGGTATTGCGCCGAGAAACTGCTCCAGTCGCGGCGCTGTCCCAACAGCATGAGCCAGTCGGCGCGCAGCCGGTCTTCCTGATAGCTGCCAGGGTAGCGGCGCAGAAAATCCTGGATGTCCTGCGCCGAGGCGTCTTCGAGCCGGGCCTTGAGTTCCCAGTACGCCGCCCAGGGTTCGAGCGCGTGGCCCCGTGCCTGGGGCAGCAGCGCGGCGAGCTGCTTGCGGTCGTTCTTGACGAAGGCCGCGCGCATTTGCACCAGCAGCTCGTCGGCCGGTGCCGCCGCTCGGAGCTCCAGCGCCGCCTGCGCCGCGGCCTCGCCCGGCGCCAGGCCCAGGGCGAGGCTGAAAATCAGTGTCAGAATGGTCGGCAATTGCATGAGGGGATTATGGACACATCCAATGGAAAAGGCGCAGCAGCGCAAAAGGCGCAGGACAAGAAGGCGCTGCGCCAGGCCTTGATTGAACAGCGCCTGAACCTGCCCGACCGCTTACAGCGCGCCGCTTCGTTGCAGCAGGTGATGCGCATCTGGCTCGTGGGCCGGCCCGACACGGTGATCGGCGCCTACTGGCCGATCAAGGGCGAGTTTGATCCGCTGCCGGCCCTGCACCGCTGGAAGGAAGACGGCGAACTGCTGGACGGCCCCAAGCTGCGCCGCATTGGATTGCCGGTGGTGGACAAGGTGCACAAGACGCTGGTGTTTCACGCCTGGTATCCGGGCTGCCCGATGGAGGAGGACGCCTACGGCATCCCGAAACCCAAGGACACCGAGGTCGTCGTGCCCACGCTGTTGTTCGTGCCCTGCGTGGGTTACGGCGCGGGTGGCTTTCGGCTGGGCTACGGCGGCGGCTTTTATGACCGCACCCTGGCCACGCTGCAACCCCGGCCGGTGACCGTTGGCTTGGGCTATGCCCAGGGCTTTGTCGATGATTTGGAAGCCGAGCCGCACGACGTGGCGCTGGACGCGATCCTGAACGACAACGGCGCCGTCTGGCCGATCTAAGGCCTGGGCGGCTTGGGCTTTGGGGTCTTGGCGGCCGCACGTTTCACCGGTTTGGCGGCATGCGCACGCAGCGCCGCTTCCAGCGCCAGCCTGGCCCAGGGCCGCATCAAGGCCGGCGACTCCATGGCCTCCGAGGGGGCGGCGTAGTAGTTCATGCTCTTGGGCTGACCCTTGGCCAGGTAAGTGAAGCGCTTGCAAGCGGCGGCTTCAAACTCGGCCCGGCTGGCTTCATCTGCCTTGAGCCACAGCGTGTCACCGTCGCCCAGATCCACCAGGATGGCGATGGACAGGCCCGCGACCGAAATCCCCCAGCCGCCGAACATGCGCCGCGCGCGGCACGGCCCCGCGCTGGCCAGCAGCTCGCAGCAGTACTGGGAAAATTCGGGGTCACTGGAGGCCATGGTGGCGCATCGTACCAGCGCTGCCTCAGACCGGCGTGTCGGTCGATGGCGCCGGCTGCTGCTTGAGCCAGTCCTGCAAGCGCTGCACGCCCTGCACCAGACGCTGCGGGTCGCGCGAGGCAAAGCACCAGCGCAGCCAGCCCTGCGCCTGGGGCGCAAACGCATTGCCCGGCGCCAGCCCCAGTCCGGCCTCAAGCACCAGACGCTTGGCGGTGCTCAGGGAATCGTCAAAGCCCTCGAGCTTGAAAAAGGCGTACATGCCGCCCGCCGGAGTCGCCACCTGCACGCCCGGCAAGGCGCGCAACAGCGGCACCAGGGTGTCGCGACACAGCTTGAGATGCGCCACCACCCTGGGCGTGACCTCGGCGCTGCGCAACAGCGCGGCGATGCCGGCGCGCTGCGTGAAGACGCTGGCGCAGGAGGTGTTGAACTCGATCAACTTGCCCACCTGCGGCGTCAGCTCGGCGGGCATCACGAGCCAGCCCAGACGCCAGCCCGTCATCAGGAAGCTCTTGGAAAAACTGTGCGCTACCACCAGTCGGTCTTCGGGCTCGGCCAGGTCCAGAAAGCTCGGCGCGCAGTGGTTCTGCGAGGGCTCGTAGTACAGGCGTTCATAGACCTCGTCGGCCAGGATCCAGGTGCCGGTCGCGCGGCAGTGCTGCAAAATGCTTTGCTGCTCGGCGCGCGTCAAGGTCCAGCCCGTGGGGTTGTTCGGTGCGTTGAGCAGCAGCAGCTTGGTGGCCGGGGTGACGCGCGCCAGCAGCGCCGGCAGATCGAGCCGCCACGCGCCCTGATTCGGCCCCGAAGCTTGCGGCTGCAGCGGCACGCAGACCACCTTGGCGCCCAGGATGGCCGGCTGGGCCGTGAGGTTGGGCCACACCGGCGTCACCACCACCACCTCGTCGCCCGCGTCCACCAGCGCCTGCATCGCCACCATCAGCGCATTCACGCCGCCGCTGGTCACGGCCAGGCGTTCGCTTGCGACCGGGCCGTGCAGCGCGCTGGTGTAGCTGGCAATGGCCGCGCGCAGTTCCGGCAAGCCCAGGTTGTGGCTGTAAAAAGTCTCGCCGCGCTGCAGCGAATCGATCGCCGCCTGACGGATGAATTCGGGCGTGACCTCATCGCTCTCGCCAAACCAGAAGGCGAGCACATCGCTGCGCCCCATGCCGGCGTTGGCGACTTCGCGGATCCGGGATTCTTCCAGTTGCAGTATGGCTTGTCTCATGTGAGTTCCTGTTCGGTTAAGGTGAAAGTGAGCCGCTTGGGGCCATGGCGCCGCGATCAGCCCGGACGCTGCATGTTGCAGCTTGTGGGCTGGGCTGCGCGCTCGGCGCTGATGGAGCGGATCACGCGAAAGCCGTAGCCGGATCCCTCCACGTCAAACTTCACGCCGGGCATCCCCACGCGCTCCATCATGCCGACCACCAGCGGCTGCTGAAACTGGTGGTCCGAGGCGCGCATGGCGCCGGTCTGGCCATAGAAATGGAGCCGCGATTTTTCCAGCTGGGTGGCCACGGAGACGATGTCCAGCAGCTCACTGCCGGGGACTTTGGCCGAATGCTCCAGTGCCTGCGCCAGCGCCTCCACCATCAGCTGCATGCGCAGGTGGACATAGTCGTCAGCCGGCTTGGGGTAGCGTGCCTTGAACGCTTGATAGAACGCCTCGCTGGGCGCGCCGGCCACATTCGGCAGCCATTCGGCGACCGCCAGCACGCGCCCAACGCCGGCCTCGCCGAGGGCGCTGGGCGCGCCCAGCGCATTGCCGTAGAAGGTGTAGAACTTGCCCTCGAAGCCCACTTCTTTGGCCGCCTTCACCAGCAGCGTCAAGTCGTTGCCCCAGTTGCCGGTGATCACCGCCTGCGCGCCGCTGGCTTTGATCTTGCCGGCATAGGGCAGGAAGTCCTTGACGCGCCCCATGGTGTGCAACTCGTCGCCGACGATGGCCAGGTCCGGGCGCTGCACGCTGAGCTGCCGGCGCGCTTCACGCAGCACCGCCTGACCAAAGCTGTAGTCCTGGCCGATCAGATAGACGCGCTGCAGCGCACGATCGTCCTTGAGCACGTCCATCAGCGCGGCCATGCGCATGTCGGCGTGGGCGTCGAAGCGAAAGTGCCAGAAGCTGCACTTCTCGTTTGTCAGGATCGGGTCCACCGCAGAGTAGTTGAGCAGCAGCACGCGCTTGAGCGGTTCGCGTTCGTTGTGCTTGTTGATCGCGTCCAGCAGCGCGGCGGCATTGGCCGATGAGTTGCCCTGCATGACCAATTGCGCACCGTCGTCAATCGCCGAGCGCAGCGCCGACAGCGCCTCTTCGTTTTGACCCTTGCTGTCGTAGCGTTGCAGCAGCAAGGGCCGGGCCGGGCCAACGCCGGGCTTGACGCCGCCGCGCGCGTTGACCCGTTCCACGGCCCACACCAGGTTGCGAAACACGGCCTCGCCCGGCGCCGCAAAAGGGCCGCTCAGGCCTTCGATCAGGGCGATCTTGATGGGTGCCGCCGTGGCGCTGGCGCTCGTTTGCGCCTGGGCCGTGGCACTGCAGAACGCCGTCAGCGCTAGCGCCGTGAGTGACAATTTCAAGAGCCAGACGCGAAATTTAAACATGCAAAATCTTTCTTGAAATACCGCGCAGCGCACGCAATTGGGAAGCCTGTGGCGCTTATCTCAAGCGCCGCGCAGTGTAAAGGAAGACACCATGTTTTTTACGCCCGTCATGCGTCGCGCAACTTATGCCCCCCAACTGCGCGGGGTCGATCAACAACTCGAACGCTGGTTGGGAGAGGCCTTGCAAGCGCCCGTCAAAACCACGGCCAAAGCCGCCGCTGCGGCACTGAGCCAGGACGAAAAATCCTACACCCTGAGCTTTGACGTGCCCGGTGTTTCCAAGGAGCAGCTGAGCATTGGCATCGAGGCCAATGTGGTCCGCATCGAGAGCCTGAAGGACGCGCCGCGGCGCTACCAGCTGGCTTACGAATTGCCGCAGGACATCGATGCGACGAGCAGCGAAGCCCGGCTGGAACTCGGCGTGCTCACGCTCAAACTGGGCAAGCTCGTCGCGGCGAGCCGAGTCACGCCGCTCACGATTGTTTGAGGCTAGTACTCCGACGCAGAAATATCGAAACATGAAAGCGCGCCTTCGCACCCATGCCGTTGTTGCAAATGCTCGCCATTGCCGCCGCTATGTCTG
>CAIMSP010000138.1 GCA_903844215.1 uncultured beta proteobacterium | reverse complement strand
CCCGCCGCCGTGGACAACTCTTCACCGAGGCCAAACCCGCAGGGATCCACTTATCGAAGCCGGTTCGGTGTTCAGACAAGCGGAGCCACCTCTGGCCAGCGCGATGGCGGCCACCGAGGCGCCGGGTTCGTTGCACGCAGCAAGCACCCGGGACTTGAGTTCAGCAGCGTGGCGCCGTCGTGGCGCGCTCTTGATTTGCATGGTGTCCACCTCAGACATAGGTGGACACCATGCTGGCCGCTATACAGCGGCTGTTCAAGGTGGGACGGCTAGCCGCTTACGGTCGATCAGTGTCGCAAGACCTTGATCGACTGCTTTGGAGAACGGGCTCATTCGAGCGAAATGACGCATCCGCGAGCGGCGGCTTACGGGTATCGAAGCTTCAACGCCGGCTTTCCGGCGATGAATCCGAAGGGTCAGCCGTCGCAACCCGACCCTGAGCAGGCATTCGGCCCAGGCGACCCGGGCGTCGGCAATCTAGCCGGCACCAGACATTGAGCGTACGTCGCTGTCAGGCAAGAACCTTGTGGGTTCAAGGTCGATCGCAGCCATGGCCGAACGAACGCCGGCAGTAACACCCGGCATCGCCACTCGCGATGCCTCTGCGTCAAGGTTTGGGGTGCCGCGCGGCCAACTCAGTACCTTTGAACGAACGACAAGATCGCCACCTTCCGGCTCAGAACCCGCCTGTGAACTGATAGCGATTGGCTGGATGCCACAGCATCGCCACTGACGCCACCTGCCCGCGCGAGAGCGTCTTTCGACGCAGCACGAGACAAGGCTGGCCTCCGTCGATGTGCAGCATGGTCGCGATCTCGGGCGTCGGCATCCGCGCCTCGATGCAGTAGCGCACGCCGGACAACGGCGCCACGCGCATCAGGTACTCGTTGGCCGTCGTTTTGCTGAAGTCGAGTTGCATGTACTCCGACGCCAGCGCGGGGTTGACGAAACGGTCTTCGACTTGGATGGGCAATTCGTTTTCGTAGTGGACAACCAGGGAATGGAAGACAGCTTTGCCGGCGCCAAGTTCGAACTCGGCGGCTAGGCTGTCGCTGGCCTTGACGCGTTCCAGGCGCTGCAACTCGCTGCGATGCGCGTGGCCACGGGCTTGCACTTCCTCCGCGATGCTGTGTATCTCGACCAGCGTGGACTGGAATTTTTGCTGGGCCACGAAGGTGCCAGACCCCTGCACCCGCACAAGGATGCGGTCGTCGCTGAGTTCGCGCAGCGCCCGGTTGGCGGTCATGCGCGCCACGCCGAACTCGCTCGCCAGCGCCTGCTCGGAGGGGATCGCGTCCCCCTCCTTCCAGACGCCAGCCTGGATCTGGCTCAGCACATGCGCCTTGATGCGCTTGAACGCCGGGCGCTCATCGCCCTCTATGACGGGATGCATGTGTGCTGTGATCTGACGCATTTGCGGGTAAGTCCCTACGGAAACATGGCGTTGGATCCATTGTACCGGTGGCGCAGGATATGTATAGTTGTCTATACCGATTGAAGTAATAGTTCTGTAGTTGTCTATTCTGTTTCACCCCCCCCTCAGGAGACTCTTGATGAATGCACCCAGCCCCCGGAAGTCGCTCATTTCGATAGCCATTGCCGGCGCCGCAGGCCTTCTCGCCGCCGGTCCTGCACTCGCGGACATCAAGATCGGCTTCAACGTCCCGCTCACCGGCTTCGCCGCCGCCGACGGCCAGTCCTCGCTGAACGGCGCCAAGCTCGCGGTTGCGCAAGCCAACGCGGCAGGTGGCGTTGGCGGCGAGAAGATCGAACTGGTGGTGTACGACGATCAGGCATCGCCCAAGGAGGCTGTGCCCGTCGCCACCAAACTGGTCGAGAAGGACAAGGTGGTTGGCGCCGTGTCGGGTTCGTATTCCGGCTCCACGCGCGCCGCGGCCGGCATCTTCCAGGCCGGCAAGGTGCCCTACGTCGTGGCCTATGCCATCCATCCCGACATCACGCGCACCGGGGACTACGTCTTTCGCGTCTCCGCCATGGGCGAGGTGCAGGGCCGTGGCGGCGCCAAGCTGGCCAGCAACCTGGGCAAGAAGAAGGTCACGATCATCACGGTGAAGAACGACTTCGGCCAGGCCCTGGCCGCAGGCTTCAAGGAAGCGGCGCCGAAGTTCGGGCTGCAGATCACCGGCGAATACGAGTACGGCATGGCAGACCGTCAGTTCGGTGCGGTCGTCTCCAAGGTCAAGGCCGACAACCCGGACATCATCTACGCCTCGGGCTACTTCTTCAACGCCGGCCCGCTGGTCAGCCAGCTCAGGGCGGCGGGCATCACGGCGCCCATCATCGGCCAGGAAGGCTACGACTCCGACAAGTTCATCGAGATCGCCGGGGCTGCGTCCGAAGGCACGCTGGTGACAACATCGCTCAATCGCGACTCGGACTCGCCCGTCACCAAGGCCTTCCTTGCCGACTATCGCAAGGCGAACAACGCCGGTGCCGACATGGTGGCTGCCGCCAGCTTCACCGCCACCAGCGTGATGATCGAAGGGCTGAAGAAGACCGGCGGCAAGGGTGGTGACGCGCTGCGCGCGGCGATGGCTGGTGCCACCTTCAACACCCCCATCGGCAAGCTCACCTTCAACAACCTTAACGAAGTGGCCAAGGACATCCAGGTCCAGATCGTCAAGGACAAGGCCTTCCGCAGCCATTCCGTGATCTCCGACCCGGTGCTGCTGGCCCCGCCAACGAAGTAGCCCTCAGCGGCGCTCGCGCCGCTCTGCTTGAAGGCGCAGCCACTGCCTGAGCCAGCGGGCGGCCCACAGGCCGGCCGCTCTGGTGTTCAGTTGCAAAGCACTCGAAGGAACCACCCGATGCTGTACGTTGAACTTGCTGCCCAAGGCCTGGTGCAAGGCGCCATCTATGCGCTCATTGCGCTTGGGCTGACCCTGGTCTACGGGCTGCTGCGCATCTTGCATGTGGCCCACGCCGCGCTCTTCACGCTGGGTGCCTACATCGGTGTGATGGTGTGCAACGCCAGTGGCAGCCTGACACTCGGCTTTGCAGTGGCTATGGTGGTGGCCGGGGTTGCCGGCGTGGCGATGTTCAGGCTGGCCTACCAGCCCTTGCTGGGGCAGCCACCGTTTGTGGCGCTGATCGCGTCCATCGGCCTGTACATCGCGGCCGAGGAGATCTTTCGCATCGTCTTCGGCGCGCAGGGCATGTCCTTCACGGCGCCACCGCTGCAAGGCCAGATTCCGGTGTTCGGTGGCCTGCAGTTCAAGGTGGCCGAACTGCTGATGATGGTCAGCGCGGTGCTGATCATTGGCGTGCTGGGCTGGCTGCAGACACGCACGCGCATCGGCGTGGCCTGCCAGGCCACGGTGTCAGACCCGCAGATGGCCGAATCCTTCGGCATCACGCTGCTGAAGGTGCGCGATATCAACTTCTTCGTCGGCTCAGCGCTCGCCGGTTTTGCCGGCGTGTGGGTGGCGTTGCTGAACAACCTGGTCGAGCCGACGATGGGCAGCGTGCCGTCCTACAAGGCGCTGGCCATCATCGTGCTGGGCGGGCTGGGCTCGGTGCGCGGCACCTTGGCTGCCGCGCTGGTGCTCGGTGTCGTTGAGTCCTTCGGAACCATCTATCTCGGCCAGTTTCTAGACCGCAACGCGATCGCGTTCGCCTTCCTGATCCTGGTCCTGATGGTCCGGCCCCAGGGCCTGTTTTCCAAGCGCTGAGGATCACGCCATGGACTACGAGATTTCACTCTTGACGACGATGGGCGTGAGCGTGCTGTTCGCCCTGTCGCTGAACCTGATCACGGGCTTTTGCGGCCAGATCAGCCTGGGCCACGCCGCATTCCTGGGCATCGGCGCCTATGCGGCCGCCATGCTGGGCAAGGCTGGCCTGCCCTTCCTGGCCACGATTCCCCTGGCCATGTTGCTGGCTGGCGCCATCGGCGCCCTCGTCGGCTTGGCATCGCTGCGGGTGCGAGCCGACTTCCTGGCCATCACCACCATGGGCGTGGGCTTTCTGTTCGTCGGCATCGTGCGTCAGCAGAACTGGCTGGGTGGCGAACTGGGCATCTCGGGCATCCCCGACACGGGCATGTCCAAGACCGGCTTCATGATCTTCACGCTGGTGCTGTGCGCCTTGGTGGCCGCCTTCAGTCAGTACATCCGCAAGGCCTGGATGGGCCGCGTCTTCAACGGCATTGCCGAAGACGAGGACACGATGCGCGTGCTGGGCATCGATGCCTCGCGCTACAAGCTGGTGGCGTTCGCCATCGGCACCGCACTGGCCGGCCTGGCCGGCAGCATGTACGCCTACAACCTGCGTTTCATCGGGCCTGACAGCTTCGGCTTCGTCGAGTCCATCACCGTGCTGTCGATGGTGGTGGTGGGGGGCATAGGTTCGGTCACAGGCGTCATCGTGGCCGCGGCGGTGCTGTCCGCCTTGCCGGCCTGGTTCCAGGTCATCGGCGACTACAAGCTGCTGGTCTACGGCGGCTTGCTGTTCCTGATGATGCGCTTCTCGCCTGGGGGCATGGCCGCACTGGTGACCCGCTTCTTCAGCCCGGCCGGCAACGGCAAGAAGGGAGGCCAGTCATGAATGCGACGACTGCAAGCGCCACCCCACTGCTGCGGGTGTCAGGCGTCACGGTGCGTTTCGGCGGTTTGACGGCGATCGATACCGTGTCCTTCGACGTGCATCAAGGTGAGCTGCTGGGCCTGATCGGCCCCAACGGCGCCGGCAAGACAACCATGTTGCGCTCGATCACCGGCGTGGTGCGCGCCACCGAGGGCCAGGTTGAACTCGACGGCCAGCGCATCGAAGGATTGCCGATCGACCGCCGCATCCTGCGTGGGCTGTCGCTGTCGCAGCAATTGGTCAAGCCCTTCCGCGAGATCTCCGTGATCGACAACGTGGCGCTGGCCGCGGGCAGCACCAAGACCGCGTCGCCCCTGAAGTCGCTGCTGCACGTGGCGCGCGACGAAGAACTGGCGACGGCGCGCAAGATGCTCGAGCGCGTGGGCATTGCCCAGCACGCTGACCAGCGCCCCGGTATCCAGCCGCTGGGTGTGCTCAAGCGGCTGGAGATGGCGCGCGCATTGGCGCTCAAACCGCGGTTGTTTCTGCTGGACGAGCCCCTGGCCGGTCTGAACTCGAAGGAAGCGCGCGCGCTGGCCGACACCATCGCCGAGATCAATCGCCAGGGAGTCACCATCGTGCTGATCGAGCACAACCTGGGTGAGGTGATGCGCATCTGCCAGCGCCTCGTGGTGCTGGATAACGGCCGCAAGATTGCCGACGGCGAACCGCGCGCCGTGATGAATGACCCCGTGGTGCGTGCCGCCTACCTGGGCGGCGACACCCTGGCCACCGCCGCCGCCGATGGAGCACAACATGCTTGAGCTGAAGTCGTTCTCTTGCGGCTACGGTGCCTTCCAGGCCGTGCACGAACTGTCGCTGACGCTGCGGCCCGGCACCATCACAGGCCTGCTCGGGCCCAATGGCGCGGGCAAGTCGTCCACTTTGATGTGCGTGGCCGGCCACGTCGCGCGCCAGGCCGGGCAGGTGCTGTTCGACGGCCAGGACATCAGCGAGCTGCCCGCCACCGAGCGCGTGCGCCGTGGCATTGCGATCTCGCCCGAGGGCCGGCGCCTGTTCAAGGATCTGTCGGTGGAAGACAACCTGCGTGTGGGCGGTGTGATCCATCCGGTCACCGTCTTCAAGCAGGACCGCGACCGCGTGCTGTCGCTGTTTCCACGGCTCGGCGAGCGGCTCACCTCGCTGGCCGGCAACCTCTCGGGCGGCGAGCAGCAGATGCTGGCGATCGGCCGCGCGCTGATGGCGCGGCCGCGCTTCATCATGATCGACGAGTTGTCGCTGGGGCTGATGCCCAAGGTCATCGACCTGTGCTACCAGGCGCTGCTCAAGTTGCGTGCCGAGGGCATGACCGTGCTTCTGGTCGAGCAGAACACCGAGCGCGTGCTGTCGGTCGCCGACGACGTGTGCGTGCTCGAGTCCGGCCAGACCGTCTGGAAGGGCGCCGCAGCCGACGCCCGCAACGACCCCACGCTGGCCGCAGCTTTCCTCGGCCTGCACTAGACCTGAACCTGACCCGCGCCTGATCCGCACCAACCCATTCCGACCTGTAGGAGATGAACATGTCCGATGCCATGTCCCTGAAGAACGATCCCCGCTACGACGCGTCTCGCGAAATCCGCGCACCGCGCGGCACGAAGCTCAGCTGCAAGAGCTGGGTCACGGAAGCCGCCTACCGGATGCTTCAGAACAACCTCGACCCCGAAGTGGCCGAAAACCCCAAGCACCTCGTCGTCTATGGCGGCATCGGCCGCGCCGCGCGCGACTGGGCCTGCTACGACCAGATCCTGGCTTCACTGCGCGAACTGAACGACGACGAATCGCTGCTGGTGCAATCGGGCAAGCCCGTGGGCGTCTTCAAGACACACGCCGATGCGCCACGCGTGCTGATTGCCAACTCCAACCTGGTGCCCAAATGGGCCAACTGGGAACACTTCAACGAACTCGACCGCAAGGGCTTGTTCATGTACGGCCAAATGACGGCCGGCAGCTGGATCTACATCGGCAGCCAGGGCATCGTGCAGGGCACCTACGAGACCTTCGCCGAGGCCGGCCGCCAGCACTTCGGTGGTGACATGGTCGGGCGCTGGATCCTCACCGCCGGCCTGGGCGGCATGGGCGGCGCGCAGCCGCTGGCGGCCACCTTCGCCGGTGCGGTGTCTTTGAACATCGAGTGCCAGCAAAGCAGCATCGACTTCCGCCTGCGCTCGCGCTACCTGGACGAGCAGGCCACCGACATCGACGACGCGCTGGCGCGCATCAAGAAGTACACCGCCGAGAAGAAGGCGGTGTCGATCGGATTGCTGGGCAATGCAGCCGACATCTTTCCGGAGCTCGTCAAGCGCGCCAAGGCCGGTGGTATCAAGCCCGACCTGGTGACCGACCAGACCTCGGCGCACGACCTGATCAACGGCTACCTGCCGTCCCGTTGGAGCGTGGCGCAGTGGAAGGCCGCTCAGCGCGACCCCGCGCAGCATGCCAAGTTGACTGACGACGCGGCCAGGTCCTGCGCCGTGCACGTACAGGCGATGCTCGACTTCCAATCCATGGGCATTGCCACTGTCGACTATGGCAACAACATCCGCCAGGTCGCCTTCGACATGGGTGTGAAGAACGCTTTCGACTTCCCTGGCTTCGTGCCGGCCTATATCCGGCCGCTGTTTTGTGAAGGCAAGGGGCCGTTCCGCTGGGCCGCGCTGTCCGGAGATCCTGAAGACATCTACAAGACCGACGCCAAGATCAAGGAGCTGTTCCCCGAGAACAAGCACGTACACCGTTGGCTGAACATGGCGCGCGAACGCATTGCCTTCCAGGGCCTGCCGGCGCGCATCTGCTGGTTGGGTTTGGGCGAGCGTGACAAGGCTGGGTTGGCGTTCAATGAAATGGTGCGCAGCGGTGAACTGAAGGCACCGATCGTGATCGGCCGTGATCACCTCGATACCGGATCGGTGGCGAGCCCGAATCGCGAGACAGAGTCGATGCTCGACGGCACCGACGCGGTCTCCGATTGGCCGTTGCTCAATGCCTTGCTGAACGCATCGGGCGGTGCCAGCTGGGTGTCCTTGCACCATGGCGGTGGTGTCGGTATGGGCTACTCGCAGCACTCGGGCATGGTGATCGTGGCCGACGGCACGGACGCGGCCGCACGGCGGCTGGCGCGCGTGCTGGTCAACGACTGCGGCTCTGGCGTGATGCGCCACGCCGACGCCGGCTACGAGTTGGCCGCAGCAACTGCCAAGAAGCAGGGCTTGAAGCTGCCCATGCTGCGCTGATAGCGTCTGCGGCGCAACGGCCATGCCCTTGGTTCGCTTCCACCGATCGACGCTGCCGGCCCAGCCGTGGAAGAACGGCGGCGGCGTCACTCAGGAGGTGCTCTGTCTGCCCCAGGGCAGCAGCCCGGATCAGTTCGACTGGCGCGTGAGCATCGCGCACATTGCCAGCAGCGGTCCGTTTTCGGTGTTTGCCGGCATCGACCGCGTCATCACGCTGCTGGAGGGTCCCGGGGTTCGCCTCCGGTCGCACGACGGGGCCATTGATCACCGCCTGGACACGCCGCTGCAGCCCTTCGCGTTCCCGGGTGATACCCCCCTTCGGGCCGATCTGCTGGGCAGGGATTGCCACGACTTCAACGTCATGACTCGGCGCCAGGTCCGCACGGCTCGCGTCCAGGTATTGCGCGAGGCGACGACGCTGCCCCGCAGCCGCGAGGGTCTATTCATGGTCGTGCACGGCGGCTGGGAACTGCAGGGTGTAGCGCCGGTGCGGCTGGCTAGCGACGAGGGCTTGTGGTGGCGCGAATCCGGCCTCGCCTGGCAGCTCAGCCCCCAGGACGCCGACGCCGCGATACTGGCTGTGTCGATCGAACCTGCAAGCCCATGACATCCATACAAGCTGCACCGAGCGCCGATGGCGTCTGGACGAATCTGCGCCTGGCACCGGGTGCAAGCGCGTCCGACGCGCCCGCACTGGACGACGCTGCCATCGTTGTCGACCAGGGCCAGATCACCTATGTCGGTGAGCGCCGCGCGATGCCACCGTCACCTGCGGGCACCCCGCAGCACGACGGCCGCGATGCTCTGGTGACGCCGGGCCTGGTGGATTGCCACACCCACCTCGTCTACGGCGGCCAACGCGCCAGCGAGTTCGCGATGCGGCTGGCGGGCGCCGGCTACGAAGACATCGCCAAGGCCGGCGGCGGCATCGTCTCCAGCGTCCGCGCCACGCGTGCCGCCAGCGAAGACGAGCTCTACGCGCTGGCCCGGCCGCGCTTGCAGGCCCTGCTGGACGAGGGCGTGTGCGCGGTCGAGATCAAGTCGGGCTACGGACTGGCGCTGGAGTACGAGCGCAAGCAGTTGCGCGTGGCGCGGCGTCTCGGCCGCGAGTTGGGCGTGGACGTGCGCACCACGTTTCTGGGCGCACACGCGCTGCCGCCCGAATACGCCGGTCGCAGCGGCGACTACATCGCGCTGGTCTGTCAGCAGATGCTGCCCGCGCTCGCGGCCGAAAGGCTGGTTGATGCCGTCGATGTCTTCTGCGAGCGCATCGGCTTTTCTCTGACCGAGACCGAGGCGGTCTTCAAGGCCGCCCAAGGGCTGAACCTGCCGGTCAAGTTGCATGCCGAGCAACTGTCGGAGATGGGCGGCTCCAAGCTGGCGGCGTCGTATGGCGCGCTGTCTTGCGACCATGTCGAACACCTGAGCGCCGAGGGCATCGCGGCGATGAAGGCGAGCGGTACCGTTGCCGTGCTGTTGCCTGGCGCGTTCTACTTCTTGCGCGATACCCAGTTGCCGCCCATCCAGGCACTGCGCGACGCCGGCGTGCCCATGGCCGTGGCGACCGACCACAACCCGGGCACCTCACCCGCACTCAGCCTGCTGCTGATGCTCAACATGGCGAGCACACTGTTTCGCCTGACCGTGCCCGAGGCGCTTGCCGGCGTGACCCACCACGCGGCCCGTGCGCTCGGTCTGCAGAAGACGCACGGCGCTCTTGCGGTGGGCCGCCCCGCCAACTTCGTGCTCTGGGCGCTTCGCGATGCCGCCGAGCTCGTCTACTGGCTCGGCCAGCGACCGGCTTGCTCCATCGTGCGCCAGGGTCGGCTGATCACGCCATCAGGGGCCAGCCAATGAACCGCACTCGTTCATTGTTCGCAGAACATGCCCTGCTGCCCGGTGGATGGGCCCGCGACGTGCTGCTGGAGTGGGACGACCAGGGCTGCCTGAGCATCGTGCGGCCCGACAGTCCCGCGCCGGCCGGCACGACGGTCGCTGCTGGCCCGCTGCTGCCGGGCATGCCCAACTTGCACTCGCACGCGTTTCAGCGCGCGTTTGCCGGGCTGACGGAATACCGCGGCCAGAACCCGGGCGCGGAGCACGACAGCTTCTGGAGCTGGCGCACGCTGATGTACCGATTCGCCGGCGCGGTCACGCCGGATCAGCTGCGCGACATCGCCACCGCGCTGTACGTCGAGATGCTCGAGGCGGGCTACACGTCGGTGTGCGAATTCCACTACGTGCACCATGAGCGCGATGGCTGGCACTATGCCGACGATGCGACCCTGTCGAGCTGTCTCGTCGAGGCGGCATCGCGGGCCGGCATCGGTCTGACGCTGCTGCCCGTGCTGTACCAGACTAGTGGCTTCGGTGGCTTGGCCCCGACCGAAGGGCATCGACGCTTCATTCGAAGCACCGACGACATGCTGCACTTGCTGGAGCGGCTGAAACCCCTGTGCGAACGCCACGGCGCCCGGCTGGGCCTGGCGCCGCACTCGTTGCGCGCCGTGCCTCCCGATGCCTTGACTCAAGCATTGCGCGGCCTGCACGCCATCGATCCCACGGCCCCCATCCACATCCACATCGCCGAACAGACCGGCGAGGTAGACGCCTGCCTGGCCTGGAGCGGACAGCGGCCGGTGCAATGGTTGCTCGACCATGCGCCCGTCGACAAGCGCTGGTGCCTGGTGCATGCCACGCACATGACGGCGATCGAGTACCAGGGCGCGGCGCGCAGCGGTGCCGTGGCGGGCATCTGCCCGAGCACCGAGGCCAACCTGGGGGACGGCATCTTCGACATGACGGAATGGCGCAGTCAGGGCGGGCATTGGGGCATCGGGTCCGACAGCCACGCATGCGTCAATGCGGCGGAGGAACTGATGCTGCTGGAATACAGCCAGCGGCTGTCCACCCGTCAACGCAATGTGCTAGCGCGCGACAGCGAGCGCGACGTCGCGACCGCCATGACGCTGGATGCCGTGTTCGGCGGTGCCCAGGCCAGCGGCAGGGCTGTCGCCGGTCTGGCGGTCGGCCAGCAGGCGGACTGCATCGTGCTCGATGCCCAACACGCCCTGCTGCGCCAGTTGCCCACGCCGCAGGCCATGTTGTCGGCCCACGTGTTTGCGAGCCATCGCCGTTCAGCCATCCATAACGTCTGGGTGGGTGGGCAGCTGCGGGTGCGCGAGGGGGTCCATCCGCTGGCCGAGCAAACCACGGGCGCGTTCATCGCGGCGCGGCGCGCCTTGCTTTCCACCACACCATGACCACCACCCTTCAGGCACCGCCTCCCTTCGTCTTCCACGCTGGCACCGAACCGCTGTTGGTCTCCATGCCGCACATGGGCACGTACCTGCCGCCGGCGCTGGCGTCGCGCCTGACCGACGAAGCGCGCCGCGTCCCGGATACCGATTGGCACATGGACCGCCTGTACGCGTTCGCCAAGGACATGGGCGCGTCCATTCTGATGGCCACGCACTCACGCTACGTCGTGGACCTCAACCGCCCGAGCGACAACACCAGCCTGTACCCGGGGCAAAGCGTGACGGGTCTTTGCCCGCTGGACACCTTCAACGACACGCCGCTGTACCGCGAGGGCATGGTGCCAGACGCTGCAGAAATGAGCGCGCGCGTCAGCACCTTCTGGCAGCCGTATCACGACCAATTGCGCATCGAGCTGGCACGCCTGCGACAGCAGCATGGCATCGCCATGCTGTGGGACGCGCACTCCATCAGGTCGGTCCTGCCGCGCTTCTTTGAGGGAAAGTTGCCAGACTTCAACCTCGGCACAGCCGAGGGCGCAAGCTGCGATCCCGCGCTGGCCACCACCTTGTTGGGCATTGCTCAATCGATCCCGGGGCACAGCGCGGTGCTCAACGGGCGCTTCAAGGGCGGCTACATCACGCGCCACTATGGCCGACCTGCCGACGGCACTCATGCGGTGCAACTCGAGTTGGCCCTGTGCAGCTACATGCAGGAGTCAGGAGATTTTGAGTTCGTGCCCGAACACGCTGAACGCATTCAACCGCACCTGCGCCGCCTGCTTGACGCCGTGCTTGCCTATGCGCATCGCCTGGCATAGTGATTTGCGCGGAGGTCGATTCGAGCCGCTTGTCTCGAAGACAGCGATGCAGATTTCTCCAAGCACGTAGGAGCCACAGCGTGGCCAGGAATGGAGCTATTGCCGCGGGTGGGCCAACGCCCGCTTTGTACAGGACTGAAGACCTTCATCCTTCTGATCCGAACGCGTGCTTCTGGCCTATTCTGTTGAAAAACTCGGATTTGGAGTCACCACGCTCTCGATTTGGACCTACAAGCCGTCGAGGCTTCTTCCGGTGTTCCGCGGGACCAACTGCAATGGAAATCTCGCCAGCGAGCCTTTGCGTGGCGCTGAAGGCTATCGGTGCGGCAGGCGCGCCCCACGACTTGCAAATAGGCCTTGGCCGCCCTCGCTGCTAAACCGAGTTTTTCAACAGAATAGGCCGGGTGTGTAAGGTCACGAACGGCCGCTTCGTGGAAGCGAAGCTTGAGAAGCCACTGCTGGGCATCGGACAGCTTTGGAGAAGCCTGAGGGGCGGGTATGGGTCGTCCAGCGACAGTCGGGCGCGCGATCTCGCCGCCGGACAGCTGACATCCAAGTTGGCTGGCCCGATACCCGCCCCTCATGGTTGCCAGCGGTCGGCCACAAGCGGCCGATCGACTACCGCCCGAAAGTCAGGCTGCAGCGCGCCCCTGAAGGACAGCTTTCTGGCGCCGAGTCTGGACCTCTCTTCGGCCCGACTCGGCGGGCTGCTAACCCCCGCACCGGGGAAACGGAAGACTTCACGGCCTTCTCACGGAGTGCGAACTCTTCCGAAGTTGTTGAGGCAGGCATTAGCAATGGTTCGCTGGCTCCAACCGCGTCATGGGGCGACTTGAGGATCGAAGTACCGCCAGTGTCCTTCGGAGATGACTTCAGCATAGCCGTCGACCACTTGAATCCCTGTCTGGTCGTCGATGGCATAGGCTGGGCCGCCGATGCTCGCCGCCCAACGTTCTGCGCAGGCCATCGTGTTCTCATCGAATCCTGGGTGGTCCAGGGTAAGCGGCTAGCCGCCCCACCTTGACGAGTTGACCGCAGCGAGTGCTTGGGTCATTCGCGACGCTGTCAACCCATAGGTTGCCAGCGATGCGGCAGCAACTCGTCGATCCGGCTGTTCATGTGCGTTGGCAGCCGGGT
>CAIMSP010000137.1 GCA_903844215.1 uncultured beta proteobacterium | reverse complement strand
GTTGGCGCAATCAACTCCCGTGCTTTGGGTGGAACCTGCACCGGCGGGTCCGGCTTGACGTGAACGACGGCCCAGCTTGAAGCAGTCTGTTGCGGGCGTTTGCGCTTGGCTTCGTACAGCCGGCGCACGTCGATCTGGTGCTGCGCCGCGTACGCGCTCAGTTTCAGGCCCGAGCTTTCAGCCGCCTTCAAATGCTCCAGCCACTTCGATTTCTTCTCACCCATCGCGCTCTCCTTTTGAAAGCCGTAGGTGTATCCCGCTCAGGCGCTCAGGGGAAGGACGGGGTTTATAGATCGCTTACGATTGATCGATCCGTCGCCGACTCGCCGTACCTCAAGTTCATCTACACGCACCTCGACTACCCATTCGAATCAGGTCTTGCAGCTGCGGTGCAACTGCAAGGAATCGGAATGTCTCTTGTCAACACGCTATGCAGCGAGTTAGCGGTCACAGTCCGAAAGGCCAATACAGCCCTACTTCTGAGCTTCACAGAGGGGCAACTCAGCAGCAGCAGGCGATTGGACAACCAGTATGAAGAAACAGGCAACACAATAGCTGGCACAATCAAGCCTCTACTGCAAGTGAACGGAATCGCGCTTCCTCAGCTGCACACTTGGTTGCTCAGTGTTCTCTCCGTCAACCCAACTTTGAGGCTCTTCCTAAATGAGCATGAACTGCATGCGCCGCAAGGCAACGCCTAAATTACGTTATGCCCCATAGCCAAGTTGCAGCGGTGATGGTTCACGTTGGCAGCGTGGAGAAGGGGCTCGCCTGGTACCAAAGCGCATTCCCATCCGCTGTCCGGTCGGTTGCGCCTGGCACCGACTTCGAGTTCCTCCAGGTCGGCAGCGTGCAACTTGAGGTCGTGCCATCGGACGAAAAGGTGTCCTCGGGTGCAGCGGGGTCAGTCGTTTACTGGCGCGTGCCCAACCTCAGTGAGGCTCTGCTTCATTTATCAAACCTCGGCGCAACGCTGTATCGTGGCCCCATGCAAATAGAAGCAGGGCAAGGGATGTGCCAGGTCAGAGATCCATGGGGCAACTGCATAGGCCTGCGCGGTCCCTTCGAGCCGAAAGGCAACGCGTCGTGAGCCTGGGGCATAACGAATAAGGTTAGATTGCGCCAGCGAAGCGCAGCCGCGATCTGAACCGGTTGTTGGACGAGCCCGGTTCGACGGCACTGCAAATAGCTTTTTTGTTTTTCCGGATGCGTCGGACTTTGCGCTGATCAGAGTCCGAACGGTTCGGTGATTCAGGCCGTCAATTGAGACCACCCGGTGCGCAGAGGCACAATTTTTGGTTCACTCTGTTGGCGTTTCACCGCATTGGAGCGAGTCCACCCACAGCACCCGTGGGGCGCTGGTGCGCAGCCGTAGTGGCGCGGCTTATCTGCTCAGGTTTTCCTCACGTGGTGCACGCGGTGGTTCGGCCAAGCGCGGCAGGATTCGTCGGCGCACGATGACCATCGCCGCGCCGCAGCAGCGGCACAGCAGTTGCGGGCGCAGGTTGCCGCTTCGCGGCGCATGCTGCGAGCCGGGCAGCGCCAACGGTCAATGACATAAAACTCTGTGCTGAGCCTTCGCGGCGAATCATGCACTTTCGCCGGAGCTGATGCCCGCAGGGGCGTTTAGCCAGCCCCTGCGTTTTCGCAACGCAAGTCGCGCGCCGGGCGGGCCCCAGCTCAGGGGCGCAGCACCTTGGCCACCGGGTTGGTGCGCAGGCGGAACGCATCGGGCATGCCCGAGCCCAGCAGCGGGCGCAGGTACATGCGAAAGGCGTCGGTCACGTCGGTGCCGCTGGCGGTGATGAACTCGTCTTCCATGGTGCGCGTCTTGCCGGCCACGGCTTCCAGCGGCAGCAGCTCGTAGTCCACCGAATAAAAGCCCGTGCGCTTGATCGCCACCGAGCCGCTCTGTTGGCCCCACATGGCGAACTGCACGGCCTTCTCGCCGACCTCGCGCGCTTCGCGTTGGTCCACGTCGGAGACGCAGCCGATGAAGGAGCGTTGCAGGTAGCCAAAGGTGTCGCCGCGCACGCGCTTGATGCCCAGCTTGCTCTTGATCTCTTCGCACAGCAGGTCGGCCAGCGCGCCGTTGCCCGAGAGTTGCACGTTGCCGTGGTCGTCGTGCTCCACCTGCTTGGCCAACAGAGTGGCGATGGGCGCGCCCGAGGCGTCGTGGATGCCTTCGGAGACGGCGATGACGCAGCGCCCCAGGCGCTCGTAGGTGGCTTTCACGTCGGCCAGGAATTTCTCCAGCACGAAGGTGCGCTCGGGCATGTAGATCAGGTGCGGGCCGTCGTCGGCAAACTTCTTGCCCAGCGCCGAAGCGGCGGTCAGGAAGCCGGCGTGGCGGCCCATCACGACGCCCACGTACACGCCGGGCAGGGCGGCGTTGTCCAGGTTGGCGCCGGCAAAGGCCTGGGCCACAAAGCGCGCAGCCGAGGGAAAGCCTGGCGTGTGGTCGTTGCCGACGAGGTCGTTGTCGATGGTCTTGGGGATGTGGATGCAGCGCAGCGGATAGCCCGCCTTGTGCGCCTCGGCGCTGACGATGCGCACGGTGTCGGAGGAGTCGTTGCCGCCGATATAGAAGAAGTGACCGATCTCGTGCGCCTGCAGCACCTTGAAGATCTCCTGGCAGTACTTGATATCGGGTTTGTCGCGCGTCGAGCCCAGCGCCGACGAGGGCGTGCTGGCCACCATCTCCAGGTTGTGGCTGGTCTCCTGCGTCAAGTGCACGAAGTCTTCGTTGATGATGCCGCGCACGCCATGGCGCGCACCGTACACGTGCTCGATGCCGCGATGGCGCCGGGCTTCCAACGCCACGCCCACCATCGACTGGTTGATCACTGCGGTGGGTCCGCCGCCTTGTGCCACAAGAATTTTTCCCGATGCCATTGAAGCTCCTGTTGATGTGAAAGTCGGTCGTGAATTGAACGACGAAATCGATCCTACCACCGGCGCAGAGTTACCATGACGTTACCAACACCAGTTCGGCCACCGGCGCGATGGCGAGGCAAGCGAGCGAGATGCAGCATGAAATTTGAAATCCCCGAGCGCAAGAAGCTGGTCTATGAAATGACCCTGCCCATCCGGTGGGGCGACATGGATGCCATGGGGCACGTCAACAACGCCAGCTACTTTCGCTATATGGAGACCTGCCGCATCGACTGGATGGGCTCGCTGGGCAGCCTGCCGCACAACCAGGCGCAGGGGATCTTGATTGTGAATGCGTTCTGCAACTTCTACCGCGCGCTTGAATACCCCGGCGACGTGCTGCTGAAGATGTATTGCAGCGACCCGGCCCGCACCACCTTCGAGACCTGGGTCACGATGCAGCGCAGCGACCAGCCCGGTGTGATCTGCGCCGCCGGGGGCGCCACCACCATCTGGGTGGACTACGCCCTGCAAAAAGCGCAGCCCCTGCCGGATCACCTGCGCGCCCTGGTGAGCGACGCACCGGCAGGAAAGGTGATCGAATAAGCGTTGCGGCGCGATGGGATGGAGGTATGACATGACTTTGCAGAGTAATTTCAGCTATTCATGGGCCCGCCTGCGCAGCTTGCTTGCGGCCTGCCTGTGCTTATTTTTCAGCCAAGCCATGGCGCAAAGCATGGGCCTGGACCACGATGCACTGCTGACGCGTCAGTTGGAGTCGATTGAGCCGAGTCGCGGTGAAACGGCCAATCTGTACGTGCTCTCTGCCGCGCTGAGCAGCCAGCAAGATGTCTTCAGAAACGACGTCGTTTCGATGCGCGACCTGTTGGACCGCCTGTGGCATACCTCGGGTCGTTCGGTGGCACTGGTCGCCGATGAACCATCGAAAAGCCAGTTCGCCTACCCGACGCGCTCCCATCTGCGCATGGCGGCCAAGGGCCTGGCGAAGAAGATGAATTCGAACAAAGATGTGCTGCTTCTCTTTCTGACTTCGCACGGCGCACCAGCGGGAATGGAGGTGACGGTGCCTGGCGAATCGCGTTTCATGTTCAGCGCCGTCGATGTTCGCCAGTTGCTCGAGGCGACGGGCGCCAAGTACCGTGTGGTGGTGCTTTCCGCCTGCCACGCTGGCGCTCTGGTCAACGAACTGGCGGATGAGCATACGCTGGTGATGGCCGCCGCAGCGGCTGACCGCACCTCCTTTGGCTGCTCATCCAAATACGCTCACACCTGGTTCACCGAGGCACTGATGAATGCACTGGCAACGACGCCAAAGTTTGCCGCCGCCTTTCGCATCGCGAGCCAGAAGATCCGGCAATACGAAGATGGGGGTGAGGCGTTTGAACACTCCAACCCGCAGATCACTGTGGGCGCATCGATGGGCAGCAAGTTGGCCGAAATTGAAGCGCAGGCCGAAGCGGCGACAGACTGGGAGCCGCCGTTCTACAAGACGGATGAAGGCAAGGCGCGGCGCCTGCTCGGTGACTACCTGTCGCTTGTGCAGGACGGGGCGGGCGACACGCAAATCCGTTGGCTGATACTGACGGAAGTTGGCATTCCAGTCGATGGCATATTCCCGATTTCCGCCTGGTCCCGAAGCGTTTTCCGCGGGTCAGGAAGTTTGCAGATGTCATTCGACCCGCGTGCCGGCACGCTGACCGGCAGTGGCGCCCCGTTGCTCAATGCCAAGCTCGCGGTGGGCGATGGAAGATTGAGTGGAACGGCGCAGTTCGGCGACATCACTTTTACCAAGGTGGCGCGGCGAGAAGTTTACGATGCCATTGCAAATCATCCGCGCCCGAAAACCAAAGCCGATGCCCAATCCGTCATCCGCCTGCTCTACATCGGCGCGAGTGATTGTGCAGCCTGCGTTCAGTGGGAGCGTGAGCATATCGAGAATGGCCTGCTGACCAAGATGCCTGAGTATCCCGCCATTGAGTTGGTCAAATCCAGGCGCTACAGCCTTCGCAGCAAGTTGCAAAAAGATGATTTACCCGCTTCCGTGCAGTCCATCTACGAAACGCTAGAAAAAGACAAGGGCATGAGCCAACTGCTGAGCCATGCGCCGTCGTTTGCGCTGCTCGTGAACGACACGATCAGAGTCTGGTCGGTCGGACCATTTCTGGATGCGCCAATCTATCCCGTGCTGCGCGCTGCGGTTCGCGAAAAGCAGGCGGCGGCCATGGGATCGCAATAGCTGGCGGTTGTGCAGCCCCCGGCGTCACGGCAACGCGGGCGCCGCCACGCGTGGGCCCTCGCCGCCCGTGCGGCCGATGGCGCTCACGACCACGCCGCGCACGGGCCCCCACTGCGGGTCGGCGCTCAGCTCCACCGAGTCCCGCGCGGCCGGCTGCGAGTCAAAGCGCCAGCCGCTGTCAAAGCGCTTCCACACCGCGTAGCACTGCACTGCCGAGCCCGCGCCGGGGCGAATTTGCAGACGCTTGGCGCCGGCCTGGATTTGCAGCGTGGGCGCCGCCGGTGCGTCCTGGGCCAGCCACGGGCTGGCGGGAATCAGCGCCGGCGCGGCGTAGGCCTGTGACTGCAGCAGGTCGCTGATTCCCTGGCGGTTTTGCGCCAGCGCCACCATGCTGAAATGCAGATGTCCGCTGCTGCCTGGGTGCTGACGCACCAGGGTCATCTGATGGAGGATTTCCTGCGGCGGCCAGGATTTGCTGCTGGCGTCGATGCGGCTCGTGAACAGCCCCGGCCAGAGGTGCCGAGCGAGCGCGTTTTCTTTGGCCCAGGAGTCCAGCAGCGTGGCAAAGGCCTGGGGTTTTTGGTCGATCGGCCAGTACAACTGGGGCGCCAGATAGTCCACCCAGCCGCTTGCGAACCAGGTCTCGGCGTCGGCATAAAGGCGGTCGTACTGGCTGAATCCCGTGATGCCGGGCGCGCGGCGCTCGGGGCGACCGAGGCCGAAGGGGCTGACGCCAAACAGCAGCCAGGGCTTGATCTGATGCACCTGGCGGCCCAGTGCCTGAATCAGTTGGTTCACCTGGGCGCGCCGCCAGTCGGCGCGCGTCAGCGTGCCGCCGCCTTCGGTATAGCGCGTCCAAGCCGCCAGGTCAGGGAAGTCCAGTTCCAGCGCTGCGCTGGGCGCAGCGCTGGCTGCCGGGGCGGCCGCCACCGGGTAGGGGTAGAAGTAGTCGTCCAGGTGCACGCCATCCAGGTCGTAGCGTTGCACCAGATCGGCCACCACGTCCAGCGTCTGCTGGCGCGCAGCGGGTTCGGCCGGGTCCATCCACAGCGTGTCGCCATAGGCCTTGACGGCCTCGGGATGGGTGTTGGCAATGTGCAGGGCCGAGAGCGGCGAGCGGGCGCTGGCATGGCGTGCGCGGTAGGGGTTGATCCAGGCGTGCAGTTGCAGGCCGCGCTCATGCGCCAGCGCGATCCACAGCGCCAGCGGGTCGTAAAAGGGCTCGGGCGGCAGGCCTTGCACGCCGCTCAGATATTCCGACCAGGGCTCGATCGCGCTGGGGTAGAGCGCGTCGGCGCCGGGGCGCACCTGAAGCACGATGGCATTGAGCTTGAGCGCTTGCGCGCGATCGAGCAGGGCGACGATCTCGGCCTGCTGCTGCGCCACCGGCAGGCCGCTCTGGCTGGGCCAGTCGATGTTGGCCACGGTGGCAACCCAGGCGGCGCGAAACTCGCGCGGCGCCGGCGGCGGGGTCTGGACGGGCTCGGAGATGGGCGCCGTGCTGCAGGCGGCCAAGGCCAGCGCCAGCCACAAGATCCACAGCCGGTTCAAGCGCGTTCTCTCAAGCCAGGGCCTTGCGCACGCTGCCGTCGCATTCGCCGAGCAAGGCGCGCGCGGGTTCCAGCGCGAGCTGCTTCTCGATCATCACGATCGCCAACTTCACTTGGTAGTCGCAGGCCTCCAAGGTGCTGCGCGCCACGACTTCGTCCACGCCGGTGGCCAGCACCGTGAGGTTGATGCAGCGCCGGTAGAGCTTGGCGTTGGTGGGTTTGACGTCAACCATCAAGTTGCCGTGGACCTTGTGCATGCGCACCATGACGGCGCTGGAGAAGGCGTTGAGTGCGATCTTCTGCGCCGTTCCGGCCTTGAGCCGCGTGCTGCCGGAGATGAGCTCGGCGCCGGTGTCCAGCGTGATGCCGATGTGCGCTTCGCGCGTGACGGCGGCGTTGGGATTGTTCGCCATGCCGATGGTGAGTGCGCCGGCGCCGCGCGCTGCGGCCAGCGCGCCCAGCACATAGGGCGTCGCGCCCGAAGCGGCCAGCAGCAGCACCACGTCATTCGCGCCCACCTGGGCCGCCGCGATGTCCGTCGCACCCTGCTCGCGGTCGTCCTCGGCGCCCTCGACGGCGACATAGATCGCCTCCTTGCCCCCGGCCAGCAGCGCCACGGCACGCTCCGTGGGCCAGGAAAACGTGGGGTACAACTCGACGCTGTCGAGCACGCCCAGGCGACCCGACGTGCCCGCGCCGACGTAGATCAGGCGCCCGCCTTGGAGCAAGCGCGGCAGCGCCTGCGTCACCGCTTGCGCCAGCCCTGCGCTGGCGGCGCGCACGGCGCTCACGGCCTGGAGCTGGTCGTCCACCAGGGCCTGGACCAGTTCCAGCGGCTCGTAGCTGTCAAGTTCGGTGTGATCGGTGCGGACTTTTTCGGTGTTCAGCATGGGCGGGATTTTGTTCATTGAAGCCGCGAGTGTAGGGTGTGCGGCGCGGCGGTTTGCAGCGCCGCTGCCAAGGCGCAGCGCCGCACGATAATCACAGCTGCGCGCCCGCCACCAACGAACCATGCCCTGCCCACTTCTTTGCGACCCCTGTGCCTGGCAAGCGATGGGGCGCCGGTTCGGTGGCACGCTGGCGCGTCGCGCGAGCACGTGAACATCATCGTCGCGGCCGTGATTAAAGTCGAGCCTGCACTTGGCCCACAGAAGAAAGTCTTATGAGCACCACTCCATCGAATTCCACCGGTCCGAATTTGCGCGCCGTGCAGATCGCTTCCATGCACAGCGGGCCGCGCCTGCTGGTGCTGGGCGCCGTGCACGGCAACGAGGTCTGCGGAACGCTGGGCATCCAGCGCGTTCTGGCCGAGTTCGATTCGGGCGAACTCAGCCTGGCGCGCGGCAGCGTGAGCTTTGTGCCGGTGACGAATCCGCTGGCCTATCGGCTGGCGCAGCGCAGCGGCGAGCGCAATTTGAACCGCAACCTGACGCCAACGACGCAGCCCGTTAACTATGAGGATCACATCGCCAACTGGTTGTGCCCGCTGATGGCGCAGCACGACGCGCTGTTGGATCTGCATTCGTTTCAGGGCCAGGGTCAGGCCTTTGTCATGGTCGGGCCGCAGGACAACCAGGGTCCGCTGGAGCCCTTTGCCCACGCCGCCGACGAAGTCGCGCTGGCGCTGCGCCTGGGCGTACACCGCTTTGTTGACGGTTGGCTCAGCACCTATGCGCAGGGGGTGGAGACGCGCCGCGCGCGCCTGGGCGTCCAAGCCAGCCGCCAGGCGCTGCTCAACACCGACGCGCGCTACGGCGTGGGCACGACCGAATACATGCGCTCGGTGGGCGGCTACGCGCTCACGCTGGAGTGTGGCAACCACGCCGACCCGCAGGCGCCCGTCGTGGCCTACCGCGCGATTCGCAACACGCTGGCGCACCTGGGGCTGATCGAGGCGCCCGCGCCCGAACCGGCGCGCAACATCGAGGCGCTGAGCATTTACCAGGTGATTGACCGAGGCCATGCGGACGACCGTTTTGCGCGCACCTGGGCCAGTTTCGACGCGCTGACTCGGGGCCAACGGATCGGCACGCGCGCCGATGGCACGCCCGTGCTGGCGCCCGACGACGGCTACATCCTGTTTCCCGCGGCCTTGGCACAAGCCGGGCAGGAATGGTTTTACCTGGCCCGGGCCAGCACAAGGCTATGAGCCTGGCGCTGGGTCTGGACGCGGGTGGGACGCAAACCCGCTGGGCCTTGATGGATGGCGACGGACTGGTTCGAGCCACGGGCGCCGTCGGCGGCTTGAGCGCCGTGCAGATGAACGACGAAGCCGGCCGCGCTGCGGTGGCGCATGAATTCGAGCAATTGGCGCAGCAGCTGCGCGCGCAGGGCGCCTTGGGCCGCGTCTGCGCCGGCGTCACCGGGGCCGGCGCGGCCGACGAGCCGAGCACGCTCGCGCTGCAACGGGCACTGGCGCAGGCGCTGCAGCTCGACCCCGGCGCCGTGCAGGTCTGCAGCGACATCGAACTGGCCTACCTCAGCCACTTCGCGCCCGGCGCGGGCTATCTGGTGTACGCCGGCACCGGCTCCATCGCCGCTTTCATCGACGCGACCGGTGCGTTGCAGCGCGCGGGCGGGCGCGGCGCCGTGCTTGACGACGCGGGCGGCGGGTTCTGGATTGCGCGCCAGGCGCTGCGCCAGATCTGGCGCAAGGAAGACGAGCAGCCCGGAGCCTGGCGTGATTCGCTGCTGGCGCAGCGCGTGTTTGAGCACATCGGCAGCAGCGACTGGGCGGCATCGCGGCGCTTTGTTTACGCCGCAGCGCGCGGCGACATGGGCCAGTTGGCGTTGGCGGTGGCCGCCGCCGCCGTGCAAGGCGACGCCCAGGCGCTGGGCCTGCTGCAACAGGCCGGCGTGGAGCTGGCGCGTCTGGGGCTGGCCCTGGTGTCGCGCTTCGGGCCACGGCCGCTGGCGCTGGGCGGGCGCGCGGCGCAGTTGCATCCGCTGATTGCGCGCAGCATGGCTGCGGCCCTGCCGGCGCAACTGTCGTTGCAATTGGTCAGCGTCGAGGCGCATCTGGCTGCGGCGCGCCGGGCGCTGTGCAAGCCTGAGGCGTCCTGCGCCTAGCGCGTGCGCATGCATCCCGATTGGCTCAACCCCCAGTGGAGCGCTCCGGCGCGCGTGCGCGCCCGGTGCACCACGCGCGCCGGCGGCGTCAGCGTGGGCGCCTATGCCAGCCTGAACCTGGGCGAGCACGTGGGCGACGCTGGCGCTGCGGTCGCGGCCAACCGGGCGACCCTGGGCCAGGCGTTGGGCGTGCGCCCGGTGTTCTTGCAGCAGGTGCACGGGACGCAGGTGGCCGTGCTCAATGCCGAGGTGCGCGACGGGGTGGTGGCCGACGGCTGCGTCAGCGCGCAACGCGGCCTGGCCTGCACCATCATGGTGGCGGACTGCCTGCCGGTCTTGATGACCACGCGCTCGGGCCAGGCGGTCGGCGCAGCCCACGCCGGCTGGCGCGGCCTGGCGGCCGGCGTGCTCGAGGCCACGCTGGCGCAACTGTGGCGGCAAAGTCAGCTCATCACCGGCGGCGCCGGGCCGCAGCCGCAGGACACCCTGGTCTGGCTTGGACCGTGCATCGGGCCGCAGGCCTTCGAGGTCGGCCCCGAGGTGCGCCAGGCCTTTGTGGCGCAGCAGCCGCAGGCCGCAGAATTCTTTGTGCCGCACGCGCCGGGCAAGTGGCTCGCCGACCTGGCGGCGCTGGCGCGCCTGCGTTTGCGCTCCTTGGGGATTGAGCAGATTCATGGCAATGACGGCAGCGCCGCCTGGTGCACCGTGGGCCAGCCGCAACGCTTCTTCTCGCACCGACGCGACCGCGTCAGCGGCCGACTGGCGGCCTGTATCTGGCTGGATTGAGCCGGCAAAAACCGGGGACAATGCGGGCTCAATCGGTGCGCCAGTCAGTTAGGCGAAGGGGCTGGCGTGGATACTCGCAACATCTACAGTCTGTTTTTCATGTTCAGGAGTCACGGTGCAACAGGATCAATTCAAACTATTCGCTCAGTCCGCCGAGCAGTTCCAGCACAGCTTTGGCGATGGCTGGCAAAAGGCAATGCAGTCGTTTCAAGGCCTGAATTTCCCGCAGACGGGCGGCGCCAGCGGCGCTGCGGATCCAGCCAAATTGAAATTCGACGCGGACAAGCTGCAAGCGCTGCAGCAGCAATACTTGGCCGACGCGGCGGAACTCTGGAACCAGAGCCTGCACGGCGCGACGGCGCTCAAGGACAAGCGGTTTGCCGCTGAAGCCTGGGGCGGCAACCCGCTGGCGGCGTTTTCGGCCGCAAGCTATCTGCTCAATTCGCGCACCCTGATGGGCTTGGCCGACGCCGTCGAGGCCGACAAGAAGACCAAGACCAAGATCCGGTTTTCGCTGGAACAGGTGCTCGCGGCCAGTGCGCCGAGCAACTTCATGGCCTTCAACGTGGACGCGCAGAAGAAGGCCATCGAGACCCAAGGTGAGAGCATCGCCAAGGGCCTGAAAAACCTGCTGCACGACATCGAGCAAGGCCATGTCTCCATGACCGACGAGAGCCTGTTCGAGGTCGGCAAGAACGTGGCCACGAGCGAGGGCGCGGTGGTGTTCGAGAACGAGCTGTTCCAGTTGATCGAATACAAGCCGCTCACGGCCAAGGTGTACGAGAAGCCGTTGTTGCTGGTGCCGCCGTGCATCAACAAGTTCTACATCCTGGACTTGCAGCCCGACAACTCGCTCATCCGGTACGCGGTCGAGCAGGGGCAGCGCACTTTCGTCGTGAGCTGGCGCAATCCGGATGAGTCGCTGGCGCACAAGACCTGGGACGACTACATCGAGGGCGCGGTGATCAAGGCGATCTCGGTGGTGCAGGAGATCAGCGGCGCGGCCGACATCAACACCTTGGGCTTTTGCGTGGGCGGAACCATGCTGGGAACGGCCCTGGCCGTGCTCGCGGCGCGCGCCCAGGGTGCCAAGGGGTCTGCCAAGCCCTTGCCGGTGGCCAGCGCCACCTTTCTCACGACCTTTCTGGACTTCTCCGACACCGGCATCCTGGACGTCTTCATCGACGAGGAATTCGTCGCCGCGAAGGAGCAAAAGCTCGGCCACGGCGGTCTGATGAAGGGCCAGGACCTGGCCTCCACCTTCGCCTTCCTGCGTCCCAACGACCTGGTCTGGAACTACGTCGTGGGCAACTACCTCAAGGGCGAGACGCCGCCGCCCTTTGACCTGTTGTACTGGAACTCGGATTCGACCAATCTGCCTGGCCCGTATTACGCCTGGTACCTGCGCAACACCTATCTGGAAAACAACCTGATCAAGCCGGGCAAGGCCGTCGTCTGCGGCGAGAAGGTCGATCTGCGCCGGCTCGATATTCCGGTTTACATCTACGGCTCGCGCGAGGACCACATCGTCCCGATCACCGGCTCCTACGCCAGCACCCAGTGTCTGCCGGGTAAGAAGCGCTTCGTCATGGGCGCCTCGGGCCATATCGCCGGCGTCATCAACCCCCCGGCCAAAAACAAGCGCAGCCACTGGATCGGACCGAGCGAGAAGTTCCCCGCCGACGTGAACGACTGGATTGCCAAGTCCAAGGAACACCAGGGCAGCTGGTGGACCGACTGGGCGCAATGGCTCAAAAGCCACGCCGGCAAGCAGATCGCCGCACCCAAGGCCTACGGCAAGGGAAAATACAAGGCCATCGAGCCCGCGCCCGGCCGCTACGTTCTGGTCAAGGCTTAACTTTCAGGCAGCGGCCGCGAGGCGGCCCGCGCCATGAAAGTTTGTTTTTTTCACGCGAGTTTTTTTCAACTACGACAGGAGCATCCATGCAAGACATCGTCATCGTTTCCGCCGCCCGCACGGCCGTGGGCAAATTCGGCGGAACCCTCGCCAAAACCCCAGCGCCCGAACTCGGTGCGATCGTCATCAAGGCCTTGCTGGAACGCTCCGGCGTGCCTGCCGACCTGATCGGTGAAGTCATCATGGGTCAGGTCTTGGCCGCAGGCCAGGGCCAGAATCCGGCGCGTCAGACCGTGCTCAAGAGCGGACTGAACCAGTCCATTCCCGGCCTGACCATCAACGCCGTGTGCGGCTCCGGTCTGAAGGCCGTGATGCTGGCGGCACAGTCCGTGGCCTATGGCGACTCCGAAATCGTCATCGCCGGCGGCCAGGAAAACATGAGCGCGTCGCCGCACGTGCTGATGGGTTCGCGCGACGGCCAGCGCATGGGCGACTGGAAGATGATCGACTCCATGATCGTTGACGGCCTGTGGGACGTGTACAACCAGTACCACATGGGCATCACGGCCGAGAACGTGGCGAAGAAGTTCGGCATCACGCGCGAAATGCAGGACGCGCTGGCTTTGGCCAGCCAGCAAAAGGCCGCTGCCGCGCAAGACGCAGGCAAGTTCAAGGATGAGATCGTTCCGGTGAGCATCGCGCAGAAGAAGGGCGACCCGATCGTCTTCTCGGCCGATGAATTCCTCAACCGCAAGAGCAGTGCCGACGTGCTGGCTGGACTGCGTCCCGCCTTCGACAAGGCCGGCGGCGTGACCGCAGGCAATGCCTCGGGCATCAATGACGGCGCCGCCGCCGTGATGGTCATGAGCGCTGCCAAGGCCGCCGCACTGGGCCTCACGCCGCTGGGTCGCATCGCCAGCTTTGCCACCACGGGCCTGGACCCGGCGCAGATGGGCATGGGCCCGGTGAGCGCGTCGCGCAAGGCGCTCGAGCGTGCCGGCTGGAAACCGCAGGATCTGGACCTGCTGGAAATCAACGAAGCCTTCGCGGCCCAGGCCTGCGCCGTGAACAACGAAATGGGCTGGGACACGAGCAAGGTCAACGTGAACGGCGGCGCCATCGCCATCGGCCACCCGATCGGCGCGTCCGGTTGCCGCATCCTGGTGACGCTGCTGCACGAAATGCAGCGCCGCAACGCCAAGAAGGGCATTGCCTCCCTGTGCATCGGCGGCGGCATGGGTGTGGCGCTGACGATCGAGCGCTGATCCGCTTGGGGTTTTCCTCTGCGGCCAGCGCAGAGGAGTGAAGTAACATGCAGGCAAAGGATTTTCGCCTCCATGATATGTGCTCCAAGAATTTGAGCCGCGCCGCACTCGCCACCTTGCTGGCGCTGGGCGTCGGCTTGTCTCAAGCCGACGCGCCGCTTTGCGAGTTGGGCCGACGACAGTCGCCCATCGACATCGTCGCGCCGGTCAAGCAAAAGCTCGCGGCACTGGATTTCCAGTACCGCGCCGTGCCGCTAAAAATCGCCAACGACGGCCACACGGCGCGGGTGCGCTTCAGC
>CAIMSP010000136.1 GCA_903844215.1 uncultured beta proteobacterium | reverse complement strand
TCCGGCCTGGCCGTCGTCTCTCAGTTCGGGATCGCGCAGGCGCTTGCCGCAGCGGTCCTGGCCGCATTGCTCGTTGGTTGCGGTGGTGGCGGTGGCGGCAGCGACCCTGGTGCCGGCCCGGCAGTGCCACCGCCAGTGCCAGTGCCACCGCTGTCGGCGCCGGCGCCGGTCGCCTCCACGTCGGCGGCGGCCCTGACCTTTGCGTCAACGGCCGCCGGTGCCACCAGCGCGGCGCAGACCGTCACGCTGTCCAACACGGGCACCGCGCCCTTGCTGGTCGCCACGATCGCCGCGAGCGATGCGGTGTTCAAGATCACGGGCGGCACCTGTGCGGTCGGGACGTCCGTAGCTGCAGGTGCTAGCTGCACCGTCACCGTCGCCTTCGCGCCGACCGTGGCCGGCGCGGCCACCGGCACCCTCACCTTCGGCCACAACGCCTCGCCGAACTCTTCGGCAGTGGCGCTGTCCGGCGACGCTTCGGCTGCAACGAACACTGACCTCGTGACCTCGGTGACGCCGGCCAACTACGGCGCGGGCACCGTCGAAAAGGGCGCCTGGGACGTGTTGATGCACGAGCGTCAGGCCTGCGGGTTTGGTTTGCTGCAGCAGGACACGCGGCTGGATGCGGCTTCGGCCGGTCATTCCTACTACCTTGCACAGAATTCGGCTGACCTATATATCGGGCTTCACGGGCACGGCGAGTCCCCGGCACGCAACTATTTCATCGGCAACGCGCCATGGGATCGGGCTGCTGCCAAGGGCTTTCCGCCGCTTTCTGCTTCGGTGTCGGTGTCAGAGATACTGTCAGCTCAAACCGTTGCTTACGTTGCGGGTGGCAGCGCGCGTTTCACGATGAACGAGGCCCAAGGTGTGGCGTCGATCAGCAGCCTCATGACATCGGTTTATCACCTCTCCGGCGCCATGTATTCCGGCCGCCTGGGCGGCATCGGGGTCGATCACAAGTTCGGCTCGACGGTGACGGGCAGCGTCACAAGCGTGATCGAAGCCTACCGCTTTGGCATGCTGAATGCCTGGATAGACTCGAACCCCCAGCGCCTGGGGAGTGCAAGCATCGCGACCTACCCCTGCGCTGCTGCAACAGCCGCACAAGCAAGCTGGATCCCGGCTGAAGAGTCGCCCAACCCGTTCCCCGAGATCGTGAGCACGAGCGTCATCTACGGCACGCCGATCTACTTCAAGGCGGACGTGGGCAATGTACTGGTCGTGTCGTCGGCAATGGTGACCAAGACATCCGATGGCTCTGCGCTGACCCTGCGTCAGCTCACCAAGGCGAACGACCCCGCGGCGGAGGTCGGTGACAACGAAGTGTTTCTGGTCCCGACAGCAGCGCTGGCGGCCGGCTCGAGCTACACGGTCAACGCGAGCGGTACGCTGAACGGCGCCGCCTTCACGAAGACGTTCGCGTTCTCGACGGCGCGGTAGTTGCGGGTCACTTGAAACAAGTCACGCCAGTCATCCGGGTGTCGTAGCACCAGTTATTCAGGAACCAGGCGTTGTTTCTCCACTGCACGATATTTTGATTCCAATTGCAGTGCCCCTGTTGGTAGTCCCCCGTCACGGTTCCGGGGGTAACCCCAAGGTATCCCTTCGCAGTGCAAAATGGCGCGGCAGCCGACGTAGCGACACCAAATGCATTGTACGGCGCCGCGATCGGATCGATCTCAGTTGCAACGAAGTGGCGACTGACGGTGGCGCTGCCTGTAATCTTGACGAGCTGGGTAACAGTACCAACCGGTTCACAGGTATAGGGGCCGGAAGGGTAGTAAGTGGAAGACGGGTTACATTGAACATTGTCGCCCTGCCCGCTGCACCCACCGTCGACATAAGAAACCCAGGTGGCGATCACATGTCTGACCGTAGTATCAGCGCCACATACGGTGGCAGGCGATGGTATGCCAACGCCAAAGCCGGCGGCGTATGTAGGATAGTCCTGCGGGATGTTTTCCTGCAGCCCAGTGTGGGGCCCGGTGGTAATCGTGACTTCTCGGTAGCCGGCCGGCAGTGTGCCGTCGGCGCCGGGTGCGCCGGGGACGCCGCGCGCGCCGATGGCGTCGACGGCCGGGCCCCAGTCGGGGATCGTTGGAAAGGTCAGGGTCGCCGTGACGCCCGACTGAATGCCGGTGGAGTCGACTGGCGTCCTTCGTGGACCCGCAGCACTCGCGAGGCTTGACAGGCTCGCGGCGGCAGCCGCGACCGCGAGCAGTTTCATGCACTTGAACTTCATCATGGAGATCTCCCGAACGTTAGAGCCTCGCCCGTCGACGCGACCCGCAGCTGGTTCAGCCGAGATCGG
>CAIMSP010000135.1 GCA_903844215.1 uncultured beta proteobacterium | reverse complement strand
CCGGCGTCAGCGCCAGCAGCGCCGGCAGCGCCAGCGCACACAGCAGTCGGGATTTTTTCGGGATCATCGCTTGGACTCCTCTGGGTTAACGCTGCTCAGCAGCGGGTTGAACAAATTTTTCAGCCTCATGGCAGGCGACCTGACGCCCGGCGATCTCGCGCAACAGCGGGCGCTCCACGCGGCAACGCGCCGTGACCTCAGGGCAGCGCGTGGAAAACACGCAGCCGCTGGGCGGATGCAAGGGCGAGGGCAACTCACCAGTGAGCACGATGCGCTTCTTGGCCACGCCGGTGCCGACGATGCCCGGTGTCGAGGCCAGCAGCGCCTGAGTGTAGGGATGAAGCGGCTGCGTGAACAGGGCGTTCTTCTGGCCCTGCTCCACCGCGTGGCCCAGATACATCACCAGGACCTCGTGCGCGATGTGGCGCACGACACCCAGATCGTGCGAGATGAAAAGATAGGCCAGGCCCAGTTCCTGCTGCAGGTCGGCCAGCAGATTGAGCACCTGCGCCTGGATCGACACATCCAGCGCCGACACCGGCTCGTCGGCGACGATGAGGGCCGGTCGCAGCATCAGCGCGCGCGCAATCGCGATGCGCTGGCGTTGTCCGCCCGAGAACATGTGCGGGTAGCGCTCGTAGTGCTCGCTGCGCAGCCCCACCAGCGCCAGCATGGCGCGCGCCTCCTGCGCGCGCTGCGGCGCGCTCATTGCCGTGTTGATCTCCAGCGGCGCCTCCAGAATGGCGCCGATTTTCTTGCGCGGATTGAGCGAGCCATAGGGGTTTTGAAACACCAACTGCACCGCGCGGCGCAGCGCCTGGCGTTCGGTCGGCGCGGCCTGGGCCACATCCACGCCGTTCAGCCGCAGCTCGCCCGCCGTCGGAGTTTCAATCAGCGACACCATGCGCGCCAGCGTGGACTTGCCGCAACCCGACTCGCCCACCACGGCCAGGGTCTCGCCCTGGCGCAGCGTGAACGACACACCGCCCACGGCCTGCAGCTCGTCGGGCGCGCGCAACAGGCCGCGACTGATCTTGTAAACCTGGCGCAGGTCCTTGGCAACGACGATGGCGGGGGCCGGCTTATGCATCGCGCTGCCCCAGCGGAAAGTGGCAACGCACCCGGCCCTGGGGCCCCTGCTGCAGTGGCGGTCGCGCCGCGCGACAGGCGTCCACGGCGTCACGGCAGCGCGGCGCAAACAGGCAGCCTGCGGGCCGGTCGTACAGGCCCGGCACCATGCCGGGAATGGTGGCCAAGCGGGTCAGTCCGTCACTGCGCTCGGGCAGCGCGGCCATCAGCGCCTCGGTGTAGGGGTGCTGGGGCGTCTCGAACAGCTCGTGCGCGCCGCGCTCTTCCATGATCTGACCGGCGTACATCACGGCCACACGCTGCGCCATCTCGGAGACCACGCCCATGTTGTGCGTGATCAGCACCAGCGCCATGCCGCGCTCCTTTTGCAGATGGCGCAACAGGTCCAGAATTTGCGCCTGGATCGTCACGTCCAGCGCCGTGGTCGGCTCGTCGGCGATGAGCAGCTTGGGGTTGCAGGCAATGGCCATGGCAATCATCACGCGCTGGTTCATGCCGCCCGACATCTGGTGCGGATAGGCCTTGAGGCGACGCTCGGGCGAGGGAATGCCCACCTGTTCCAGCAGCTCGATGCAGCGCCGATGCGCGGCCTTGGCGTCCATGCCCAGGTGCAGCTTGAGCGTCTCGGCCAGTTGAAAGCCGATCGTGAAGCAGGGGTTCAGGCTGGTCGTGGGGTCCTGGAAAATCATCGCCACGTCTTTGCCCGTGAGTTGGCTGCGCGCGCTGGCCGACAGCTTCAGCAGATCGTGGCCGTCAAAGCGCAGCGTGTCCGCCGTGACCACGCCCGGATACGACACCAAGCCCATCAGCGCCATCATGGTGACGCTCTTGCCCGAGCCCGACTCACCCACGATGCCCAGCACCTCGCCCGCATCCAGCGACAGGCTGACACCGTCCACGGCCTGCAACAGCGCGTTCTTGGACGGGAAGGCGACGCTCAGGTTTTCGATTTCAAGCAAGGGCATGGAAACATATTTTCGTCAAAACGACCCGCCATCATGCCGCATTTTTTTGCTCAGAATCGCTGCCACTCCTGCTATTTGTATGCGCCGGCTATGCCCACGATCTGCGCCCGCCCAAGCTGAGGCACACGCCCGGCGCTCATACGCTTCGCTTTTTGAAATCGCGCCAAGCGTGTGCCTCAGCCTCGGCTCGATTTTGAGGCGCGCCGCGCTCCTTTAAAATGGCTAAAATGGCTACACCCTATGAAAGGACACACCATGCGCGTTACTGCCACCGAGGCCAAAAACCAATTTGGCTCGCTTTGCGCCCGAGCAAAAACAGCGCCTGTGATTGTGGAAAAGGGTGGCAAGCCTGATTCCGTGATTTTGTCGTACGAGGAATTTAGCGCCCTCCAATCCACGCGTACATCCCAAACGATGGCTCAACGCAAGCGGGTTTTCAACGAGACCTACGGCGAGTGGATTGACGCCCAGAACGAGCATTTCGAAAAGCACGGTTTGTGGTGCGATGGCCTAGTGTCGTGGATGGAGCCAGCTTAGATGGCTCAGTTCGACGTCTATATCAATCCGCAGCCAGGGGCTCGGGAATTCGTGCCTTATGTTATTGACGTACAAAGCGGGCTCATCGATAAACTGACTACACGACTGGTTCTGCCACTGACGCGTGTCGGCGTGAATGTCGGAAAACTGCCGGTCAACCTGTGCCCCGTGGTTGAAATTTCAGGCGAGACGCTGAGCTTGCAGCCGCACTTGGCGGCACCCATCGCAGCGCGCTTGCTTAAAAAACCAGTCCTATCGCTGCGGCACAGAGCCAGCGAAATCAATGCCGCACTGGATGCGGTGATTTCGGGGTTTTGAGACTTTTGACCATTGACGCCATTCAGTGATCGTCACCGTTGTATATCCACATGGACTGCGTGGCTCCAGCGACATCGAAACCGCCCTTCCATTAGCGTCTCCTATCGTCTTGCGGTTAAATCGGTAATCGCAGTCCATCCAATCGGCTGTTTCGGTATCGGTGAATAGATCACACCTTCCCGCCGAAGTCGGGGCACACGTTTGGCGCGATTTCAAAAAGCGAAGCGTATGAGCGCCGGGCGTGTGGCCTGGCTTTGGCGGGCGCGAACCACGAACCACGAACCACGAACTGCGACCAGAGCCACAGCGCCGTCAGCGTTTCAGTTTCGGATCGAAGGCATCGCGCAGACCATCGCCGAGCAGGTTGAAGGCCAGCACGGTGATCAGGATCGCCAGGCCCGGGAAGGTCACGACCCACCAGGCGCGCAGCACGAATTCGCGCGCGTCGGCCAGCATGGTGCCCCATTCGGAGGCCGGCGGCTGCGCGCCCAGGCCCAGAAAGCCCAAGGCCGCCGCGTCCAGAATCGCGGTTGAAATCCCCAGCGAGGCCTGCACGATCAGCGGTGCGGCGCAGTTGGGCAAGATCTCGCTGAACATCAGGCGCCAGTGGCTGGCGCCGTTCATGCGCGCGGCCGTGACGTAGTCCTTGGACGCTTCGGTGATGACGGCGGCGCGGGTGATGCGCACATAGTGCGGCAACACCACCACCGCCACCGCCAGCATCGCGTTCATCAGGCCCGGCCCCAGGATGGCGACGATGACGATCGCCAGCAGCAGGCTGGGCAGCGTCAGGATGATGTCCATGCAGCGCATCACGGCGATCTCGTACAGGCCACGCGCGTAGCCGGCCGTCAAGCCGAGCACCGTGCCCACGAGCACCGACAGCGCCACCACCGCCAGACCGATCGCCAGCGACAACCGCGCGCCGAAGATCAGGCGCGACAGGATGTCGCGCCCGATCGCGTCCGTCCCCAGCCAATGCGCGCTCGATCCGCCGCTCTGCCAGGCCGGCGGCTTGAGAAAGACCGCGCTGTCGGTGAGGTCCGGCGCGTACGGCGCCACCAGCGGCGCCAGCGCCGCGAGCAGCAGCACGGTCAGCACCACCACCAAGCCCGCCAGCGCGCCCTTGTTGGCGCTGAAGTAGCCCCAGAATTCGCGCAGCGGGTGCGGCACGGGTGCGACGGCGGCTTCTGGATGGAGCTTCATTTTTGGTGCAGCACGCGCGGGTTGATGATGCCGTAGGTCAGGTCCACGAGCAGGTTCACCAGCATCACCATGCCGCCCAGCAGCAGCATGCCGCCCTGCAGCACGGGATAGTCACGCCGCCCGATGGCCTCGATCATCCACTTGCCCACGCCGGGCCACGAGAAGATGGTCTCGGTCAGAATCGCGCCGGTGAAAAGCACGCCCACTTGCAGACCGATCACCGTCACGACCGGAATCAGCGCGTTGCGAAACGCGTGCAGCGCGACCACGCGCAGATTCGACAAGCCCTTGGCGCGCGCCGTGCGAATGTAGTCTTCGCCCAGCACTTCGAGCATGGCCGAGCGCGTCATGCGCGCGATCACGGCCAGCGGATTCGTTCCCAGAACAATCGTCGGCAGAATCAAATGCTTGGCCGCCGACCAGAAGGCCGCCTTGTCGCCCGCCAACAAGGTGTCGATCAACAAAAAGCCGGTGACGGGTTCAATGAAGTACTGGACCGCGATGCGCCCCGAGACCGGCGTCAGATCGAGCTGCACGGAGAACAGCAGGATCAGCAACAGCCCCCACCAGAAAATGGGCATGGAATAGCCCGTGAGCGACACCCCCATCACGCCGTGGTCGAGCAGCGAGTTGCGCTTCACCGCCGCCAGAATCCCCGCCGGGATGCCCAAAATCAGCGCAAACAAGATGGCGCAGCTCGCCAGTTCGATGGTCGCCGGAAACAAGGCCAGGAATTCTTTGAACACCGGCTCGTGGGTGATCGCCGACTGACCCAGATCGCCCTGCAGCACGCGCGCGATGTAGCTGCCGTACTGCAGCATGATGGGGCGGTCCATGCCGTATTCCTTGAGCAGCAGCGCGTGCCGCACCGGGTCGATGCCGCGCTCGCCCGCCAGGGCCTCGATCGGGTCGCCGGGAACGAGCCGGATCAGCAAGAACGCCACCAGCGTCATGCCGATGAAGGTCGGGATGATCAGGCTGAAGCGGGTGAGCAGGAAACGTAGCATGGTGTTCTCAGAGTACCACGCAAAGAGCCGCCCAAAGGCGGCCCTTGCACTGACCCCGCAGGCTTATTTCGCGCCGGGGATCTTGCCTTCTACACCCTTGACATAGAACATCAACCCACCCAGGAACTTGTCGTCGGCGACGGCGTCCTTGGCCAGTTGCTCCTTGCCGGTGTTGTCGCTGATCGGGCCCTTCCAGATGACGAAGCTGCCGTCCTTCAGGCCCTTCTTCACCTCGTCAATCTTGGCCTTGGTTTCGGCTGGCACGTCATCCGCGATGGACACCAGGTCGATGGCGCCTTCTTTCACGCCCCACCAGGTGGCCGTGCCGCCCTTCCAGGAACCGTCCAGCGCTTCCTTGGTGGCCTTGCTGTAGTACGGACCCCAGTTGATCACGGCGGAAGCCAGGTGGGCTTTCGGGCCGTAGGCGGTCATGTCCGAATCCCAGCCGAAGGCACGTTTGCCCTTGCTCTCTGCGGTCTTGAGCACGGCGGGCGAATCGGTGTTCTGGAACAGCACGTCGGCGCCGCCGTTGATCAGCGAAGTCGCGGCTTCGGTTTCTTTGGGTGGGTTGAACCACTCGTTGACCCACACCACCTTGGTCTTGACCTTGGGGTTGCTCGATTGCGCGCCGAGCGTGAAGCTGTTGATGTTGCGGATCACTTCGGGGATGGGGACCGAGGCCACGACGCCGAGCACATTGCTCTTGGTCATCTTGCCGGCGATCACGCCCGCCATGTACGCGCCTTCGTAGGTGCGCGAGTCATAGGTGCGCAGGTTCTCGGCCTGCTTGTAGCCGGTGGCGTGCTCGAACTTCAAACCCTTATTGTCGGCCGCAACCTTGAGCATGGGTTCCATGTAGCCGAAGGTGGTGCCGAACACCAGCTTGTTGCCCTGGCCCACCATGTCGCGGAACACGCGCTCGGCGTCAGCCGACTCGGGAACGCTCTCGACAAACGAGGTCTTGATCTTGTCGCCGAATTCCTTTTCCAGCGCCTTGCGGGCGTTGTCGTGCGCAAACGTCCAGCCGCCGTCGCCCACCGGACCGACGTAGGCGAAGGCGATCTTCAGTGGCTCGGCCTTGGGGGCCGCAGCCGACGCAGCAGGCGCCGGCGCAGGCGCGGCTTCTTCCTTCTTGCCGCAGGCCACGAGCGTGGCCGCCGCCACAGCGGACAGGGCCAACACTTTGAACAAGGCGCGTTTTTGCAAATCAGTCATCTCAATTCCTTTAACCATGAACGTGAAAGAAGCAACTTGCATGACCCGCAGCGGTACGCCGCGAAAGCATGAAAGTCAGGGGTGGGTGCGACGAAAAAACCTATTATGACCGCTGAATGGCGCAGCTGCCCTGGGGCATGCCCTGATGCGGGGCGCGGCGGTGAAGGCAGCAGACAAGCTCAGCCTCCGGGCTGAAACGGCTTGCCGATGGACGCCGGCATGTTGACCCG
Source organism: uncultured beta proteobacterium (assembly GCA_903844215.1). Classification (GTDB taxonomy): domain Bacteria; phylum Pseudomonadota; class Gammaproteobacteria; order Burkholderiales; family Burkholderiaceae_C; genus CAIKVZ01. Next base: position 114 of record CAIMSP010000135.1, on the reverse strand, counting down.
GATCCACTGCGGGTTGCGTGAGATCAGCGCCAGCACCAGGATCGTGGCCAGATAGGGCAGCATGCTCAGGAATTGACTGGGCCATTCCACGCCCGCGCCCTGCAGGTGAAACTG
>CAIMSP010000134.1 GCA_903844215.1 uncultured beta proteobacterium | reverse complement strand
GCGCCAGCAGACCGGCCTGCGGCTGGCCGTGGCCCTGCAGCAGCGCCGGCTCGTCGCCCGCCTTCAGGGCCTGGGCCGGTGCCACGGTGGCGGCCTCGCGCGCCGGCAGGTAGGCACCCGCCAGCCCGGCGATCACGCCCAGCGCCACATAGGCCGCCGTCATGGCCGGCGCAAACTGCAGTTGCGGGCGGCTGCCGGAGAAAAAGCCCGCGCCCAGGTCGCCCCCGAGCAGCGCCAAGGCGCCCCAGGCCAAGGCGTGCCCCAGCAGCACGCCCAGCACGCCGCCCACCAGCCCGACCAGCGCGCCCTCGCCCAACAGCCAGGCCAAGAGCGCGCGCCGCGGCAAACCGATGGCGCGCAGGAAGGCGAACTCGGTGCGCCGTCGCACCACGGACAGCGCCTGCGCCGAAAACACCAGGAAGCCGCCGGTGAGCAGCGCCATCGCGGCCAGCAGGGTGAGGTTCACGCGGTAGGCGCGCGACAGATTCGCGGCCTGGTCCGCCTCGGACTGCGGCTCCTCGATCTGCACGCCGGCCGGAAGAATGGCCTGCAGCGCCTGACGGCCGGCCTCGGTCGTGAGCCCCTCGCGCAGGCGCAAGTCCAGGCGCGTGAGGCGCCCGAGCTTGCCGAACTGGGCCTGAACGGCGGCGATGTCCATCACCGCAAGCCGGGCCTGGGAGGCAGCGCCCGGAAGGTCCCCGGCGACACGCAAACTTAAGCCGCGCTCGCTCCCCGCCAACTCCAGCCGGTCGCCGACTTTCAGGTTCAGGGCCGAGAGCGCTGCGCTGCTCAGAAAGATGGCGTCGTCCGACAGCGTCGTCAAGCGCTGCGCCCCGGCCTGCGGATGGGGCAGCAGCGCGGGCGTGACCGCGGCCAGCGCGAACACATCCAGGCCCAGCAATTGCAGCGTCTGCGCTTGGGCCCCGAGCCGCACTTCGACTTCCACCACGGGGCTGATGTCCTGCACCTCGGGGCGCGCCGCCAGTTGCGCGTAAAGCTGCTCGTCAAAGCCGCCTCGAGGCCCGACGACCCACAGGTCGGCGGCGCCGACCATGGCGCGCAGGCCGCGGCCAAACTCGGACAAGGCGGCTTCATGCACGGCCTGAACCGCCATGCCCAGGGCCACACCGAGCACGATCGCCGCCGTGGAAAACAGTGTGGCGACGCGGCGCTTGGCCAGCGAACCGAGAAAGACCCGCGCCATGCTCACGTGATCAGTCCCTCGGCGGTGAGGTGAAGAATTCGGTCGGCTGTGGCGGCGGCCTCCAGCGAGTGCGTCACCAGGATGCCGATGGCGCCGGCCTCACGCACGCGCTCGGCCAGCAGGCGCAGCACCTTGGCGCCGTTGACCGGGTCCAGATTGCCGGTCGGCTCGTCCGCCAGCACCAGCGACGGGCGATGCACCAGCGCCCGGGCAATCGCCACGCGCTGCATTTCGCCGCCCGAGAGTTCGCGTGGCCAGCTCGCGCTGCGCTCGCCCAGACCGACCGCGTCGAGCAGCTCCTGCGCCGGTCCCTGGGCCTGCGCGTCCTTGACGCCCTGCAGCCACAACGGCAGCGCCACGTTTTGCGCCACGCTCAGATGCGGCAGCACGTGAAAGGCCTGAAACACGAAGCCCATCTTCTCGCGCCGCAACTGGGTCAGCGCATCATCGTCCAGCGTGGAATAGTCCAGGCCATCGAGCACCAGGCGGCCACCGTCGGCGCGCTCCAGACCGGCGATGAGGTTGAGCAGCGTTGACTTGCCCACACCCGAGGGCCCAACGATCGCCACGTATTCGCCCGGCTGCAGACGCAGCGACAGTTGATGCAGCACGCGACGAGCGCCAAACTGGCGCGACAGATTCTCGATTTCAAGCATGGCGCAACTATCGCAGATCAAGGGCCGCAACGACGTCGCTGGGACCGAAACCCCGCGCCAGCGGCTGGGCGAGCGCTTTCAGTTAGACTGAAGAAAAGGAGTCAGCACCATGGCAGGCGTATTCGGCAAAGATCCCCACAAGATGAAAAGCAACCACGCGGAGCTCGAGCGGCTCAACCTGGAACGCAAGCGCAAGCTGGCACAAAGCGCCGCCAAATTCAATCAAAAGAAAGCCGCCGCCGCTGCTGCCGAGCCCGTCGCCAAATAGCCCGCCTTCAGCGGCCAAGGCCGCCGCGCAGAGCACGAGCTTGTCCCTTAGGCTCACATGACCACCCTGCTTCAGCGCAGCCCGGCCCAGGCCCTGTGCGTCGCACTGGCGCTGTGCAGCACGCTCGCCTGCGCCGGCGACATCCTGTTCATCGGCAACATCTTTACCTCGAGGCCTTGGTGGTGTTCGGCGCCATCACCGGGCGCGACCCGCGCTCGCTGGGCCAGAGCGAATGCGCCGGCCTCGAGTTGCCCCTGTCCACGGCGCAGGCGGCGGCCCTGCAGCAGGTGGCCTTTGACGAACTCGCCAGCCACGGCACGGTCAAGCCCGCGCCACTGCGACCCAGCGCGCCCGGCGCGCCGATGAATTGCCCGCGCTGGCGCTGACTTTCACATGAACGATCAGCGCAACACCGCGCTCGCCTCGGCGGCCTGGAGCAAGGCAGCGGCATCTTCGGGCAGCAGGAATCCGGCCCGCATGGCGCGCCGGGTCGCCTTGCCGAGCGCGGCCACATAACCCTCGTGCGTGCCGTAGCGCTCTTGCAGCGACGGACGCGGGTCATGCTGGGCCAGACGCTCTTGCCGGGTGCGACTGAAGGGAATCATGCCGCCGACGTAGTTGCAAATCTGGTCCTTGTGAAACGGCTTGGCACCCCCGGCGGTGATATTCCATCCGAGGTAGCTGCCCAGTGGCGCGTCGAGCAAGGGGACCGGCACGCCACCGAGTTCATTGCCATCGGCGTTCACTCGCGGCGCCAGCATCTTGAGCACTTGGCGGATGGCGGGCGGCGCGTTCGAGACAATGCCACTGCCGTCTTGCGGGTTGAACTGTGGACCCCAGTCGTAGTCCAGCACCGGCATGATGAAGTCGGGCTCGGGCACGCTGGCGCGCAGGCCGGGCAGGCTGGGGAAACCGATCCCCGCCTTGTCGGCGGCGGCCAGCGTGTGCCCGCGCAGCGTGGGGTAGCGACTGGCCGGAGGCGGCCGGCCCTTCATCACCCAATCGCGAAAATGCACGCGCAGCGCATTCACGGTCTGGGTGTGCGGCACCGGGTTGGGCGGCAACACGCCAACGCCAAAGTTGTTGCCCGGACATTGCGCGCCTGCCGTGGGCAGACCGCGCCCCGGCAGGCTGGTGTCAAATCCGCCCGCGCCGCCGCCATGGCTGCTGCTCGCAATGTAATAGCGGCGCACATTCGCGGGCACAGGCAGGTCGATCTTGCCGTCGGTGCCGACCCATTCGGGCGTGAGCTTGAGCGCCCAGACCTCGGCCGAACCAAAATGCTCGATGATTTTGGGGCAGGTCTTGCTGGCCGTGCAGCGCTCCAGAATGCCCGCCGCCGGCAGACCACGCACGCGGTCGGCTGCGGGCAGCCACCATTGGGGGCCTTCGCTACCGGCCTGGTACAACTCCAGCACGCCGTCCGGTTGTGCCCAGCGGAAGTTCAGGGCAATGCGCCGCCCCGCGATGATGGGCCAGATGCCATCGTGCACCGGGGCGCCGCCTTCGGCCTGATTGAAGCCCAGGTGCAGCCAGCCACGCAGGAAGTTTCCGGACTGAGAAATGCCGCGCCCGATGCTGTGCGTCATGGCCTTGGCAAGCGGGTTGGCTGTGCCCAAATCGTCGGCCAGCGAGTTCTTGAAAAAGTCGCCCAGGTCGCGCCAGGCGGCCAAACCAATGCCCAGCACGTAGGGATCGGCGGCGCTGAAAACCACTTGGTACAGACGGCTCGCATCAAAGCCCTGGCGCAGGCAGATCTGCGTCGCGTCGGGCGTGCCCGGAAACGGGTGCGTGGCGTCACACTTGGCCCAGGCCCAGTCAGCAGGCGCCACGGCCACTTCATCGCGCACCTCGCCGCGCTGGTTTTCTCCGGCACGCGACACGAGCCTGGACTGCGCGCTGTCCAGGCTCACCGGTTGGTAGGGCAGCGGATTGGTCTGCACCATCAGGGGCTGCGAACCCATGCCGGATCGATTCACGATGCGAGCGAACACTTCACCGGTGATGGGGGTGTTGCCCGGGCCGCGCGCCACGGGCAGCTGCAAGAACTGCAGGCCCGCCAGCGTGGCCTTGGGGCGCACCGTGGTGCTGCCGACGTTGTCACCCTGCCAGGCGCTGGCCAGCATGACGTCACCGAAGGCCATTTCCTGCGGGGCAAAGGCAAACACGCGCCCGCGGTTGGGCACGTCATGCCACAGCAGGCCGCTGGCTTGGCCCAGGTTCACGGGTTTGTAGATCACAAACGACGCCACGTAGCGCACCTTGCCATCGGCGTCCTTGGCCAACTCGATGTCCTGGATGATGGCGTTGCCGGGCAACTTGGGGTCCAACTCGCCAAACGCGCGACCGGCCAATACCTCGTAGGCCATGGCCGGCGCGCTGCCGCCTGGCGCTGCGGCAAAGGGCGCGGTTTCATCGATGACGATGCGGGTCACGCGCGCCTGGCCGGTGGCGCACAGCATCAGCCCGAGCAGGCTGCAGCTCAAAATTCTGGCGATCGATGGCATCGGTCTGTGTCCTTGTTTTGCCAGGACTTTCTTGGCCTTAGGCACGTGGCGCCAGGCCGCGCACCAGGGTCAGAAACTCCAGTTGGGTCCCGGCGCGCCGGTGTTCAGACAGGGCCTGGTACTGCGGGTCTGCGTACCATTGCCGGGCCATGTCCTCCGACGGAAACTTGAAGATGATCATCCGCCCTGCACGCGGCGCCACACCCTCGAAGGTGTCGGGGGCGTCGTCGTAGGTGACGAATTCACCGCCGTAACGTTTCAGGATCGGAAAGAAGCCCTTCTCATACTGGCGGTACTCGGCCGCATCCGTAACGATCAGATTGACGAGCATAAAAACGGGAGCGTCGGTCATGGAATGGCCTTTCAGTTGCACGCTGGGGTTTGCACCCAGCCCTTCAAAGCGTCGATGACGCGGGTTTGCCAGCCTTGGCGGCTCAAAGCTTGGTCAATGAACACGACCCTGCGGGCCGGGCCAGCAGGTCCAAAGGAATGCGTTGACCAGGCCCGCCGCCGCGACGTCCACCAGCCAATCGGAGACGGCGGCCGTGCGGTAGGGGAAGAAGCTCTGCACGCCCTCATCCAGGGCGCCCATCACGGCGACGGTGAGCGTCGCCATGAGCGCGCGGCGCGCACCGCTGCCACGGCTGCCCAGGAACACCAGCAGGCCCAAAACGCCATACGCCAGCGAGTGCAGCACCAGCCCCGACGCGTACTGACCCACATCGACGCGCGCGCCGGGAAGCGAGCCGAACACGACGATCAGTGCAAAGATTGAAATCGCGCTGCGGTAGCACAGTCGCTGCAGCTTCGGCGTTGCCAGCCGATCGGCCATGGTGGACATTCTTATCATGCTGGCATGATACCCAGGGCCGGCGGCAGATGCGCTGATCGCCGAAAGCGGCGCTTGCGATGTGGCTGTATGAATGCGCCGTTGTCACGGACGCGGGACGGCGGCCACGGCACGCCCAGAGTCGGGGTATTTCCGAGCAGGCGGCGCTCGTGTTCGGGTGGGCAGTGCGGAGTGTTGATCTGTGTCAGCCCGGCGTTGCTGACCTGGGCCAAGATCGCGCGGATGAGAGGCGACACCCCGGCTCCAGCGGCATTGTCACCCACCTGCAAGGGAAGCGAATCATGAATTACCGAACAGCGCTCTATTCTTTGGCCGTGGCCAGTTCGGTCTTGCTGGCTGCTTGTGGAGGGGGTGGTTCAGGCTCGGCGGCCACAGCGCCGGTGTCAAGCCTGACGCTCAGCGGCACGGCCGCCAGCGGACTGGCGCTGGCCGGTGCCAGCGTCAACGTCAAATGCCAGAGCGGCAGCGGCGCCGCCACCACCCTTGCCGACGGCAGCTACCAGTTGGTGATCAGTGCGGGCTTGCTGCCTTGCGTGCTGGAGGCGAGCAACCCGGCCGACGCCAGCAAACTGCACGGTGTGGCCAGCGGCAGCAGCGACGCGGTCACGGCCAACATCACCCCGCTGACCGAGATGCTGAGCGCCAGGGTGCTGGGCAGCGAACCCACCAGCTTCTTCGCCGCATTCGACGCCGCCACGGCCACCCGAACCATCACCACTGCGGCGGTGCAGGCCGCGCAAACCGATGTGACGCTGGTGCTGGCCGGCACGGTGGACACCAGCCGCATCGCCAATTTCACCAGCACGGCGCTCAAGCCCGCCACCGCTTCCAACCCGGGCGGGGGCGACGCGCAAGACCAACTGCTCGACTCGCTCAAGCTCAAGCTCAACCGCACGCAGCAGGCACAGGTGGTCACGGCGCTGGCCCAGACCAGCAGCACCAGCGTCATCAAGCAAATGGTGCTGGACCGCGCGGCGGCCAATTTGACGCAACTGACCGCGACCGTGAACCTCAGCAGCAACACGGTGCTGCTGCAGTGGTCGGACAGTTTCCCCTCTGGCACGAGCTACCGGATCGAACTGCAAAACGCCGATGGCAGTTTCAGCCTGGTGGAGACCGTCTCGGGTGTGGGTGGCGCCGGCACGGCCATGCAATGGCAACGCTCACTCACCGTCTCGGGCGTTTACCGGGTCGTGGCCGTGTTGCCGGCCAGCACCGTCACCATCGCAACGCCGCAGGGCCAAAGCAGCGTCACGGTGAGCGTGCCACCCAGCCCGCCCGGCATCGTTCTTGACAAGACCGAACCGGTCTCGGGTGCCGTCAGCCTGTCGCTGGCCAGCAGCAGCGCCTACCCGGCGGTCAGCTGGTACACCGACCTGCGGCTGATTGGCTCGGGCACCGGCGTGGGCAACCCGGTCTCCTGGAACAGCGCCACCGAGACCAACGGCAGCCACCTGATCCTGGCCAAGATTCAGGTCGCTCCCGACTCCTACACCGAGGTGCGGCGCACGGTATCGGTATCGAACTCCAACATCGCGGTGAATGCCGGCGTCTCGGGCACCACCGGCACCATCAATGTGGATGTCACGGCCAGTTCGCAGTTTGGCATTGCCCGAGTGGAAGCGGTCTTTGACGGTGTCGCCATCGGCAGCCTGACCAGCCCCAACGCCTGCGCATCGCGCATGGGTTGCGGCAGTGCCAACAACGTGTTTCGCTTCAGCATCAATGCCGCCACGGCCGGCTCGGGCAGCCACAGCATGCTGATCACCGCCACGGACAGCGCCGGCAACAGCAAGAGCACGACGGTGCTGGTGCCGGTTTCCAATCTGCCGGGGCTCAGCGTGACTTCCCCCGCAGACGGCGCCTTTGTGAGCGGCACGCTCAACCTAGCTGGCAGCTACTCCACCGACAAGAGCGGCGTGGTGACGGTGCTGGCCAGCCTGGGCGACTACCAGTTCATGAGTTCCACCAGTGCGGCCTTCACCGGCAGCATGAGCCTGGTCGGTTTGACCCCCGGCGCTTACACGCTCACGCTGCGCGCGACCGACAGCAGCAACGGCGTGACGGTCATCCAACGCACGCTCACGGTGACCTCCAACCCGGCCGCAGCCTACACGCCCAACTTCAGCTTGGGTGCCAACGGCCAGCTGATTGCCGTTGATGCATCCAACCCGGCCGTGCTGCTGTACCAGGCCGACGACGGCAGCTACCGGCTGCGCAACACCAGCACCAACACCGATGTGACATTGCAAGGCGCCAGCGCCATTCCCTTCCTCTACAACTGGGCCGTGGACGGCGGCTACGCGTATGTGGAAGGTGGCTTTCTGGGCTCCACCGGCCCCGGCTACACCGACTGCCCGTTGGACTGCATCTACCAGTGGAGCCCCAGCGGCGTACGCAGCAACTTGTCCAACGCCAACGCCAACGCCGCCACCAACAACGTGGGCGGCGGCAGGGCCTACGAGCAGTACCCCAAGGCCCACGGCGGCTCGGTGATCTGGATCGACGCGGCCGGGAGCACCCCCGGCACCTCCACCCGCGACACCGTGACCACCGGCGCCTACAACACCATCGCTCAGCCCAGTGGCGCCAACTACCTAGGCAATACGGCCTACGACTTTGCGG
>CAIMSP010000133.1 GCA_903844215.1 uncultured beta proteobacterium | reverse complement strand
GGCTGCAGGCCCAGCAGCAGCGACAGCAGCAAGACGATGAGCCCGGGGGACATGGCGTGGGCCGCCGTCGTGTGCGTGGCCGCGCCTGAGCCCAAGGGGGAATGTGACATGCGCTTGAGCGTAGCAGAAGCCCTGTGCGCGCCTCACCCCAACCCTCTCCCCAAAGGGGCGAGGGGGTCGTTCACAGACGGCCGCGCTCGCAAGCGGCGGGGGCCGTCCGCTTCCTCTCCTGAACGATGCGTCGTTCACGCCCTCGCCCGCGTGCGGGAGAGGGCCGGGGTGAGGGCGGCTTTGATGGATCGCATGGCACAAGCGTCGAAGAATGATGTGGCGATAATTCAGGCCAATGACACGGGAACCGTATGAACTTTGATCAATTTTTGGAACAGGCCTGGAGCGAGCATGACGACAAGGCCTACGCCGTGGGGGAGCAGCTCAAGAGCGCGCGCGCCTGGTTGACCCAGCCCCAGCAGGTGAGCGCCTTGGCGCGCATTCTGGTGCACGTGTTCGGCGAGCACCTGGGCGATTGGGGCAGCGCGCAGCGCGAGCTCACGCTGCTGCAGCAGTTGCCGCTGTGTCAGTCCGATGCCCAGGCCGCCAGTGCCGTGCGCGTGGCGCAGGCCTCCCTGGCGCTGGCGCAGGGCCAGGTGCCGCAGGGTGCCAAGCTGGCTGACGAGGAGCGCGTCTGTGCCCTGGCAGCCGCCAGCGCGGTCTGCCTGGGGCGCGAGGAGCTGGGCAATGCCTCGGATCTGTTCGACCTCAGCCTGAAACTGGCGGCGCTGTTGCCCGCAGGCAGCGCGGGTTTTGAACGCGCGCTGGCGGTGGCGGCGAACAACCTGGCCTGTGCCCTGGGCGAACTGGCGCTGCGCAGCGAGGAGCAGGACGCGCAGATGGTCAAGGCCGCGCAGGCCGCACGCCAGTACTGGGCGCAGGCCGGCACCTGGCTGGAGACGCAGCGCGCCGACTATGTGCTGGCGAAATCCTGTTTGCGGGCCGCACAGGTGCAGCAGGCCGCAAGCCATGCCGTCGATTGCCTGAACCTGTGCCGAGCCCACGACGCGCCGGCGTTCGAGCTGTTCTTCGCCCATGAAATCGCCGCGCTCTCGGCCCAGGCCCTGGGCTACGGCGCCGCCTTTGAAGCGGCGCGGCAAGCGGCCTTGCAAGCCTTTGAGGCGCTCGACGCGCCGGACCAAGCCGCATGCCAGCGCGAGCGTGATGCGCTGCTGGCTTGAACGGGCACGGTGCGCTGGCGTCTCAACGACCCCTTAGGAACAGCGCGTCCAGCTCCTTCATCGTCACTTGGCGCCAGGTGGGTCGGCCGTGGTTGCACTGGTCCGAGCGCTCGGTGGCTTCCATCTGACGCAGCAGCGCGTTCATTTCTTCCAAGGTGAGCTTGCGGTTGGCGCGCACCGCGCCGTGGCAGGCCATGGTGGCCAGGATGTCGTGCTGCGCGCGCTGGACCACGCTGCTGGCGTCGTGCTGCGCCAGTTCGGCCAACACGCTGCGCGCCAGTTCCACCGCGTCGCCCTGCACCAGGGCGCTGGGAACGGCGCGCACGGCCAGCGTGCGGCTGGAAAACGGTGTGATCTCCAGGCCCAGCCGCTGCAGTGTGGCCGCGTTGTCCTCGGCGCAGGCGATCTCGGCCGGCGTGGCGGCGAAGGTGGCGGGAATCAGCAGCGGCTGGCTGGCGATGGCCTGCGTCTGCTGCGGGTCGGCCGCGCTTGACTGCTGCTTCAGGCGCTCGTACACGATGCGTTCGTGCGCGGCGTGCATGTCCACCACGATCAAGCCCTGGGCGTTTTCCGCCAGGATGTACACGCCCTGCAGTTGCGCCACGGCGCGGCCCAGCGGCCAGCTTGTCGCTGGGTTGGGCGCTTCCACGGCCTGCACAGCCAGGGGTTGATGGGTTGGCGCCGTTGCGGCGTCGTTGGCAAGCGGTGCTTGCACCCTCGTCACCGGCCACAAGGCTTCAAAGTCCGAGACGCGGTGTGCGGCGTTGGCATTGAACTGCATCGCTTGCTGCGGCCACGCAGCGGGTCTCATCGGCTCGCTGCGTTGAGTCAAGCCTGGCGCGGCGAAAACAGAAGGGTTGTCGACAGCGGGCGGCTCCGGCTCTGCAGCGCCTTGGCTGCGCGGGATCGCCAAGGCGTTTTCCACGGCGTGGCGCACGGCCTGATGCACTTCGCGGCTGTCGCGAAAACGCACTTCGATCTTGGTCGGGTGCACGTTCACGTCCACGCGCGTGGGGTCCATCTGCAGGTACAGCGCGTACACCGGCTGACGCTGGCCGTGCAGCACGTCCTCGTAGGCGCTGCGCGCGGCGTGGCTGATCACCTTGTCGCGCACGAAACGGCCGTTCACATAGGCAAACTGCTGATCGGCGCGGGTGCGCGCCGCGTCCGGGATGCCGGCGCGCCCTGTGACGACGATGTTGCCGACGCGGTATTCCACGGGAATCGATTGCGCAATGAAGTCCTGACCCAGCACATCGCCCAGGCGCTGCTCCAGCGTGCCGGCGCGCCACTGCTCGACCAGCCGGCCCTCGTGCCAGATGGCAAAGCCCACATCGGGGCGCACCAGCGCGTGGCGCCGCACCGCCTCGACGCAATGCGCGAGCTCGGTGGCGTCGGCCTTGAGGAACTTGCGCCGCGCCGGTGTGCTGTAAAAAAGTTCCTTCACTTCCACCGTCGTGCCTTGCGCGCGCGCGGCCGGGCGCAACTCGCCGGTGCGGCCTTCGAGCACATAGGCGCTGGCCTGATCCACGGTGCGCGACAGCAGCGCGCAGTCGGCGATGGAATTGATGGCCGCCAGCGCTTCGCCGCGAAAGCCCATGGTGCCCACCGATTCCAGATCGGACAGGCTGGAGATTTTGCTGGTGGCGTGGCGCTTGAAGGCGATCGGCAGCTCCTGCGGCAAGATGCCCATGCCGTCGTCCTCCACGGCGATCAAGCGCACGCCGCCAGCGAGCAGGCGCACGGTGATTTGCGT
>CAIMSP010000132.1 GCA_903844215.1 uncultured beta proteobacterium | reverse complement strand
TGAGAGTCGGGCGCAACGGTGGATGGGGCTCGGGCTCAATCGGCTCTGTGCGCTCCTTTTGCGGCTTTGAGGCCCGTTTGGGCTGGCGAAGTGAGGAAACCAAGTCCACAAGTGCGGCTCTACTGTACAAGCGCGCAGAGGTGTCTGTGCGCTTGGCGCTCGTTGACAACGCCTTCTTGAGGTGACCTGCTGCACTCCAGCGCTTGAGCGTGATCAGGGATGGAGCCCAGTCCTCGCTTGCCGCTTCACTGAGCGTAAGGTATCGTGACGGGATTGGGGTGGTATCAGGTATCAGTATCATTCTGTAATGATACTTTATTGCCGTGAAACAATCCAGTTTTGAGTAATTTCTTTGGGAAAGTTGTTGAAAATCAATAGGTTGGCGCCTGTCTGCCGTTGAGTAGAAATATTCGTGGAACAGGATTTTTGAGTGTCCTTTGTTACGTCCATCGAAGTCCAAGGCTCGCCACCCCCCTGACATCCCAGTTTTCTTGAGGTCGCTTCCTGGGTCGCCATCGGTTCCATCGTGGGACGGCGCACAAACAAGATAGGCCAGTACTCCTTTGTTATCGTTTGTGGTTATCGAAGCCCAAACAAAACCAAATGAGACCAGCCTATGCACAGGATTCTATCGATCGTCACCACCCTTGAACAACATTTGATCGCCGTGACGTGCGCGGACAGCGACATCTACCGGCCGTTGGCCTGTCCGTACTGCGGGATGGGCGGCCTGTGGCGCCATGGCTGCTACTACCGCAAGGCTGATCGTTGCGGGATGAACAGCAAGTCACTCAACCCGGTGCCGGTGCCGCGCTACCTGTGCCCGCCATGTGAGCGCACCTGTTCGCGCCTGCCCTTGTGTATCGCGCCGCGGCGCTGGTTCGACTGGGCCATGCAGCAGGTGGTGCTGGCGCTGCTGCTGGCGGGCTGTTCCATTCACCACTGCTGCCGCTGCACCTGCCGGGCTCGCTCCACCGTACGGCGTTGGCGCGACTGGCTGCAGTCCCGCAGTGAAGAGTTCTGCTTCTACCTGCGCAGTCGATTCCCCGAGCTGGGGCGCCACGCTGATCGGGACGCCTTCTGGCGCCACGTGATCGAGGGCCGGTCTTTGGCACAGGCCATGGCCTGGCTGGATCGGGAGCTGGTCGTCCCGTGATGAACTGCACCTGAGTCGCAAGCGAACAGCCTGTTCCCCGCCCGGGCGGGGAACCCACACACTTTGGCCCCTTACGGCAAAAGCGCTTTGGAATTCTCATCGGCACTTCTTTAACAGGAGGTGTTTGCATGAAAGAGATTGATCCCGTGGCCTTGTTCCGGCTGTCGGTGCTGGGGCCTATCGTCAGTCGCGAGCGACTGCTGCGCGGTGAGCTGCAGCAACTGATCCGCGAACTATCCCTTCGCGAGTACGCCATTCCCGGTTCGCAGCGGCGACTGCTGGGCGAGAAGACCATCCAGGCTTGGTACTACGCCTGGCGCAGAGACGGCCTTGCGGGCCTCACGCCAAAGGTTCGTGTGGACCGCGGTCAGTCCAAGATCACGCCTGCGATCCAGGAGGCGGTACTTGCGGCCAAGCGCGAAAATCCGCGGCGCTCCATCAACCAGATATCGCGCCTGCTCGTGGCTGCTGGAGTCGTTGCCGATCAGCGCTTGTCGCGCTCGGCTGTGCACCGACTGCTGCAGCAAAACGGTCTGTCGCAGATGGCCGGCTCTGCCAGTCTGCCCGAAGAAAAACGCAGCTTCAGCGCCGAGTTTGCGGGGTCCATTTGGTACGGTGACGTGATGCACGGGCCGCGCGTGGCCGTCAAGGGACAGTTGCGCAAGACCTATCTGGTCTCTCTCATCGACGACGCCTCGCGCCTGGTGGCGCACAGCGCGTTCTGCCTGGGCGAGACGGCGCTGGATATTGAAGGCGTGCTCAAGCAAGCGCTGCTGCGCCGGGGTGTTCCCATAAAAATCATCGTCGACAACGGCGCCGCCTACCGCGCCACCACACTGCAAGGGTTGTGTGTGCGCCTGGGCATCCACCTCATCTTCTGCCGCCCCTACGCCCCCGAGGGCAAGGGTAAGTTGGAGCGCTGGCACCGCACGCTGCGCGACCAGTTCTTGAGCGAGCTCGACGAGCGACGCATCAACGACTTGGATGATCTGAACGCGCGGTTGTGGTCCTGGCTGGAGCAGGTTTACCACCAGACGGTTCACGCCGGGCTGGCTGGACTCACGCCACTGGCGCGCTACCAGCGCGACCTGAGTCGAATCCGCAGCCTGGGATCGAAAGCAGCGCAGCTTGATGCGCTGTTCCTGCACCGGGTGCAGCGCTTCGTGAGGAAGGACGGCACCGTGTCCTACGGGGGGCAACGCTTTGAAGTGCCCTATGAACTCTCGGGCAAGACCGTGCGCCTGGTGGTCGATCCCCACGCCCAGCGTGTCGTGGGTGTGGAGAACGAAGCCGGCGTCTCGCTGGGTGCGGCCACGCCCCTGGACCAACTGGCCAACATCCAACGTGTGCGCCGTAAACCCGAGCTTGCGGCGCAGTCGATGGCGCCGCGCTCTGGCCCGAACCTGGTGGAATTGGCGCATGCGCAATACCACGGCGCCAATGCCGAATCGAAGAAGGTGGCCTGAGATGTACCTGCAACACTTTGGCCTGCGTCACCCACCACTTAGCAAGCAGCTCACCGAGCTCTGGGACGATGGTGTACTGGCGCAACTCAGTCAGCGCTTTAACTGGCTGCTGCAGTCCCCAGGAATCGGACTGCTCACGGGCGAGCCCGGTGTGGGTAAGA
>CAIMSP010000131.1 GCA_903844215.1 uncultured beta proteobacterium | reverse complement strand
GCCGTGAACCCTCCCCTGCTCAAAGCACTGCCGAAGTCTCCCGGTGTCTGGGCCCAGGGCTGGAAGCGCCTCAAATCCGACCGCATCGGCATGGTGGCGCTTTACGTGACGCTGTTCTTCGTTGTACTGGTGCTGCTGGCCCAATTGGGTCTGGTCGCCAAGGACTGGCAAAAGGAAGTCGGTGTGCCGTTTGCCGCACCGACACTCGTGGGCAAGATTGCCGATGGCACGCAGAACGCGATCGTAGAGACGGTTGTCGGGCCGAATGTGGACATCAGCGATGTGGACCCGTTGGCACCGCGTTATGCCGAATGGGCCGCGCGCGCCGCCAGGATCACGACCGTGGTGACGGAGAAATCCGACACCCTGCCCTTTGGCGCCGACCAGCAAGGTCGCGACGTGTTGAGCAAGGTGATCAAGGGCGCGCAGGTGTCGATCACTGTGGGACTGGCGGCCGCTTTGGTGGCTACCTTGATCGGCACGGTGCTGGGTGCCATCGGTGGCTATTTCGGTGGCAAGGTCGGCGACTTATTGGAGTGGGTCTACAACGTCTTCACCGCCATCCCCTACATCCTGCTGGTGTTTGCACTGGCGGCGGTGCTCAAGTCCGGGCCGCTGGCCAGCGTCCTGGGCAGCGGCGTCTGGACCATCATCATCATCCTGGGGTTGGTGGGCTGGACCGGCATCTACCGGCTGGTACGCGCGGAGTACATGAAGCACCGCTCGCGCGAATACGTGCGCGCGGCCGAGGCCATCGGCGCCTCGCACGCGTCGCGCATGTTCGGCCACATCCTGCCCAACATCAGCCACGTGGTGCTGGTGCAGCTGAGCTTGCATGTGGTGGGCTTCATCAAGGCCGAGGTGATACTTTCGTACTTGGGGCTGGGCGTACCCATCGACATGGTGAGCTGGGGCACGATGCTGGCCGAAGCGCAGACCGAACTGGTGCAGGGCAAGTGGTGGCAACTGGCAACAGCGACCGTCTTCATGGCCACGTTCGTCACGGCCTTTGCTTTATTGACCGATGCCCTGCGCGACGCGCTGGATCCGAAACTGCGCTGATATGGACGCCAATAATATGACCCCCTTGATCAGCGTTAAGAACCTCAGCGCATCCTTTCGTCTGGGCAAGAGCCAGGTGGTGCAGGCCGTGAGAGACGTGAGCTTTGACGTCCCCGCCAACAGCACGGTGGCGCTGGTGGGCGAATCCGGCAGCGGCAAGAGCGTCAGCGCCATGAGCATCGTGCGCCTGCTGCCAGACAACGCCTTTCACAGCCCGCAAAGCCAGGTGATCTACGGCGGCCGCGACCTGCTGCTGCTTCCCATCGAAGACATGCGAGCCCTGCGTGGACGGGACATTTCGGTGGTGTTTCAGGAGCCCATGAGCTCGCTCAATCCGGTCTTCACGGTGGGCGAGCAGATCGCCGAAGTGCTGCGCATTCACCGCCAACTCTCGCCCAAGCAGGCACTGGATCGCGCGTTGGAGCTGATGACCGAGGTCGGCATCCCGCAGGCGCGCTCGCGCCTGAACGCCTATCCGCACGAGCTCTCGGGCGGCCAGCAGCAGCGCGTCATGATCGCCATGGCCATCGCCTGCGAACCCAAGCTGTTGATCGCCGACGAGCCCACCACCGCGCTCGATGTGACGGTGCAGCGCCAGATCATGGAGCTGCTGGCTAATCTGCAACAGCGCCAGAAGATGAGCGTGCTGTTCATCAGCCACGACCTGGGTCTGGTGGGTGAAATATCGAATCAGGTGGTGGTGATGCGCGAGGGCCAGGTGCGCGAAGCCGGCCCGGTTGCAGCGATTTTCAACGCGCCGCAGGACGCCTATACCCAGGCCCTGCTGGCGTGCCGACCCAAGCTCGACTCAAGACCACGGCGCCTGGCCGTGATCGACGACATCCTGCAGGGCCGACCCACGATCACCGAGCAGCGCGTGACGCGGCCGATGGGCGACTCGGCCCTGGTCGAAGTCAAGGGGCTGCGCAAGGAGTACCGCCTCAAGGAAGGTCTGTTCAAACGGCGCGTGGTGGCGGCCGTGAAGGAGGCCAGCTTCACGCTGCACAAGGGCCGAACCCTGGGCGTGGTGGGCGAATCCGGATCGGGCAAGACCACCGTGGGCATGCTGCTCACGCGCCTGACCGAGGCCACAGCCGGCAGCATCCTGTTCGAGGGCCAGGACCTGATGGCGCTGAGCGCGAACCAGATGCGCGCCTACCGCAGCCGCATCCAGATCATTTTTCAGAACCCCTATGCCAGCCTGAACCCGCGCTTCACGGTCGGGCAGATCCTGATCGAACCGATGACCATTCACCGCATCGGCCAGGACGACGTTGAGCGTGCCCGTTTGGCGCTGACGCTGCTGCACAAGGTGGGGCTTCCCGCCGACGCGTTTGGCAAGTACCCGCATGAATTCTCGGGCGGCCAGCGCCAGCGCATCGCCATCGCGCGCTGCCTGTCGATGAAGCCCGAGATCATCGTCTGCGACGAGAGCGTGAGCGCGCTGGACGTGAGCGTGCAGGCCACGGTGCTGAATCTGCTGCTCGATCTGCAGGAGGAGTTCGGCCTGACCTATGTCTTCATCAGCCACGACCTGGCCGTGGTGCGCTACATGGCCGACGAGATCTTGGTGATGAGCGAAGGCGAGATCGTCGAGCGCGGCAGCGCCGAACAGATCTACGCCCAGCCCCAGCACCCCTACACCCAGCAGCTGTTGCGCGCGATTCCGCGCGGCTATCAGGGCGCCTAGCAGCCTGTCGGACTTTACGCGCGGGACGCGTTGGAGCCCAACGGCGATGGATGCTAGGCGCAGCGCGCAGGCAATGGCGGGCCCATTGCCAAGCGCTGCAACGACGCAGACGCCCCGTTTGGCTCCAACCCAACGGGCCGGGGGTGAATTCGGCGCATCGCGTTGTTGCGCCGCCTCGCTTGGGGCCCGCCCAAGCTTCGGCACCGCGCCTAGCGCTGCATCCGAATGCACCCCCGTCGCGCCCACGCCCAAAGTCCGACAGGCTGCTAGGTTTTCACCTGTAATTTTGCGGTCGCCAGCGTTGCGCGACAATACATGAAAAACCATTGCATCCATGGACGACTTGGATGCAATTTTGGTGCATAACGGGATTGACCCATGCATAACCTCAAGGGAAATTCAGCATGCTGATCACGCATATCAAGCTCAAAAATTGGCGTAACTTCCGAACTTTGGATGTGCCATTGCGCGACGTGAGCTACCTCTTGGGGCCTAACGCATCGGGAAAATCCAACTTCCTTGACGTGTTCCGTTTTCTACGCGACATCAGCAAACCTAAGGGGGGTGGACTTCAGACTGCTGTGGCAGAGCGTGATGGCATCACCAAAGTACGCTGCCTTCATGCGCGCAAAGACACCGAAGTTCTGGTGGACGTAGAAATGGCTGAAACACCCGATGGTCCGCCTGTGTGGCGATATGTATTAGGCTTCAAGACCGAAGGCAAAGGAGCACAACGGATTGTTGTCTCACGAGAAGAGGTCTGGCATGAAGGCAAGCAGATTGTGGTGCGCCCGAACGTCAACGATCAAACTGATGTGATGTTGCTCACCCAAACCCATCTGGAACAAATTCAGACAAACGTACGGTTCCGCGATTTGGTCGAATTTTTCAGCAATACCACGTACCTGCACTTAGTTCCGCAGCTGCTGAAATTTTCTGAAAAAATCGGCGGACGCCATTTAGAGGATGACCCATTTGGTCAGGGATTTTTGGACCGCATTGCCAAGACACCTGAAAAAACACGGGCAGCCCGCCTTAACAAGATTACAAAGGCGCTGACACTAGCGGTACCGCAATTCAAAGAGCTACGTTTTATCAAAGACGAACTGGGTCATCCTCACCTGGAAGCTTTGTACGCCCATCATCGGCCCAACGCAGGATGGCAATCAGAAGAGCATTTTTCTGATGGAACATTGCGTCTACTAGGGCTCTTGTGGACGCTTCTGGATGGAAATTCCCTACTGTTGCTGGAGGAGCCAGAAATCTCCCTCAACGATGCGATCGTGAAAGAAATTCCACTGATTCTGCACCGCCTGCAACGAGACAGAAAAGTTAAACGTCAGATCCTTTTGAGTACGCACAGCGAGGCTTTGCTCAGCAACCCCGGCATAGATGGACGGGGGGTTGTGGTGCTGGAAACCGGACCGCAAGGCTCCACGGGAAGAACGCTCCAAGAAGATGAGTCAAGTGCACTCCAGGCAGGATTGACCGTGGCTGAGGTCGTGCTGCCAAAAACCCAGAAGTGGTTCGACAAATCTGAACAG
>CAIMSP010000130.1 GCA_903844215.1 uncultured beta proteobacterium | reverse complement strand
TGAAATCAACGTGTCCCCGGTGTCCCCAAGTGTCCCCAGCTTTTTGACGCAGGGCGCAACGAAAAGCGCTTATCCACGGCCGCGCGATCGGCGCCTCTCACGCAAGACTCGCGCGGCGGTGGGTAAGCCGTCTGGCTCGGCCATCGGCCACAGCGGCACGCGCTGTCAGCCGTGCTTGCAGCCCTGAGGCGAAGGGCCTGCCAATCGGGCAACCGGGGAAGCGCCCGCAACAGTGGCTGCTGTTGCAGTCCTCCTGAAATTGGCGCAACATTCAACTCCCTGCTGGCTGTGTCAGCCCGTTTGATGCGCGTCATGCATCGCCCGAAACCGGTCAGATCTCCTGAAAGCCGGGAGCCGAAAAGGCTCGGAGGTATTCGTCAAGCATCGGGCTCGACAGACGCCCACCTTGCCTTTAAACGGCATTCTTGCCGTCTCTTCCAGCCGACCGCAGTACAGCGGTCAGTCAGTCGACCGAAGCGGCGAAGGCAGACATCACGCTGCTGCAATCTCGCCAGCGCTGTGCGCCAACCAATTGGCGCAAGAAAATGGCCTGTACCAACCGCGTCGTCACTACGCGGCGCTAGCCAGTAGTGACGACGCACATGCTGCCCCAGCAAAACAGGGCAGAACCACAGCCTGTCGCAAGTGATGGGCTCAAGTGACGGGCTCAAGTGACGAGCTCATTCAACGAGTTCATGAGCCGAACTCAACGCGCGTCAGAGCTGCAGATCGTGCAACGCGATCTGCTCCAGCCCGCTCCCCGCGGGCCATGTCAGCCATCGCGCCACCTGGCGCACCCCAGAGCCTTGGGGAGCAATGGCTCAATTCGATGAACTGACTTGCATCAGCAAGCGTCATCGAGGCCAATGCCGCGTGCCGCGGCGGCCAGCAGCAAGAAATCGGCACAAGGCGGGAGTGGTGTCCCGCGTCCCTCGTGGTTCCCGCAGCGCTCAGGCGTTCGGGACGGACAGAAACACTTACCTGACCTGAATACACCAGCGACAAGAGCGGATACACCTGGGCAACCGACAGAAGAGAGGAGAAAAAACAACGAGGCAGCAAATGCTTGAACTACAGGAGTCTTTAGCTACAGGTCAATACAGGATCTATATAGGAGCGCCACCGTTTATGCGTGAAAGCGCCACCGTTTATGCGTGGACAACCTCGCCAGGCGCCACCGTTTATGCGTAGACAACTTGACTTGTCCACAGGCCGAATCAGCCGGGAGCGGGACCGTTAATACGTAGTGCGCCACCGCTTCTGAGCGGACAACTTTTGTTACCCACGGCCGTCCAGCGGTGTCTGGGCATTTCGGGCGACTCCATCCCCATCGCAGACTTTGCAGGGAGTCAAGGCTCCAGGAACATGGCTAGGCCACCCGCCAGTGCCAAGGCACAGGACACAGTCAATTTCCTGTCGGCGCAGGTCTTCGGCTTGCGCCAGCCGGCGTTCCCAGTCTTCTTTTGTAAATTTCATGGCTTGATCTTCTTTGGTGGAACCTGCGTCAGGGTCGGCTTGATCACCAGGCCAACGTCGGTGACCTCGACATTTACCCCGGCGTAGACCGTGGACACCTTCCGCAGCTCGGCGATGAATGCCTTCTTGAAGTCGCGCAGCTCGGCGTAGTCACTGCCGAACTGGCCTGCCAACCCGGCCCAGGTCACCGTGCTCGGCTTCGTCAGGTAGCTGGCTCGGTGCGTCAGCGTGGTGTAGATATCCAGCGCCAAGCTGGATTTCTTCAGCGCTCGCAGTGTCCTCATGTCCACTGGCACCGGGCGCTCAGTGACCTCAGCGAAGAACTTCTCGCTCAGGGTGACGGTGCTTTTCCAGAGCGATGCCTGGTCCGGAGTCTTGGGGTCCCACCACAGCACTGACTCGTCAGCCAGCCGGAACCCCTTCTCGGCTCTTTTGTCGGCGTCGCTGTAGGTGAGCGACACAGTGGACCCGAACAGCCGCCCGGCTTGATCTTTCAAACGAGTGATCGAGCCCCATCGGCCGCCAGTCGGAACCATGCTCAACTCGCGCATGAAACTGCTGAGACTGTCGCCCAGTTCCAGTTCACGCTGTTTGGTGCGGACGGCCTCGGTGGTCAACCAGGCCAGCAGCAGGCGCGGCACCGACCCGTAAGGCAAGCCCGGCTCTGGCGGGGCCAGCAGTGTCAGGGTGAAATTGCCATTGCGGCGCTGGAAATGGCTTCCTGCGACCTTCCTGTGCGGCAGCGTGGCCTGAACCATCGCCCTGGCCATGAACCCCAGCGCACCAGCATCCTGCGCACTCTCGGCCTCGATGGCCAGCGCTTCGCTGATGAGCTGCTCGACAGCGGGCGTGATCTTGGCCATCGTCACACCCGCGCCACCTTCCGAAAATCCACCGCCTGGCCTGCTGGCACCGGGTAGCCGGCCTGCTCGAGCGCGTGTAGCAGCTTGACGCGCACGGTGGTGTTGCCATCGAGGGCAGCCTGCTTGAGCGCCCTGATCGTCACGGCCGGCAGGATGACCACCAGCTGCTGCTGTTCGATCCCGGTCGCGGCCTGGGGTGCTGGCGGTGCAGACTCGGCCGTTGCGGGCACGCTTGCGGCCATCATGTCGTCCAGGCTCAGGCTCTTGAGAGTTTTCTTCATGTCGTTGTATAGTTATTTCGTTAAAACATGAGATCGTTATGTAGTTATTTGTTGGATCTGCCAGCACTCACCCAGCAGGCATCGGCCAGTGCAGCGATCTCTGCTGCCGCGGCCTTGGCGCCTGAGCCCATCCAGCACGGTGCGCTGCCTGACAGCATGGCCTCGGCGTAGATCTGTCGGCGGTGGACGCTAGGTGCCAGCACCGGCATGCCCAGGCGCTCCACCTCGCCGCGGATGTGCGCCGTCATCGCGCCCCGGCTGACGCCGTTCATCACCATGAGGATCTGCACGGGCGTGCGCTGTCGCTCGACGGTGGCGTTGACGTCGCACAGCAACTTGATTGTCTGAGCCGCCCCCAGTGCATCGGCAGGCGATGGCCCGAACGGGACCAGCGCAACATCGGCCCATCGCAGCACGGCCAGCGTGTCACGGTTCGCAAAGCCTGCGGTATCCACGATCACCAGCGCGTGCTGCTTCATCAGGCCTTGCAGCGCAGGATCGACGCTGGCGCCACTGGCTGCGCCGATGGGGATGTCGACCAACGGCCCACCCCCGGCGTGCCAGGCTGACAAGGTTCGCTGCGGATCTGCATCGAGCAGCGCAACATCCTGGCCGCGGTGACCCCACTCGCCAGCCAGGCAGGCTGCGATGGTGGTCTTGCCGGCGCCACCTTTGGTAGCCACCAGCGCGATCACCCGGCGAAAATCAGACATAGCCAATGACTGCCCCTTTCAGTTTTTGGTAGGCCGACATGGGTGTTGATGCGCCCTGGTCGGCCGATCTCGTTCTACATGAATCCTGAGCCGGCGTGATCCTTGAACTGCTCGGCCTGGCGGATGTAGCCGCGAATGGTGTCCACCTTCTTGTGCCGGCTGACGTCCATCATCTTGAACAGCGAAGCGCCCGATGCCGCTGCTGTGGTCAGGAACCCGGCGCGCAGTGAATGCCCGCTGAACAGCTGGGGGTCGAGCCCGGCCTGCTCGGCGCGGCGTTTGACGATGTTGGCCACCGATCGATCAGTCAGCGCTGCGGGCATCACCCGGCCACCCACTTTGGGGTCTGACGCCAGGCGCCTGAATATCGGCCCGGCGGTGATGCCAGCCACAGCAAGCCAATCTGCCAGCGCGACCTTGACCCGCAGCCTGGCGCCATCGAGCACGGCCACCTGTTGACCAGCGCCGTCCTGATCGGTCTTGCTGCGCCGCAGGTGGACTTTCAGACCAGCAGGCCCGACCTCGATGTCCTCGACGTTCAGGGCCACGATCTCTGAGCGCCGCAGCGCACCACCGAACCCGAGCGCGAGCAGAGCGCGATCACGTCGGCCTTGCAGCCCCTCGTCGCAGGCGAGCAGCATCCGCTCGACCAGGTCGGCGGTGGCGGGTGCCACTTGTCGCTGTGCAGTGCCCGCGGTGCGCCGGATGCCAGCCATTGCTGCGCTGACCAGATCTGTGTCGGTGGGTGACAGCAGGCCGGACTCGCGGTGCAGGTGCCGGATCGCTGCGAGCCTGCGCTGGAGCGTCGCCGGTCGCTTGCCCAGGCCGGCCTGCGCGCTGATGAACATGGCCACCGTCTCAGGAGCCGCGGGCAGCACTGGCAGGTCGTGCGTGTCAGCCCAGGCTTTGAACGCCAAGACATCGCTGGCATAGGCCCGCCTGGTGGCGTCTGCATGCCTGGCCTTGATGAACCGCTGCACCTGCTCGGCTTCGGCCTGCAGACTGGCCGGGAGCCTGTTGGGAGCCTGGATCAGGGCGTGCATGAAGTGATTCCGGGAATGGCTGTTATCAGAAGCATAGCACAACATTTAACGAAATAACGTTTTCACGAAAAATATATGTCTGAGGTGTCCGCGGTCTTTCGAGCCTGAACTCGGCTCGATGCGAGTTGGCTTGGCAACGGGCCTGGTAATCCAGTCTTGCGACAGAGTCGCAAGACTCCGCCGCCGACACCCATTGCTTGAGATCTCTCAAGGTCTGTTTGAGTGCTGCGAGTTGCGCGCTCGCGAGCTACGGTTCGCGCAATGCCTTGTCGACCGTGGCCAGCATCAGGCAAAGGGTCATGGGCTTGACAGGTGACTCGATGAAACCTCGGGACCGGTAGAACCGCCGGGCCTGCCTGCAGCTGATGCCGGCCAACGGGGCTAGGAGATCAGCCCATGTGTCGTCGCCCAGGTGACCCAGTCGACGGCCTCGCTTCGGACGATCTCCAGGTTCGCATCGACGCCCATCCGATCCGGAAACAGGATCAGGTTGTCGCAGCTCCACCGTGCGCACGGCGCGATAAGCCCGTCACAGCCCAGGAACTCGACGGCCGCGCCGATCTCTTGCGTGCGTGGCATGTTGACACCGCCGTAAGCGCTTTCGGGTACGCCGAGCGACTCAAAGTCGGCTCTGACCAGCTTCAGCGTGCGGTGGGCCGCCACACGCAGCGTGTGCAGCATCACGGGCTTGGTGGGGCGCGGAGTGAGCTGGCCCCAATGGAACGAAATCTCGGCCAGCGCACCTTCGCGTGCCAGGCTGGTGTAGAGCACACCGGCGCCGTCGCGTCGCATCCAACGGCCGCCGCTGTACGAGCTGGCCAGCGGATCAAGGCTTTGCCGCGTGCCCCGGAAAACTTCACCGTCGAAGGTCTCCTTCGGGAGCGCGTCCAGCCGGTCTATCAAGTCAGGGTCGTGGATCATCCTGCTGTCCGGGCCTCACAGATGTACGCCGTCGAGCAGCTGGTTGACTGAGGAAAGAACCTCATCGACACGGCCCTGCTGGATCAGCTCCGCAGGTATCTGATCCTCCATGAGGCGCTGGCGGGAGAAGAGCCACAGCCGTGCGTCGTGCGGCTCGTAGATGTCGGCGAGCTTGTCGATGACGAATTCGAGTTCGAGAAGTTGCTTCTCGGTGCTGGCGTGCGGCAGGGCCTTGCCCTTGTTCCATCGAGAAACAGTTTCAGGGCGCACGTTCAGGACGTTGGCTACGTCGGATGAGCGCATGGCTCCCTTGGTCTGGATAGCTTCCAGGCGGCGTGCAATCGCGTTGCTCATGGCATGCCTCTATGGGTGTGGGGATCTTTGGGGAGAGAGTTGTATCAGCGCAGGCCGCCGCGAGCGACGCGCGTCACCGGGTGACGCGCGAACGATGAGTCGCGGCGCTTCTTGGCATAGGGACCGAGTGTGGTCCGCAGATCGTTCAGCCGCTCGAAGAGGAGAGGTGGACATGACGAACCTCGCGAAGCTTGCAAGACTCAAATGTAGCGCTTTCGGATGCGTTATAACAAGACATATAAATTGACATTTTGATTGCGCCCGTGATGACAGACGGCTGTCTGTGCGTCTTGGGAGGGCCAGGTCTGTTCGACCTGGCCTGGATTTCGCCCGCGGGCGGCAGAACACCATCGTCAAAAGCCGGCTGTTGGCTGCTCTCGGCAGGGAGGTGGGGCAGGGGGTTGGATTGGAGTCTTTGACTGAACCGAGGGTTTTCACCGACCACTTATCCACAGCCTTTTGGGCCGCTCTCGGTCTTGGTAGGTCAGCCGCAAGGGTTGCCCACCCCCGCCCGCCGATGGCTTGTGAAGGCCACGGTCGGGCGTGGACAACCCGGCACCTCCTCTACTACTTATAAGAAGAGACAGGCCCGCTCTCACCTATGAGAAAGGCGGTCCCGATGCGACAGAAATTGACGCCAAAACGACATAATCAGTCGCCAAAACGACAAAAAAGCACTTGCTTTTGTCGCTTTAACGACAAAATACACGGTCTAAACTGTCGTTCTGGCGGCAGCATGATGTCGCGAAAACGACAAAACGAGGGGTCAAAATTGTCGCAAATACGTCAACTTCCAACGCCAGATGGCGAGCGGCACGGGATGCCTTTCTATGAGCGTAACCCGAGCGTGCCCCAAAAGGGCGAGCTAAGGGTTCGTGCGAAGGTTGTCCCTCTTGTCAACGGTGAGAGGGCAATGGTCGTCAATGCCACAGGGGAGATCCTGGGATCGGCGCAAGCGACCTATGTGACCACAGAGGAAGTGGATCAGACACGCTTCGTGAAGCTGTTCCTCGATGGGATACGCCAAACCGTTGGACTGTCAAAAGCTGGCCTGGCGGTGTTTGAGATTGTCTATGCGCAAATGCGAGAAAACCCAGGTGTTGACCAAGTGACTTTGACGCAATTCGGCGCCGGCAAGGTGGGTGTGCCCGCCAGGACTTACCAGCGTGGGGTGCGTGATCTGGTGGAGCGCGAGTTCTTGTTTTGCACCCCGGCAGCCAACATTTTTTTTGTGAATATCCAGTTCATGTTTAACGGTAACCGACTGAATTTTATTAAGTCTTTTCATTTGAAAGATTCAAGGGAGCCAAGCCAGACCGAGCTAGACCTTGACGCATCTCCGCAACTTGGGCATGAACCATGACCCCGGTTGGTCAAAACACGAACTTTTGAAGTGCTCTACAAGGCCCGGCCCGATGCTGCACAACTTGCGCTCGAGTCAAGGGGATAGGCGGGGACGCCAGCCACGGCGCGGGTTGTCGCATTCTCGGGTGTTGGGGACAGTGGACAGGCCGGGGACAGGCCGGACAACGACCAAGGCAAGGCTGCGACCGATGCCGTGGTAGCCGGCGGCGGTGACATGGTGCCGGTGGGTCTGTCCCCATGTGTCCCCGCTGTGTCCCCACGCGACCTAGCCCAGAAGCCTCAATGAAATCAACGTGTCCCCGGTGTCCCCAAGTGTCCCCAGCTTTTTGACGCAGGGCGCAACGAAAGCGCTTATCCACGGCCGCGCGATCGGCGCCTCTCACGCAAGACTCGCGCGGCGGTGGGTAAGC
>CAIMSP010000129.1 GCA_903844215.1 uncultured beta proteobacterium | reverse complement strand
ATCATGACCTGGTAGCCGGCCGCATTCGGATGCACGCCGTCTTCGGAGTAAGCCTTCTTCAGACCCGGGCGCTCGTCCACCATGGCGGCGTAATAGTCCACGTAGATCAGCCGCTGGCGCTTGGCATAGGCCTGCAGCAACTGGTTCAAGGCCGCGATCTGTGGCGCCGGGCGGGCCGCGTCGTTCCAATAGAAACCGGCAGCGGGCAGCACCGATCCCAGCACCACCTTGATGCCGTTGGCCTTGGCCAGATCGACCATGGAGGCGATGTTGTCAACGATCATTTCATTCGTCGAGGTGCCGGTGTTGCCGGCGATGTCGTTTGTGCCCGCCAGGATCACCACCACCTTGGGCTTGAGCGCAATCACGTCCGGCCGAAAGCGCAGCAGCATCTGCGGCGAGGTCTGACCGCTGATGCCACGGTTGATGCGGGTCTTGTTCCAGTAGGACTTGGTCCAGAACTCGGTGATCGAGTCGCCCATGAAGACCACGCGCTGCTCGCCCTTGGCGGGCAGTCCGTCCTGGGCATTCGCGCTGCGATAGGCCGCCAGATTGGGCCAGTCCATCTTGGCATCATCGGCCTCGGTGGCGAGGGCCGGCAAGGCGCACAGGCCCAACATCAGCGCCCCGAGCAGAGTCTTCAATGAGTTCATTTAGCTGTCCCAAAAAATACCGACCCGCATCGCCGACCGGCGATGCGGGTCCAGGCTCACATCCTACATTTTGTAGTTGATACCAAACAGCACTTGCCGGCCATAGTTGTTCTGCGTCATCAACGCATCCATGTTGCCATTCACGCCGCCGACATAGCGCTCCTTGTACGGCGTGTCCTTCAGATTGTTCACCTGCAACAACACTGAGAGTCCCTTGAGCGAGCCCGCCTCAAAGGCATAGCCCATCTGGAAGTCGACCACCGAGTCCTTCATGATTTCGGTCGAGACGCGGTCGCCATGCGGGCCCAATGCCTCAGCGCGGAATGCCGAGCGCTGGCGCTCGCTGATGCGAGTAGAGAACCCGTATTTCTCAAAGAATACTGTCACGTTCGAAACCAGACCAGAGAGGCCCGGCAGCGAGGCTGTCGCGCCCTCGGGGCCATTTGGCTTGATGGTGCTCTGTGTATTGGAGACGCTGGCGAGTACGCCGAAACCGTCGAGATACTTGCTCACCAGGGCACCTTCGAACGATCCGCTCAATTCCGTTCCCTTGACAACACCACCTTGGCCATTCGTGGGTGTGTTGAGGATGCCTACATTGCAATTGGTCTGGTTGACCAGGCAAATCGGGGTCGCCTGACTCGGATTTGGGAAGCCGGTGAAGTCGAACAAGGACTGCTGGTTGTAGATGTAGTTCTTGAGATTCTTGTAAAACACCGCGCCGGCAATATAGCTTTGCTTGCCAAAGTATTTTTCCAACGACAGGTCCAGGGCGTTGGCGCGCCATGGCTGCAGGCCCGGGTTGCCGCCGTTGCCACTCCACGTCACCGGCTCGGTCCCGATACTGCCGCTGACGCCGGCTTTCAGATCATCCATGCGCGGACGCGCCATGGTTTGCGCTGCGCCGAACCGGACATAGGAGTCCTTGGTGTACTGATCGAGATCAAACGTCAGGTTCATGCTCGGCAGCACGTCGGTATAGGTTGCGCCACCTGCCAGACTGGACGTCTCGTCGTTGTTTTTCGTACCGGTCGCGCGCTGGTTGGTGTGAATAGCCTGCAGACCCAGATTGCCACGCAACGGAACATTGCCCAGTGCGGTATCGATGCCCAGCTTGGCGAACGCCGTTGTGACCTTCTCGGTGATGGTGTAGTTACGTTTCCATGCCGAGGCCTGCACCGAATCCCTGACCGGTGGATCGAAGTACTTGCCAAGTGCGCCTAAGACGTCGTAAGCGACAACGCCGGGAATGCCGCCAAAGGACAGCGAGGTCGGCGCCAGCAACAGGCTGGACGCGATGGGTGCCGAAACACCGTTCGACGACCCGTTGCCGCCCTTGAGAAAGTAGGCCTGGTCGTAGTCGTGGTGGATCTTTTCCCGGTTTGAATAATTCACGCCCGTTTCGATGTCGCTGAAGATCCCTGACAACTCATGTCTGCCCGAGAGCTTGAACGAGGACATTTGGTCCTTGACCGTGGGTTGGCGCTCAAACGCGTTTTGCCCCCACCCTGCCGGGTCGTTCAGGCTGATGATGCTCGTATCGGCCATGTTTGCACCGGTGGTAAACCTAGGGATACCCTGGCTGTTCGCTGGGATGCTGAACTTGAAGTTGTCGGTCACACTGGCGTGGTCACCCAAACCGGCATACATCTCCAGCGTGCGTTCCTTGCGATCCGCACGCGAATAGCTCAGGTCGGCGTCAATCTTCCACTTGTCCAGGTTGAACTTGTTGTTCCAGCCAATCGCCGACAGTGTGTCTTGTCGCGTGTTCAGATTGCTCTGCTCCACCGGGTAGACACCGGTGAACGTGCCGCCCGTCACCAAGCGCGTGGTGGTGCCGGGGAAGGTGCCGATGACGGGGTTGATGATGCCAGTGCCATCCCAGGAGGGCGCGTTACTCCAGACCAAGCTACGTCCGATGCTGGTCTGATCGAATTTGGAGTAGTACATATCGAGCATGGAATGGAAGTCCTTGCTCGGCTTGAACTCGACCGACGCCATGAAACCGTCGCGCACTTGCTTGGTCGACGTGGCATGGAACTCGGCTCCCTGCAACATCGTGACGTCGCAGGTGTTGGGGCCCAGGCCGTTGCAAGTAGGATCTGCCCAACTGGAAGTATCCCAACCCCAGGAGCTGAAGTTCTTCTCCTGCATGGGCGAATCCAGATGCGCGTAACCGATGGCCACGCCAATCGTCCTTTCGGCAAACTGGTCCACGTAGGAAATGCTGAAGCGCTTGCCGGTGTCGGAGGAATCGGCGTTGAGTTTGCCATTGCCGTTCTTCTCGCCGCGCAGATTGACCGAGATGCTGCGGTCCTTCAAGTCCAGCGGCCGAAGTGTCTGGAGGTTCACCGTTCCTGAGAGTCCCTGCGCCGACAGCGTCGCATCGGGTGTCTTGTAGACGGTCACACCATTGATCAACTCCGACGGGTACTGGTCGTATTCCACGCCACGATTCATGCCCGTGCTCACCAATTCGCGCCCGTTCATGAGCGTCACGGCGAAGTCATCCGACATGCCGCGGATCGAGATCACTTGGGCGCGACCGCCCACTCGCTGCGCCGACAAACCCGGCAAACGGGCGATGGAATCGGCAATGCTCACATCGGGGAGTTTGCCGATGTCCTCTGCGGTGATCGCTTCGACAATGGAGTCCGAGTGCTTCTTGATCGCAATCGAGCTTTCAATGCTGCCGCGAATGCCTGTCACGACAACGGTGTTCAAGCTAGCGGCGTCCTGCGCAAAGGCCGAACCCATGACGACGAGGGCCACGGCAGCGGCGATGGGGGTGCGATGGAGTTTCATATTTCCCTTTTCAAAAATATCAACGATGGGCCCAAAAGTGTGCAGCCCGCGAAAACCGACGAAACCTTCCTCTGTGCCATACCAATGGATTCAGAGGAACCAAACATTATCAAAACGATACGCATGACTTGCGTACCACTTTGCCAAATTTAAGATGCCACTATGCTACCAATTGGAACCGATTACAAGGTGGTTTCAGCAAAAACAGCTTCGGACTTACCCTAATTTGTGCGCGTCACCTTGGCCAGATGGCGCGGCTGGTCGGGGTTCATGCCGCGCGCGCGCGCCAGGGCTTCGACCATGGGGTAGAAGCTCTGAATGACCGAGATCGGATCGAGCTCGATCGAATCCGCGTCGGTCACCGGCAGGTTCGCGCCGGGCGTGCCCAGCGGCGCGGCCAGCAAGACCTGGGCGCCGCGGCCGCGCATCTCCTCGGCCAGCGCCAGCAGTCCGGCCTGGGCCGGGCCGCGCGGCGCAAACACCAGCAGCGGGTAGCCGTGGTCGATCAGCGCCATCGGGCCGTGCTTGACTTCAGCGCCGGAGAAGGCTTCGGCCTGGATGCCGCAGGTCTCTTTGAACTTGAGCGCGGCCTCCAGCGCCACCGGCAAGCCGGTTCCGCGACCGATGACAAACAAACGGTCCACCTTGCGCAGCGCATCCACCGCCACCGACCAGTCGGCGTTGGCGGCGCGCGACAGCGTGCCGGGCAGGGCGGACAGGGCGGCGTGCAGTGCCAGATCCTGCTGCCAGGCGGCCACGACGCGCGCCCCGGCCACCAACTGGGTGATGAAGCTCTTGGTCGCGGCCACGCTGGTCTCGGCGCCGGCGTGCAGCGGAAAGACCCATTGCGAGGCCTGCGCCAGCGGCGAATTGGGATCGTTCACGAAGGCCGCCGTGGTGGCTCCGCCCTCGGTGAAATAGCGCATGGGCGCCACCAAGTCGGGGCTTTGCCCGGATTGCGAAAACGCCATCGAGACCAGTCCCTGGCACTGGATGTGCGACTGGTACAGAGTCACCAGCGACATCGGCAACGAGGTCACCAGGCGGCCCAGGCGCGCCATGATGAGGTAGGCCATGAAGTGCGCCGCGTGGTCGGAGCTGCCCCGGGCCACGGTCAAGAGCGAGCCGGGATTGCGCTCGCGCAAGAAGGCGCCGAAGTCGTTGTATTCCCGGTCGTTGTGCGCCAACTGCGTGGCCACCGCAGCGCTGGCTTCGCGCGCCTCAATCAGCATTTGTGTGTTCAATCGAACTCCCTTCAAGCCAGACGTCGGTCAGTTGCAAATCGCGGTCCAGCAGCACGGCGTCGCCCCAGGCGCCCACGCTCAGGCGCCCGCGATCGCCAGCCCCAAGGTAGTCGGCGGCATGCGTCGAAACACGGCGCGACGCGTCGCTCAAGGACAGGCCCACGCCGTCCACCAGGTTGCGCAGCGCCTGGTCCATGGTGAGCGTGGAGCCCGCCAGCGTGCCATCGGCCAGGCGCACGCCCCCTAAGCATTTGGTGACGCTGTGGCGCCCCAGCCGGTACTCGCCATCGGGCATGCCGGCGGCGGCGGTGGAGTCGGTCACGCAGTACAGGCCAGGAATGGCGCGCAGCGCCACGCGAATGGCGCCGGGATGGACGTGGATCAGGTCGGGAATGATCTCGGCATAGGCCGCGTGCGCCAGCGCAGCGCCCACCATGCCGGGCTTGCGGTGGTGCAGTCCGGTCATGGCGTTGAACAAATGCGTGAAGCCGCCTGCGCCCTTGGCCAGCGCCTGTTTGCCGTCCTCGTAGCTGCCCGATGAGTGGCCGATCTGCACGCGAAAGCCCGCCGCGCACAGCGACTCGATGACGTCCATGTTGCCCGGCACTTCCGGCGCGAGCGTGATCAGCCGGATCGGGAACAGCGCGTGCCAACGCTGCAATTCGCGCACCACCATCGGGCGCGTGAAGTCGGGCTGGGCGCCGAGTTTTTCCTGGCTGATGTAGGGGCCTTCGAGGTGCACGCCCAGCACCCGCGCGCCGCCCAAGCTGGGCCGCGCGCCGACGGCGGCCATGGCGGCAAAGGCCTGGTCCAGATCGGCCAGCGGCGCGGTCATGGTGGTGGCGAGCAGGGCCGTCGTGCCATGGCGGGCGTGCAGTTTCGCCACCTGCGCCAGCGCGTCGCCGCCCTCCATGATGTCGTGGCCACCGCCGCCGTGCACGTGCAGGTCAACGAATCCGGGCAGCACGATGGGCTGCCCGCTGTCGCGCACGCCGCGCTCGTCCACCAGTTCGCCGCGCAAACGGGCGATGCGGCCGTCTGCGGCGAACTCCATGACGCCGCGCACGAACCCTTGAGGCGTGAGGATGTGGCCGGCGATGGACTTCATCCGTCGCGCCTCATTTCGGCGACGAAGTCGTAGTAGTCGCTGCGGCAATAGGAGTGGGTGAGTTCCACCGCCTGGCCCGATGGGCCGTAGCCGACGCGGGTGATGAACAGCACTGCCTGGCGGTCCGGTATGCCCAACTGCTCGGCCAGTCGCGGCTGCGCGTTGAGCGCGCGGATGTGCTGCAAGGCGCGCACCGGCGCCTGCTGGCTGCGCGCCAGGTACTCGTAGAGCGAACCCTCAACTTCTTGTGGACGCGGCAGCACGTGCTGGGGCAGGACGCTCACCTCCAGCGCCATGACGACGTCGTCGCCCAGGCGCAAGCGCTCCAGGCGCGCCACTTTTTCGCCGGACGACAGGCCCAGACCCATTTGCTCGTCGATCTTGGCGAGCACGATCTGGCGATGCAGCCAGCGCGACGAGGGCGTGTAGCCACGGCGGCGCAGCTCCTCGGAAAAACTGCTCAGGTGCGACAGCGGCTGCTCAAAGCGCGGGGCGATGTAGTTGCCGGAACCGCGCCGCCGGATGATCAGCCCCTGCTCGACCAGTTGGTCGATGGCCGAGCGTGCCGTGACGCGAGACAGGTTCAGCGATTCGGCCAGCAGGCGCTCCGAAGGCAGGGCTTCGTCGGGCTTGTAGCGCCCGTCCCGGATGCTCTGGCCCAGCTTGCGCGAAAGCTGCATATACAGCGGAGAACTGTCACGCGGATCGGGTTTGAATTCAAAGACATCGCCTTGGCTCATACGCTCTTTCAACAGAAGTGGTTCTTGGCCGCAGCCGCCCGGCACCAGGCCGGATCGGTTCGCGAGTATAGCGAACCAATTAAATACCAGTGACAGGGTTTTCCAGACCAGTCGCGGGTTGCGTCAGGACCGCGCCGACAAGTCACCCTCACCCCCGCCCTCTGCCGCCACGGCGGGCGAGGGGGCATGGCCGCAGTCAGCGCAGTGGCAACTGCGTCGTGTTCTTGACCTCTTCCATCACCGGGTAGGTCCGGGTTTCGCGCACCCCGGGGAGTTGCCACAGCACGGT
>CAIMSP010000128.1 GCA_903844215.1 uncultured beta proteobacterium | reverse complement strand
GGGCCTGCAGGCCCCGCGGGGCCTGCCGGACCCGTGGCACCGGTAGCGCCGTTCGAGCCATCGCTGCCTCCGCAGCCCGCGAGTACCGCAAGGGTCAGGGCGGCTAGCCCCAACCGGATATATGAACTCTTCATAAACACCTCCGTCGTGTACTTTGGCAATCAAACGAAATCGGAAACCGCATTCGACTCGAACTCTTCGCTTCGACGCACGCGTGAACCTTCCATGCACTGCGCCGAACGACACGCGGGTTTTACCCGCGGGCACCCTCATGCCAGTTGCGCCAGATCAATTGGCACCGGGGAATGTTAAGCGTTTGTTAAGGCCAGCGCGAGTTCGCCGGTGGTGCAGAACCGACGCGGACCCTCGATCGGTCTCGGACTTCAAGGCGCCGAGATGGCCGGCAAGCCAGCGCGTGAAACTCCGTCGGATCGGCTGCAGGCCGCATGAATGCTGGCGTTGCCCGACGCGCCTGTTCAGCCTGGGCCAAGTGGCGAAGGGGACGGCTTGGCGTCGCGCCGCGAGCCATGCCATCGCGCATTTCGGGCGCCGAGTCGCACCCGCGCAACGGCGGCGATGACCCCGTGGTCCGCTCGGCCTTCTGTTGCGCTGCGCGGACGCGTGAGTCGCAGCACGGGCAGCGGGTTCGCCGCACCGATGGGAATTCGCAACTCCCTGCACCTGCCCCCGCGACGCAAGACCACACCCGGCGGGCGGTTGCTTGCCATCTTTGTCGCCACGGCCTCGATCTGCCGCAAGACCTCGCTTTGCCCCACGGTTAGTCTTGCGCCCATTGTTTCGTCGCCCAGCCGCCCCGGTGGCAAGGCACGACCGGAACAAGGAACAGCATCGTGACGTGCGGCCTGGGAACCAATGGACAGATGCCGCCTCGCCGGCCGCGAGCGCGGTGAGCGTTGCCCCTATGAGCCCGTGCGTCGTCTATGAGCCCGTGCGTCGTCTTTCTGCTCGACATGGTGGCGTCGCGGACGCCTCACCGCGCAAGAACACGCTTGAGCGCGCGCTCCACCTCGTCGAGCGCCTGAGGGTGCGGCGCGAGCAGGCTCCGCAGCCCCGGTAGACGCTGGCGAGCCGCGCGGAGCACCTCTTGCGGAACCGCTGCTGCAGTCGCCACAAGCCCCAGGTTGTCGCGTTCCACCAGCACGGCCAGCAGCGTCGCAGCTTGCCGCAGGTCCTTCTCCGCCTTCGCGGACTCGGTTGTGCGGCGGGCGCTCGAGTACAGCTTGTGCCAGGCCATACGCTCGGGCGCCGGCGCATTGACCGGCACGCAGTGCCCGCCAGCCAGCACCGAGACACGCCGCGGCGAGGCCAACAGGTAGCCGAAATGCGGTATGGCCTGCGCATGCCAGCCCAGTTCAGGCACCTGGACCACCTTGCCCAGGTCTGCGCCGGGCGTGAGGACGTCCACGCGCAGGCCTTGCCTGCCCGCTCGCTTGACCGACGTCGACGGGGTGGCCGCAGAGATGCCTGGAATCGCGGCGAAGCCAAGATTGGTGGCCTTCACAGTCTCCATGAAGGAGACCGGCGCCGCCAACTTGAGTGCCTGCCGCCTAGCCTGAAGTTCCCTCGCCCCCAACCCGAATTCCCGTTCTCCATCAACCACTTGCGATGGATTTCGGGTTTGGATTTCTGACTACGGTTGGATGGCCTGGATCAGCGCCAGGGCGCGCTGTTGGTGCGCGCTGGCGGTG
>CAIMSP010000127.1 GCA_903844215.1 uncultured beta proteobacterium | reverse complement strand
GACCTACCACGCGCTGCCGTGGTGTGCCAGAACCCCGCCGCCGCGCAGTGCGTGATCGACACGCGGCTCGCACCGGTATGGGCCGACAAAGGCCGGGCCCTGTCGCTGGACGAACTGTTTATGGAGTTGAACTCGTGAAAAATGAACTGCAAATGACGACCCAAACCATCGGCACGGCACTGCTCACGGGAATGGGGACGCTGGCCCTGGGCGTGCTTTGGGCCGTGCTCTACCCACTCGCCGCCCTGGGGGTCAACGGCCTGACATTCATCATCCAGTTCTGGATCGTCATGGCGGGCATGCTGCTGACCATCAAGGGGTGGCAGGAATCGAGCGCAGTGGCCAGCGGCGCCCGTGTGTTGAGGCAGCGGCGGACTCCCGAAAACCTTTGGCGTGCCTGGCTGCGCGCTGCCTTGGGAAACACCATGTTCCTTTGGGGACTGATCGTGATAAGTGCAACGCTGCTGCTGGCGCTTCCCACATCGCCTTGGCAGTGGACCAGCGCAGCGGGCTTTTTTTCCACGCTACTGAGCCTGAGCTACATCGCCGCTTTGTCGAACCATGGCGTGCTTCATCGTGCCTGGTTGTGGGTCATTTTGACGGGCTGCCTGCTGTTGGCGGTGTGGGTCAGCGTGATCCCCGGCCTGGCACACGGCGCGGACCAGTTCAGCCAATTTCCTGTCATCTTGCAGACCCTTTTGGCGCTCTCGTGGCCGCTGTTCGCAACCCTTTTAGTGACCCGTTGGCAACGTGCGCCGACACTGAGGGTAACCGTCAATGAAAATCGGCAGGGCAGCTTGCGGAAGCGAATTTCCGCCGTTGGTCGTCGCTACACCGCGCTGGATAACTCCAAACTTTACGAAGTTGGTGGAGCCCTGACTCGCAGATCACCATTCGCCTTCTTGCGCGATGCCATAGTTCAATACTGCTGGATCCCCACGGTGGCATTGCCGTACCTAGCCCCCTGGAACAGCGAAATTGGCCCCGCCCATTTGCTGGTACTCGCCGTTCTCTCTATCAGCGCCTCCGGTCGTCTGATCTGCAAGGACCTGCATTGGCGACACCTGTTGGCGCCGCGGAACTGGCACCGTGGGCGCCTGGGTTGGCATATCTTTGTCACGAGCGTCGCGCTTCAATGGGCTGTGATTGCGTTCGTCGTGTGCATCTGGGTGATTGGGAGTTGGGCTTTTGGCGATGTGCCGCTTAGCCATAGCCTTGAAACCACCTGGAGCTATCGCATACTGGCACTGGAAATGGCTGCGGCGACCGGCTTTGCATTGATCATTCGTGGATTGGGTCGCCTGTTTCCAGTGATATTTTTGTTTGCCTTTGCGGCACTCTGGGGCGCCTTGCTTTGGACCTTCGGTTTTTCGCACTGGCCAACCTGGTTTGAAGTGGATGCCGACTACGGTGCGGGTTTGCTGATTGCAAGCTTGGCATCAGTCGCTGTCGCCAACCGCCTGTGGACCGTGAAGAAGCTCCAGCCTTTTCTGCGCCTGAACTGAGGCCGCTGCGGCGTCGGGTTCAGCCCACCACGAGATGCGGCGCCTGACCCGGCTCCAGCGCCAGCACTTCGCCGATCTCGGTCGCGCAGGCAAAGCCGTGGCGCGCAAAGATCGCCAGCACGTCCGCTACTGTTTCAGGAGCGCAGGTCACGAGCAGGCCGCCGCTGGTTTGCGGGTCGCTGAGCAGCGCCTGGTCGGTCGCGTTCAGGCTTTCGGACAGGCGCACATCAGCGCCGTAGGCGGCCCAGTTGCGCCCCGAGGCGCCGGTCACCATGCCCTGTGCGGCGAGTTCGCGCACGCCGTCCATCAGCGGCACGCGCGGCCAGTCAATGCGCACAGCACATTTCGCGCCACGCGCCAGTTCCAGCGTGTGGCCCGCCAAGCCAAAGCCGGTGACGTCGGTGAGCGCATGCACGCCGTCCAGCGCCGCCAGATCGGGGCCTGGGGTGTTGAGTTGGGTGGTGACGGCGATCATCTGCGCGTAGCCCTCCAAGCTCAATTGCTCTTTCTTCAGCGCGGCCGACAGGATGCCCACGCCCAGCGGCTTGCCCAGAATCAGGCGGTCGCCGACCCTGGCGTCGGCGTTGCGCTTCACGCGCTTGGGGTGCACCAGGCCCATGGCCACCAGTCCGTAAATGGGTTCGACCGAGTCGATGGTGTGGCCGCCCGCGATCGGTATGCCAGCGGCGCGGCACACGGACTGGCCGCCTTCCAGGATCTTGCCGATGGTCTCGGTGGACAGCACGCTGATGGGCATGGCCACCAGGGCCAGCGCCATGATGGGCGTGCCGCCCATGGCGTACACGTCGGAGATGGCGTTGGTGGCGGCGATGCGGCCAAAGTCACACGGGTCATCCACGATGGGCATGAAGAAGTCGGTGGTGGCGATCAGCGCCTGCTCTTCGTTCAATTTGTACACCGCCGCATCGTCCGAGGTCTCGATGCCCACCAGCAGTTCGGGCGGCATCAGCATGGCGCTGGCGCCGCGCAGGATTTCGGACAGCACGCCGGGCGCGATCTTGCAGCCGCAGCCGCCGCCGTGCGAGAGCGAGGTCAGGCGCGGTGGCGCGGGAAGGGTGGCGTTGGGTGGGGTCATGATCGGTGGCTTTCTGCGCTGCGGGAGGCAGGCGCATCGATTGTCTCAGGTCCACTGAACGCGCCGCCACATCGGTTCTAATGGCGCCTCCCACCCTTCAACGTTTCAGGATCTTCATGTTCAGTCTCTCCCTGTGTCGCCGCTTCACTCTGCTCCTGGCTGCTGCCAGCCTCTTTTTTGGCGCTGCCAGCCACGCCCAGCAGGTTTTCAGAATCACCGCGATTCCCGACGAGTCGCCCACCGAACTGGGGCGCAAGGCCGCGCCGCTGGTGAAGTATCTGGAGGCGCGCCTGGGCATGAAAGTCGAGTTCACGCCCGTGACGGATTACGCCGCCTCGGTGGAAGCGCTGGCCAACAAGCAGGTGGACATGGCCTGGTTTGGCGGCTTCACCTTCGTGCAGGCGAGCGTGCGCTCGGGCGGCAAGGCCGTGCCGCTGGTGCAGCGCGAAGAAGACGCGAAATTCAAATCGGTCTTCATCAGCACCGACCCGGCCATCAAGAGCCTGGCCGACCTCAAGGGCAAGAACGTGAGCTTCGGTTCCCAGTCCAGCACCTCGGGCCATTTGATGCCGCGCGCCTATTTGCTGCAGGCCAAGATCGACCCGGACAAGGACTTCAAGCGCGTGGCCTATTCGGGTGCGCACGACGCAACCATCGCCGCCGTGGCCGCAGGCAAGGTGGACGCGGGCGCGCTCAACATTTCGGTGTGGGAAAAGTTTGTCGCCGACAAAAAGGTCGATGCCAGCAAGGTACACGTTTTTTTCACCACGCCGCCCTACTACGACTACAACTGGACGGTGCACGCCGACATGCCGGGGGCGCTGCGCGAGAAGCTGGTCAAGGCCTTTTTGGACCTGAGCGCCAGCACGCCTGAAGGCAAGGAAATTCTCGACCTGCAGCGCACCGGGCGCTTCATCCCCACGCAGGCGGAGAACTACAAGGGCATCGAGGCCGCTGCGCGCAGCGCCGGCTTGCTGAAGTAGTTGCGCCGGGCTGCGTTGGCGCAATGAGTTGCTGTTACAGCGCCCGTCGGCGCATCAAGCCCTCGGCCATCCCATGAAGATCGACCTGCGCGACTGCAGCGCCCGCCATCCAGCGGCGCGCGGCACGGCGCCAGACGCGCTGCGCCGCTTGAACCTGCACATTTCCCAGGGCGAACAATTGGCGGTGATCGGCCCTTCGGGCGCGGGCAAGACCACGCTGCTGCATCTGCTGGCTTGCGCGCTGCCGCCGTCCGGCGGCCACTTGCACCTGGATCAGCAAAATCCGTGGTCGCTGCCTCGCGCTCGCCTGCATCGGCTGCGCGGCGCGCTGTTCCTGGCGCCCCAGGTGCCGCCGCTGCCGCCGCGCCAGCGCGTCGTCACCGCCGTGCTGGCGGGGCGACTGCCGCACATCGGCCTTTGGCAAAGCCTGCGCAGCCTGTTCTACCCCACCCACATGGCTCAGGCCGAAGCGGCGCTGGCGCGCTTCGACCTGGCGGACAAGCTGTTCGAGCGCGTCGATCGACTCTCCGGCGGCGAGCGCCAGCGCGTCGGTTTGGCGCGCGCGCTGCTGGCCCAGGCGTCGCTGATCCTGGTGGACGAGCCGCTGTCCGCGCTGGACCCGACGCGCGCCCAGCAGGCCATCTGCGCCTTGACGCAGGCCGCCAGCGAGCGCGGCGCCAGCCTGGTGACCACGCTGCACCATGTGGACATGGCGCTGGCGCATTTCCCGCGCATCATCGGTCTGCGCGACGGCGAGCTCGCCTTCGACCTGCCCTCGTCCCAGGTCACGCCTGAGCGCTTGCGCACGCTGTACGCGCAGCATCTGGACGAGCTCAGTGCGGCGCCAGCGCTGGCCAGCTTCGATTCGGCGGCGCCGGTGGTGGCGATGCAATGCCGCTGAGGCGCCGAGCAACATGAGTGGCACCCTCGCATGGGCGCCGGCAAGGCGCGACCCGGCCTGGCGCGGCCGCGTGTTCTGGGCGGTCTTCGCCTTGCTCGCGCTGTGGCCGATGCTGGTGGCGAGCGAGTTCAAACCCTGGGTGCTGTGGGCACCGCAGAGCCTGGGGCCGACGCTCAACTTCCTGGCCGCCTTTGTCCCGCCCAAGGTCGAGCCCGAGTTCCTGGCGATGGTGGCGCGCGAGACCTGGCGCACCGTGGCCATGGCCACCGCCGGCATCACGCTGGCCCTGCTGCTGGCGATTCCGCTGGCGCTGGCCAGCGTGCGCGTGCTCTCGGTCTCGGCCCTGAGCGGTCGGATGGCGCGGCTGCCAAACCGTCTGCGCCAACTGCTGCGCTGGCTGATGATCGTGCTGCGCAGCGTGCCCGAACTGATCTGGGCCCTGGTTTTCGTGCGCGTCGTGGGCCTGGGGCCCACTGCCGGGGTGCTCGCGATCGCGCTCACCTATGGCGGCATGCTGGGCAAGGTGTACGCGGAGATTCTGGAGAGCGGCGACACCCATGTCACCACCAGCCTGCTGCGCAACGGCAGCGGCCGTCTGCAGGCCTTCTGTTACGGCCTGCTGCCGCAGTCTGCGGCCGAGCTCACGAGCTACACCGTTTACCGCTGGGAGTGCGCGATCCGCTCCTCGGCCGTGCTCGGCTTCGTCGGCGCCGGCGGCCTCGGTCAGGCCATGGACTCGTCGCTGAAGATGTTCAACGGCTCCGAGGTGTCGGCCATGCTGCTGGTGTTCATGGCCCTGGTGTGGTTCGCCGATGACGTGAGCGCCCGACTGCGCCGCGCGCTGGGATGAAGGGCGTGTTGCCGTCGCCGCTGCGCCCGGTGCGCACGAAGGCCGGCTGGTTTGTCGCGGCCTTGGGCTTGCTGGTGATGCTGAGCTTTTGGACCCTGGATTTGCAGTGGGCCAAATTCCTGGCACCCGACGCGCTGCGCAAGATGGCGCGCTTTCTGGGCGAGCTGTTTCCACCCAACGTGGAGCTGGCGTTTCTCAACA
This sequence comes from uncultured beta proteobacterium, assembly GCA_903844215.1. Lineage (GTDB taxonomy): Bacteria > Pseudomonadota > Gammaproteobacteria > Burkholderiales > Burkholderiaceae_C > CAIKVZ01. Next base: position 32,104 of record CAIMSP010000127.1, on the reverse strand, counting down.
GGCTGCTGCCCGCGGCGCTGGAGACGCTGGCCATGTCGGCGCTGGGAACGCTGATCGCGGCGCTCCTGGGCCTGGCCCTGGCGCTGCCCGCGAGCAAGACCCACAGCGCCGATCCGGCCCATTGGCGCGCACCCACGCGCCTGCTGTTGAACGCCCTGCGCAGCGTCCCCGAACTGGTGTGGGCCGCGTTGCTGCTGATCGCCGCTGGACTGGGGCCCTTCGCCGGCACGCTCGCGCTGGCCCTGCACACCAGCGGCGTGCTCGGGCGCTTGTTTGCCGAGGCGATTGAAAACGCGCCGCAAGGGCCGGCCTTTGCGCTGCGCGTGCGCGGCGTGGACGAACTGCGGGTGTTTCTTTACGCGACGCTGCCACAGCTGCTGCCGCAGTTGCTGAGTTACACGCTGTACCGTTGGGAGAACAATATCCGCGCCGCCGCCGTCCTGGGCGTGGTCGGGGCGGGCGGCTTGGGCCAGATGCTGGCCTTCCACATGGGGCTATTTCAGATGGGCGAAACCAGCTCGGTGCTGATCGCGATGATCACGCTGGTGGCCCTGGTGGATGGCCTGAGCTATGCGGCCAGGCGCCTGATGGCGCAATAGCCGCACCGATTCGCCAGGCTTCAGGAATTAGCCGGTGTGCTGCGCACAAATTGGGCAAAGGTTTCCAGTTCAGCCTTGCCTTCGGGTGTCGAGAAATAGCTCTTGCCCAGCGGCGTCGCATATTTCAGCAGGTTTTCCACCAAATGGCCGTCCGCATCCAATTGCTTGAAGTTGCGCGACACGAACTTGCCCAGCTTCTGGCCCTGTTTGTAGCGGCTAGGAGCGCCCGCGCTCTTATCCAGTTTGACTTGGATAAGCACTTGCTCACTTCGGGTATTTACCTTGACAGCCTTGGGTTGTCCCTTGACCTTGGCGGTGCGGGCACGAGGCGCTGAAGCGCCTGCAGCGGCGCGCTGGATGACCTCGGCGGAAAAGATCGACTGGATCTCAATGGCATTGTCGGCGATCAATTGGCGCACGGATTCAATCGCCTTGCCGCGTTCCGCTGCCGCCTTTTGCGCCTTGCTCACCAGCGTTGACAATTCCTGCTGTTCGGCGTCGCTGATCAGCAATTGCGCCAATTTTCCCTGCAGATCGGAAAAACGGGATTGTTCGCTAGATGAAAGATATTTCAACATGGTAATACTTTCAAGAGTTATTTAGGAAGTCGCTATTCTACCCATTACTTTGAAGTCCGGGAATTGTCGATAAGGCAATTTCTGGCCGTTGATGTGGTCTCTACCAGCCACAAGTTGGGCTGGATGGCCGCGCTCTGAACTGGTCGTGACGAACGCACTGCGTTCCACCCTCCCGACATTGTTAGCGCTTTCGGCCTTGGCGCCTGACCGGTCGAACCTCATGCGCAAACAGCACGGCCATGAGAGGCTCGCCGAGGCTTGACGGTGCGTTGATTTAGCGCACGCGTCCTGCCTAATTCTTCACCCTGCAAATGTCTGGCCGTTCACAGACAGGCATGGGACAGCGGTTGACTTCAAACGGAGACATTGACAATAAAGTGGTCAAAGCGCCGGAGAGGGCCGTTGCCGTCCAAAAAAGAAAAAACGCCGCCGTATAAACCGTTTGACGACTGACCTCATTGATTCCGTAAAGCCAATGCATCTCCTGTGGATCTAGAAACGCAAATACCACCAGTTCCAAGACAGAAGCCATCAAAAATGACGGCCAAACAATCCAAATCAATCTTTGTTTCATTTGTGGCTACCTGAATGTTGATGTCTGCCTAGCGGGGAACGGCGTGTGGGCTTTTCGTGCACATTCTTGCCGGTGTCCCGTGCACTCATCTTGAAATGGATGATGGGGAATCCCGGCTTTCTCGGAGAGTATGGTACTTGAAGTCGAACCGGTGCGCTCACAACGCCTTGGACAAGGCCGACATTGGCACTCTATTCGATAGAGTGCTAACATCTGCCCTTGACCTCAACCGACTAAGGAGTTCTGGCATGACTTCCCTCTCTGGCGCATCGACTTCCGCCCTCAGCGTGGTCAACCCCTGGGCGCTGGTGCCCCCACTGGGCAATCTGGACGCCTATATATCCGCCGTGAACCGCCTGCCGATGCTGACGCTGGAGCAGGAGCAGGAGTTCGCCCGCAAGATGCGCGACGACAACGATGTGGAGGCCGCCGGAAAGCTGGTGCTGTCCCACCTGCGTCTGGTCGTCTCCGTGGCGCGCCAGTACCTCGGCTACGGACTGCCCCATGGCGATCTGATCCAGGAAGGCAATGTGGGCCTGATGAAGGCGGTGCGCCGCTTCGATCCGGACCACGGCGTGCGCCTGGTGAGCTATGCGCTGCACTGGATCAAGGCCGAGATTCACGAATACATCCTGAAGAACTGGCGCATGGTCAAGGTCGCGACGACCAAGTCCCAGCGCAAGCTGTTCTTCAATCTGCGCTCCATGAAGCAGGGCTTCAAAGCCGAGGCGGCAGCAGGCAACGAGGCAACGCACCGCGACACCTTGAATGAGGCCGAGATCGAATCCATGGCGCGCGATCTCAAGGTCAAGCGCGAGGACGTGATCGAGATGGAAACCCGCCTGTCGGGCGGTGACGTGATGCTCGACCCAGGACCGAACGAGGACGGCGAGGACGGCTTCGGGCCCATCGCCTACCTGGCCGACGCGCGCCACGAACCCACGGCCGTGCTCGAATCGCAGCAGCGCGACATGCTCGCCAGCGATGGCATCGCCATGGCGCTGGAAGAGCTCGACGAACGCAGCCGCACCATTGTGCAGGAGCGCTGGCTCAAGGTGAACGACAACGGCTCGGGCGGCATGACGCTGCACGAACTGGCGGCGGTTTACGGCGTGAGCGCCGAGCGCATCCGGCAGATTGAAGTCGCCGCGATGAAAAAGATGAAGAAAACGCTGGCGCAATACGCCTGAGGGGGCGGCGCGGGGTCCGCCGTGACCGGCAGCGCTATTTCAACAACTGCTTGATGTCCGCTGCAACGGCGGGGGCGCCGCTGCCATAGCGCACGTACAGCCGCACATGGCCCTCGGGATCAAAGAGGTAGCTGCCGGCCGAGTGGTCCAGCGTGTAGCTCGTCGGCGTGGGTCCGTCCACCTTTTTGTAGTAGATCTTGAACTCCTTGGCCACCTCGGGCAGCTTGTCCACCGAGGTGTACAGCGCCAGAAAGCTCGGGTCGAAGTTCGTCATGTAGGCCTTGAGCATCTCGGGCTGGTCGCGCTGCGGGTCCAGCGTGACAAACAGGCCTTGCAGCTTGTCGCCCTGCGCGCCCAGCAGTTTCTTCACCTCGGCCAATTCAGCCAGCGACGTGGGGCACACGTCCGGGCATTGGGTGTAGCCAAAAAACAGCAGCACCGCCTTGCCCTTGAAATCCTTCAGGCTGCGCGCCTGGCCGTTATGGTCCGTGAGCTGGAAGTCGCGCGCGTACTCGGCGCCGGTGATGTCGATGGCGTTGAATTTTGGCTTGTCTTCGGCGCAGCCCGCCAGCGCCAGCAGCGCGCCAGCGGCCAGCGCCAGCAAGATTCGACGCGCGCTCGGCGCCAGGGCAATCGATGGTTTCATGGTGTCCTCAAAGCAGGTAGTGGTCCAGCAGCAGCGCGGCAAAGAGCGCACTCAAATGAATCAATGAAAACCGGAATGTGCGCCGCGCCAAGGCGTCAGAATAGTCCTGCCACAGCCAAAAGGCGTAAGTGCAAAAAGTCAGACCCAGTACCACGGCCGCACCCAGGTAGAGCCAGGAACTCATGCCATAGGCATAGGGCAGCAGGCACACGGCAAACAGCCAGAACGTGTACAGGAGGATGTGCAAGCGGGTGAACTCGCTGCCGTGCGTCACGGGCAACATCGGCAGACCCGATTTTCGATAGTCCTCTACGCGATATAGCGCCAGTGCCCAGAAGTGCGGCGGTGTCCAGATGAAGATGATCAGGAACAGGATCATCGCTTCAGGACCCACGCCTCCCGTCATGGCGGCCCACCCCAGCAGGGGCGGCATGGCGCCGGAAGCGCCACCGATGACGATATTTTGCGGCGTCAGTGGCTTGAGTATCAAGGTGTAGACCACCGCGTAGCCAACGAAGGTGGCAAAGGTCAGCCACATGGTCAGTGGATTCACGAAACAATAGAGCAGCGCCGAGCCGCTGGAGCACAGCACCAGCGAAAAGCTCAGCGCCTGCCAGTCGCTGAGTTCGCCCGCGGCCGTGGGACGCCAGGCGGTGCGGCGCATCTTCGCGTCAATGCCTTTTTCCACCAGGCAATTGAAGGCGGCAGCGGCACCGGCCACGAGCCAGATGCCCAGGCAGGCCAGCGCTGCCAGGCGAGCTTGTTCCCATGTGGGCACGCCCGGGACGGCCAGCACCATGCCGATCAAGGCACAGAACACAATCAATTGAATCACGCGTGGTTTGGTCAGCGCGTAGAACTGATAGAAGGTCTTGAGAAACAGGCTCATGATCGCAACTCCTGCTCCTCGACCGAACTCGCGCTCAGGGTCCAGACCAAGACCACCACCAACGCCGCAGCGCCCCCGGTATGCAGCACGGCCGTCACCAGTGGCCAGTCGAGCACCACGTTGCTCAACCCCGTTAGAAATTGCGCCAGCGCCAGCCACGCCAGCCAGCGCGCTGGCGCGCGCAGGGCCGAGACCCGCGACAGCCGCCACGCCAGAGCCAGCAGTGCGGCCAGTACCAGATAGGCAAAAAGCCGATGCGCGTAGTGGATCGCCGTCAAGGCCTCGAAACCGAGAAAGCCCCCATCGGCCTTCATGCCGAGTTCGCGCCAGACACTGAAACCCTGCGCAAAATCCATCAGCGGCCACCAACTGCCTTGGCACTTGGGAAACTCGTTGCAGGCCAGAACCGCATAGTTGGTGCTGACCCAGCCCCCAAGGGCCACCTGCAGGCCCAGCAGCACGAGCACCAGCCAAATGCTGGCGCGCATGGCAGCTTGCAGCGGTTGCGGGCGCGTGCCCGCATGCCAGCGACTGAAATGCACCGCCTGGACGGCGAGCAAGGCCAACAGCATGACGCCGCCCAAGAGGTGCAGCGTGACGATGGCAGGAAACAGCTTCATGGTCACCGTGAGCGCGCCAAAGGCGCCCTGCAGAGCGACCCAGAACAGCGTCAAAGCAGCCCACCAAGGGCTCAGCGAACCCGGGTCAATCCAGACGCCTCGGCGTCGCCAGCGCAGCACGCCGTTGCCGGCAAGAATGACCCACTGCGCCAAGTTGCTCACGACGATCAACCCGCCAACGCCGGTCGCCAGGTAGCGATGCAGCATCTCGATCCAGGCCTTTGCATGCGACACCGGGCCGGTTGGCATGGTCAACAGCGCAGCCGAAATTTTCGGCGCTGCCCCCATTGGCGAAGCCGTGCCGTAACAGCCCGGCCAGTCCGGACAGCCCAAACCGGAATCGGTCAGACGGGTAAATGCGCCAAACATCACCAAGTCGAATGTCAGAAACAGCGTGAGCACCGTCAACGCCTGAAGTCGGCCGGCCGCCGATGGTTTGCGCCACCCGAGCCAGACCACTGGCAGGCAGGCCAAAACCGCGCCGATCAGCAGCACCTGCCAGAGCGGGGAAAGGTCGTAAAGAGCTTGTGTTTGCACGAGGTTCAAGCCTAGCGACGGGGCACATTCCAGGAAGCGGAGGCACGCAGCAGACGCTCCAGATCCCGGCGCGCGCCGGCAACCTGGGAAGCATCCAGGGCCGCCGGAAAGCGCATCATCAAATTGCCCAGAGGGTCCACCAGATACAGATGATCTGACAGGGGGTGCCCTGGCGCCGGGGCGAGCCATGCAGCGAGCGCCTCAGGCGAGGCGCGCAACACCGTCGCGCCCTTGAGCGCAGGCAACAACCAGTCCGGCACAGCGGCCTGGTCGGAGATGAGCCAAACCCAATCCATCCGGTCCTTTTCCTTGCCCATGCTCTCGCGCAATTGGCGCTGCATGTACAGATGGTTTTTGCACGCTTCATCGCAGGCCGCGCCAGCCACGCTGAGCAGCAGCCACTGGCCCTTCAAATCCGCGAACTTGCGCACCCCGCCGTCGAGGCCCCAGGCTGGCGCATCCGGCAGCGCACGCTGCGGCTCAATCAGGTCACCGTAGTTGCGTCGGCCCTCGGGGCGGACCACGTAGTACATGAAGTAGGAGGCCACGATGGGCGCGGCACAGATCAGCAGCACCGCGAACATCTTCCAGCGTCCATCGCGCTTTTGTCGAGTCGGCGTGGCAATGGCCTGCTCCATGTTTGGAATTGAATGCACGGTCAGGGCCAACGGCTGTTCCCAGAAACTGGCCTTGTTGCCAACAGCCGGTTCAGGCGTGACGGGGGAGGATGAATCGTCTGACAATTTGAAACCAGATAAAAAGAGTTGCTACCAGGGCGCTGAGTCCGAACCACTGAAAGGCGTAGCCGTAGTGCATATCCGCGCCCGCCTCGAAAACCGGCCAGTCGCGTGCCAATCCGTCTGCCTCGCCACTTGATTGCTGGACGGACACGGGTAGCAGCGGCAGGCCCAGTTCCACAGAAAACGCGGCCAGGTCGAGATTTTGCCGGATACGGCCCGAGTCCGGGCCGGGAAACGAAAACGACCTTGACGGCGGAGCTACGATTCGGCCTTGAATTTCAACCGGGCCGGCCGGCGTACTCAGCGCGGCCAAGTCCTTGCGGTTGATGAAGTTGCGCGCCACCCAACCGCGTTGCACCACGACCACCGCCCCGCTGCCATCGAGCTTCATGGGCGTCAGCACCACCATTCCCTGGCGGCTGTTCATCTGGCGGTTGTCCAAATACACGGTGGCGTCGGCCAGCCACTGGCCGCGCAGGCGCACGCGTCGATTCAATTCCGGCCCGCCCTCCGAGAGCTGCGACAGGCTGAGCTGGTCGGTCGGCGGCAAAGCGGCTTTCGATTCGATGGCCGCCAGCCATGCCAGTTTCTGCGCGGCACGCGACAACTGCCATTGACCCAGAGCGAAGGTGGCAGAAAATGACAGCAAGGCGCCGACGGTGACGAGAAAAAATTTCCAGCGCGAACTCACACGATAATCCTGTTCATGAAATACTTCGCTCTATTCGCTTTTTCCGCCATCATCGTCAGTTTGGGCGCTGCACTGTTTTTCATGGTCAAGCGCGATTCGCACAATGTGTCGCAACGTCAGAAGAAGATGGCGACGGCATTGGGCGTGCGAGTGGGACTGTCCATCCTTCTCTTTGCCAGCATTCTGCTGGCTTGGAAGTTGGGCTATATCCGCCCTACGGGAATCGCCGACGGGGTCTAAGACCGCGAGTGACTGAAGCGCCGGGCGCGTGCTGCGCCCGCGAGCGCAGGGTCAGCGACCCTGCAAAAGCCCTACAGCCAATAAACCGTCACGTACAAGCCGAGCCATACCACATCGACAAAGTGCCAATACCAGGCAGCCCCTTCAAAGCCAAAGTGGCGCTCGGGCGTGAAGTGGCCCTTCTTCAGGCGCAGGCTGACAAACAGCAGCATCAGCATGCCGATGAACACGTGAAAGCCGTGAAATCCCGTGAGCATGAAGAACGTCGATCCGTACACCCCTGAGCTCAGCTTCAGGTTGAGGACCTCGTAGGCGTGGTGGTACTCGTAGCCCTGAACGAACAGGAAGGTCAAGCCAAGCAGCACGGTGCACCACATAAACATCAATGTTTTGCTGCGGTTTCCGGCAATCAAGGCGTGGTGTGCGATCGTCAGCGTCACGCCCGAACTCAGCAGCAGCGCGGTGTTGATGGTGGGAAGCCAGAATGGCCCCTGCGCCACAAACGACTCGACGATCCCCGCCGGAGAAGCCGTTGCCGGGTGGGACAGGCTGGGCCAGATGGCCTTGAAATCGGGCCAGATCAGGGTGTTTTCAACATCGCCAAGGCTCGGGAGGGCATGCACGCGAATCCACCAGAGCGCAGAAAAGAAGGCGCCGAAGAACATCACTTCAGAGAAGATGAACCAACCCATGCTCCAGCGAAAGGCCATATCAATTTGGCCGCCGTAACTGCCCCGCTCGCTCTCACCGATCGCCTGCTTGAACCACTGGAACAGCACGCTCAAAAACCAGATCATGCCGACTGCAAACACGTATTTGCCCCAACTCTCGCCATTGATCCAGGGGCCGGCGCCCATAACGACCAACAACAGGCCAAACGCAGCCGCGACCGGATGCCTTGACGGCTCAGGCACAAAGTAGGTGTGGCTTGCGCCGTGCGATGTTGAACTCATGTCAGCTCCAATATTCCAATTTTTCAAATTTTGGGCCGCGCCTTAGCTGGCAACGACCCATTGCACCAAAACAACCAAACCGATAACCAAAGCCAGCGCCAGGGCCACGCCCACTGCGATCAAGTGCAGCGGTCCGACCAGCACCATGTCGTCTTGCGACTCGCTGGACTTTCGAATTCCCAGGAACGCCCAACTGACCATCTTCACGCTCCGCCAAAACGAACCCTTTGGGCGCACCTGGCTTTCTGGTTGGAGCGCGCTCACTGCGCGCGCCCCGCGCCGCAGACCGCCGCCCCATGCGCCTTCGAAGCAGCACGGCAAGTCATGAGCGGGCTCCAGGAACCACGACCGGGATTGCTTGTGCCGTCGGAGGCATGGGCGTCTTGCCGCCAATTTCAAAGAAGGTGTAGGACAAGGTGATCGTCCTGACATCCCTGGACAGTTTGGGATCCACCACGAAGACGACCGGCCAGGCCTTCTTTTCCCCAGGCGCCAGGGTGTACTGCTGAAAGCAGAAGCACTCAATCTTGTGAAAATTGGGCCCCGCTTCCTGCGGCGCGTAACTCGGTATCGCCTGAGCCGTGATGCTTCGCTCTTGCAGATTCTGAAAGTTGTACATCACCGTCGTGAGTTCACCCGGATGCACGTCCACATGGCTGACCGCAGGCTTGAAGTCCCAGGGGCCACGCACGTTGGCGTCAAACTCGACGGTCACGACGCGACTCAGGTCCACTTGCGTGTTGGCCGCCAGTTCGGACTTGGCCTCAGCAATATCCCGATCCCCCACCGCCAACACGTTCACGCCGGTGGCATCACAAAAGGCCTTGTACAGCGGCACCAAGGCGTAGGCGAAGGCGAACATCACCACGGCCAGCAGTAGCAGCCGCGCGGGCAGCGAAACCTTGGGAATCCGGAAATTCATTGCCTAGTGGGTCAAGAAAGCCATCTTGGCAATGAAGCCCACGAAGATGGCCACGGCGACCACCGCCAGAGCCCATCCCAGCCTCAGGTTTGCCCTTCTTTGCTCGGGTGTCATGTCCATCCTCAGCCGATGATCTTGCTGGCGCTCGCATCCAGCTTTGGAGGCGTCGCAAACGTATGGAACGGCGCGGGCGAGGGAATCTCCCACTCCAGGCCTTCAGCGCCTTCCCAGGGCTTTTGCGGCGCTTTGGCGCCCTTGCCGCGCATCGCGGGCAGCACAATGAACAGCACGAAATAGACTTGCGCGAAGCCGAAGAAGAAGGCGCCCACCGACGCGACCGCATTGAAGTCGGCAAACTGCATCGGATAGTCAGCGTAGCGCCGCGGCATGCCTGCGAGGCCCAAAAAGTGCATGGGGAAGAAGGTCACATTGAAAGCGATCAGCGACCACCAAAAGTGAATTTTCCCGCGTGTTTCGCTGTACATCACGCCGGTCCACTTCGGCGCCCAGTAATAAAAACCGGCAAACATGGCATACAGCGACCCGGCCACGAGTACGTAATGAAAGTGCGCTACCACGTAGTAGGTGTCGTGAACCTGGATGTCAATCGGCGCCATGGCCAGAATCAGGCCAGAAAAGCCGCCCATGGTGAACACGAAAATGAAACCCACCGCAAACAGCATCGGCGTTTCAAATGTCATCGAACCCTGCCACATGGTGGCGATCCAATTGAAGATCTTCACTGCGGTGGGTACGGCAATCAGCATCGTGGCGTACATGAAGAACAACTGCCCGGCGACAGGGAAGCCCGAGGTGAACATGTGGTGACCCCAGACGATGAACGACAGGATCGCGATGCTCGACGTGGCGTACACCATCGACGTGTAGCCGAACAGCTTCTTGCGTGCAAAGGCCGGAATGATCTGGCTGATGATGCCGAATGCCGGCAAGATCATGATGTACACCTCAGGGTGACCAAAGAACCAGAAAATGTGCTGATACAGAACGGGGTCGCCGCCGCCTGCGGGATTGAAGAAGCTGGTGCCGAAATGACGATCCGTCAGTGTCATGGTCACGGCGCCGGCCAAAACCGGCATCACCGCGATCAGCAGGAACGCCGTGATGAGCCAGGTCCAGCAGAACATCGGCAACTTCATCATCGTCATGCCAGGTGCGCGCATGTTCAGAATCGTCACGATGATGTTGATCGAACCCATGATCGAACTCGCACCCATCAGGTGGATCGCGAAAATGCCCGTGTCCATGCTGGCGCCCATTTGCAGCGTGAGCGGCGCGTACAGCGTCCAACCGGCCGATGGCGCGCCACCGGGCATGAAGAAGGAACTCACCAACATCAGCGCCGCAGGCACGAGCAACCAGAAACTGAAGTTGTTCATGCGCGCAAAAGCCATGTCCGGCGCACCCACCTGCAGCGGAATCATCCAATTCGCGAACCCGACAAAGGCCGGCATGATGGCGCCAAACACCATGATCAGTCCATGCATGGTGACGAGTTGATTGAACAACTCCGGGGTAATGAACTGCAGGCCCGGCTGAAACAACTCAGCGCGGATCAGCAACGCCAGTACGCCGCCAACCATCAGCATGGTCAGACTGAACAGCAGATACAAGGTGCCAATGTCCTTGTGGTTCGTCGCATACAGCCAACGGCGCCACCCCGTGGGGGCGTGATCGTGGTGATCATTGTGGTCAGAGTGATCTAGAACGGCGCTCATCATGATTTCCTTCTCATTACGGGTATTCTTTGGGTGCCAACGACGGGTTGCGCGCGGCAGCGACGTCAGCGGACGGAACCAGCCGATCCGTTTGCTTGGGCCAATGCATAGATTTGCTCGCCCCGTTGGCTCAGCTGTTGGGCGGCCCCGACCTTGACCGGATCGTTCGCCGGCGCTGCGCTTTTCTTCTTCTCGCCAGCCACCCACGCGGAGTAATCTTCGGCCGAGAGCACCTGCACGCGAATCGGCATATAGGAATGCTCCTTGCCGCAAAGTTGCGTGCAGTCGCCGTAGTAGTTGCCCACCTTGTCAGAGCTGAACCAGGCATCGCGCACGAAGCCCGGAATCGCGGCCTGTTGCACACCAAAAGCGGGCACATACCAGGCGTGGATGACGTCATTGGAGGTGAGAACCAGGCGGATCTTCTTGTTCACAGGGACGACCAACGGGTGATCAACCTTGAGCAGATAGTCGTCCACGACCTGACCCGCCTTCGGGCCGCCATTGTTCGACAACTCGCGCTGCGCCGTGTCCAGCGAAGAGATCATGGAGATGCCCTCGCCCTCGCCGCGCAAGTAGTCGTAACCCCACTTCCACTGCATTCCGGTGATCTTGATCGTGATGTCGGGGTTGGTCGTGTCCTTCATGTCGATCACCATCTTGGTGGCCGGCAGGGCCATCAGGATGACGATCACAAAGGGCACGATGGTCCAGATGATTTCCACGGTCACCGACTCATGGAAATGGGCCGCCTTGTGGCCCACGGACTTGCGATGCTTCCAGATGGAATAGAACATCACGGAAAAAACCGCGACGAAGATCACCGCGCAAAGGATCAGCATGTACCAATGCAGCCACGACTGGCCCTGGGCGAGTCGGTTCACCGTCGGTCCCAGATTGAGTTGATTCACCGCCGGGCCGCCGGGCAAATCGCCAGTGGCGTGGGCTGCCGAAAGGGCCGACGTTGCGGCCCATGCGCCCAACGGGGCGAGCAAGGCAGCCAGCCTGCTGAAAATGTTTCTCATCATGATCACTTATTCACTCCCTCATACAACAAAATCGGCGCGGCAGGCCGACAAAGGCCCATGCCATCCCCAGTCCGGCGGAAGGGGTCGCTGATTGTAGCGGCCTCCATCGCGATCGGCTCCGTGTCAAGCACGTTTATCAACATCGCTTTAAATAATCGCGACAAAAGTTCAGAATTAGGGCGGGCGGCGCCATCCATTGGCGGCATGGCAACTCAAGTCCAGCAAAAATCCCCGCCACGACGGCGCCGCACTGTGCAGCAGCCCCCGTTCGACGAAATTACTTGAACAATTTGAAATTACTCTCGGGAACCGTTTTGAGTTCGCCCGGCAGGGCGCTCACGTAGGAGGCCAGCTCCTTGAGTTCGCTGTTGGAAAACTGCTTGGCGATCGCCCCCATCACCGGGTTGGCGCGGCCCACCAGGGGATTGCCCTCGGTTTTGTACGCCTTGAGCGCGGCAAAGAGGTAATCAGCATGCTGACCGGCAATCTTCGGGAAGCTCGGGTCAATTGGCTTGCTGAAACTCTCGCCATGGCAACTCGTGCAGCCACCCTTCTTCACCAGTTCGACCACAGCGGACGAACCGTCGGCCGCCTTGCCCGGCGCAACCGCCGCCTCGACCCGGCCATTGGACTCGAAGTACGCAGCCAAATCAGCAATGTCCTGCTCACTCAGAGTGCTCGCCAGTCCACGCATCGTGGGATGCTTGCGCTCGCCATTTTTGTACGCTGTGAGCGCCGACGCGATGTAGCCGGCGCCCTGGCCGGACAGCTTGGGAACCTTGTAGATTTCGGGAAAACTGGCTTGATACCCCACCAATCCATGGCATCCCAGGCAGAGATTGATCTTCTTCGCGCCAGCGGACGCGCTTCCAATAGTGCCCTGCGCAAACGAGGACGAGGAGGCGCAGGCGAGAAAAAGAGTGACGAGAGATAGAAGTAATTTGTTCATTGCGAGATGACCATCGTGGGTGGGTGTACGGAATGGGAGCGCCATTCTACTGTTTCCTCTGGGCGGCGTTTGCGCGTGCCAAGGCCGCGCGCATCTCCTGCAGCGACACGCTGGTCTGATCGCGCAGCGGCATGCGCGGCGCAGGCTTGAGGGCATGGCCGTAGATCACCTCGAAGGTCAGCGCCATTCGGCCCTCGTGCTCGGGCCGCGCCAGCGTCGCTGACAACGCCTGCTCCAGCCGAGCCCTCCAGCCACGCCCGCGCAGACCGGGGAAACGCGCCGGATGCAGGTTGCACCCCAGCGAGCGCAGCTCCTCAAGCAAACGCTGCGGGCTGTCGTAGGTCAGCACAATGCGCTCCATGTCCATCACCGGTTCGGCAAAGCCCGCTTGCATCAGCATGTCACCCCAATCGTGCATGTCGGTGAACTCGTGGCCGCTGGCCGGCCAGCCCAGGGCGCGGTAGAGCTCGCGCAGTTCGCGCACGGTGTCGGGGCCCAGACAGGAAAACATCAGGAAGCCGTCGGTGCCAAGTGCCCGGTGCCACTGCGCCAGCAATTCCATCGGCTGCGCGCTCTGGTGCAGCGCCATGTTGGCCCACAGCATCTGCACCGCGCCCTCGGGCGGCGCCTGGAAGTGCTGGGCCGGGCCGAGCCAGCGCGCAGGATGCCAGGCCGACACAGCCAAAGCCGCAAGCGCTGCGGCGCTGCGCTGCGGCGCGGACTCGTGCACATACACCTGGGCCTTCGGATAGTGCAGTCGCACAAGCTCGTGCCCCTGCAGGCCGCCGCGCACCGCATCCCAGTGGCACCAGGCCTGGGGCTGCAGCTTGATCCACTGCAGCCGCTCCTCCATGCGCCGCGCCACCTCCTCGTGCAGCCAGGGTGAGGCCGCAGGCGCTGCCAGGCGCCAGCGCGCGGCAGCGACCGGGTCGATGGTGGGGGGAAGGGTGTCGGATGGAGCGGCCATGGTGAATCCAGCTGACCCTCAGGCTTCGGCGGCGAATCGCACCGAATCGTGAAAGCGAGCCATTTCCGTTAACGAGTGGCGAGTATATTGGCCCCATGTTGCGCCGCCTGATCGACCAGGTCCTTGCCCGCGTTCCGAGCCAATGCGCCGTGTGTCGCGCCTGGCCCTCGGTGCCACTGTGCGAAGCCTGCGTCAGCCGCTTTGCCCAACCCCAGGCGCGCTGCCAGCGCTGCGCCCTCCCCGTCCCCGCCGGCGTGGCGCAATGCGGCGCCTGCCTGAAAGATCCGCCGCCCCTGGACACCTGCCTGGCCGCGCTGACCTATGCCTACCCCTGGTCGGACTGCATCTCGGATTTCAAGTTTCGCGGCCGCACCGGCTGGGCCGCCACCTTCGCCACACTGTTGCGCAGCACCCCCTGGGTCGAGCCGGCACTGGAGCGGGCCGATTGGGTCCTGCCGCTGCCGCTATCGCAGGCGCGTCTGCGCGAGCGCGGCTACAACCAGGCGCTGCTGCTGGCGCGGCATCTGGCGCCCGACAAGGTGCGCGCCGACCTGCTGCTGCGCATCAGGAACACCGCCGCGCAAAGCGAGCTCAAGCGCGCCGAGCGGCTGCGCAACGTGCGCGGCGCGTTCGCGCTGGAGCCGGCGCACGCGCCCAGCCTGAAGGGGCGGCGCGTGGTGCTGGTGGACGATGTCATGACCAGCGGCGCCTCCTTGCATGCGGCGGCCAGCGCGCTGCGCCAGGCGCAGGTGGCGCACATCACAGCCATCGTGCTGGCGCGCACCGACGCGCCCGACTGATTGGCCGCCGCCTGATGCGAAGGCGCTTCGCTCTGGGGCGGCCCGGCGGCGAAGTGCCCCCACGCTGGGCACGTGCAAAATGCAAGCATGTTTCACATCGTCCTGGTTCAGCCCGAAATCCCGCCCAACACCGGCAACGTCATCCGCCTCGCGGCCAACACCGGCTGCCGCCTGCATTTGATCGAGCCGCTGGGGTTTTCCATGGACGACAAGCAGCTCAAGCGCGCCGGACTGGATTACCACGAGTACGCCCAGGTGAAACGCCACGCCGATTGGGCCGCCTTTGTGCAGGCCGAGCAACCCGCGCCGCAGCGCCTCTTTGCCCTGACCACGCGCGCCGTTCGGGGCGTGCACGAGGTCGCGTTTGCGCCGGGCGACTGGCTGGTCTTTGGTTCCGAAACGCGCGGGCTGGCAGCCGAAGTGCGCGCCCTCATCGCCGCCGAACAGCAGCTCCGGCTCCCGATGCGGCCCGGACAGCGCAGCCTGAACCTGTCCAATGCCGTGGCCGTCACGGTGTTCGAGGCCTGGCGCCAGAACGGTTTCGCTGTGCCCGACCAAGCCAGTCGGCCAAGCGCCTCAGGCGACGCGCCTTAACACCCGGCGCCCACGGCGCTGCAGTGACTGCATCAGCAGGAACAGGCCGGTGGAGAACACAATCATCAGCGTGGCCACGGCCGTCAGCGCCGGCGTCATGCTGTCGCGCAAGCCGGAAAACATTTCGCGCGGCAAAGTACGTTGATCGGGACCGGCAATGAGCAGCGCGATCACCACATCGTCAAACGAAGCGGCAAAGGAAAACAGCGCGCCCGAGGCCATGGCCGGCATGATGACCGGAAGCGTCACGCGCATGAAGCTCACGCCCGGCGTGGCGCCGCAGGCGGCCGCCGCGCGCGCCAGATTCGGGTCCATCAGTTCCAACGCGGTCAGCACCGGCACCACCACGAAGGGCACGGCGATCACCGTGTGCGCGATGATCAGCCCGGTGTAGCTGCTGGTGAGCGACAGCGGCGCCAGAAAGAAGTAGCTCGCCACCGAGATCAGGATCACCGGAACGATCATCGGCGACAGCAGCAGCAGTTTGAGCGCCTCGCTCCACCAGGCCCGGCGCCGCATCAGACCGAGCGAGGCCAGCGTGCCGAGCAACACCGAGATCGCGCTCGCCACCAGCCCCACATAGAGCGAGTTGCCCAGGGCCTTGAGCCATTTTTCGCCTTCGAACACCTCCTGATACCAGCGCAGCGAGAGGCCGGGCAGCGGGTAGGTCAGGAAGGAGCCGCTGGAGAACGACAGCGGAATGATGGCCGCGATCGGCACCAGCAAAAAGGCAAACACGGCGGCGCAGAGCAGCCAGTAAAGCAGCCTCCAGGGAAATTTGAAACGCTGCATATCAACCCATGGACATGGCGCGCCCGCCCGAGAGCTTGTGCGCCAGTCCGTACAGCACAAAGGTCGTGAGCAGCATCATCAACCCCAGCGCCGAGGCCAGGCCCCAGTTGCCGGTGTCGGTGGTGTAGGTGGCGACAAAATACGACAGCATCTGATCCGAGCCGCCACCCACCAGCGCCGGCGTGATGTAGTAGCCCATGGCCAGGATAAAGACCATGAGCGAGCCCGCCACCATCGCGGGCGCCGCCAGCGGCAGATAGACCCGGAAAAAGGCCGTCACCGGGGGCGCGCCCAGGCTGGCTGCGGCGCGCATGTAGTGCGGCGGAATGCCCTTGAGCACGCTGTACAGCGGCAGGATCATGAAGGGCAGCAGCACATGCGTCATCGCAATCAGCACGCCGGTGCGGTTGTAGATGAGAGTGAGCGGCTCGGCGATCAGCCCCAGGCGCAGCAGCAGGCTATTGACCATGCCCTCGCGCTGCAGCACCACCACCCAGGCGGCGGTGCGCACCAAGAGCGAAGTCCAAAACGGCAGCAGCACCAGGATCATCAGCCAGTCGGCCGTCTTGGCCTTCACCTGCGTGAGCAGCAGGGCCACCGGAAAACCCAGCAGCAGGCACAGCGCGGTCACGCTGGCGCTGATCTTCAGCGTGCGCAGCAGCACGTCCAGATAGATCCGATTCGTCTCCGAAGCGAGCTCGATCTCGCCCCGGGCGTTGCGCACCAAGTCGAACGCAGCCAGCAGGTAATAGCCCGAGACCGGGCCGCGTGCGCGCTGCACCGCGAGAAAGAATTCGGGGCTCACCAGCGTCGGGTCCACGCTGGCAAAAAAGTCGGCGTCCAGCGCCACGCCAGCCGGGGCCGACGACAACTCACGGGCGGCACGCATCAGGGTGCTGCGCACGCCGCCCACTTCATAGTTCAGGCGCCGGGCCGCGTCCGCAAGCGTGCTGGCGGCTCGGGCCTCGGGCAAATCCTGGGCCATGGCGGCAAACACTGCGGGCGGCAAGGCCTCGCCGCCGTGCCAGCTTTGCAGGGCCGCCAAGGTGCGCGGCAGCGCGCGCGGCACTTCGGCCTCGCGCACCGCCAGCGACAAGAGCCAGACCAGGGGCGCGACGAAGAACACCAGCAAGAACCCGGTCAGGGGTGCGAGTAGGGCAGCGCGGCGCGAACTCAGCATGGTCTGGATCACAGCCCCTCACCCCAGCCCTGACTCCCTCGCCCGCGCGCGGGAGAGGGGCGGGATGAGGGCGCATTCATCATGGCAAATCAGCGCGGATTCGACCCGACTCACTTGGTGCCGACCCACTTGGTCCAGCGCTCGGCCAGCTTGTCGCCGTTGTCGATCCAGAACTTCACGTCCTCGGCAAACGCGAGTTTCAGGATGTCCGGGTTCGTCGGCAGGTCGGCCACCAGCGACTTGTCGATCAGCGGCGCGGCGGCGGCGGCGGTCACGCCGTAGCGCACGAACTTGGGCAGCTTGGCCTGGTTCTCGGGGCGCCCCATGAACTCCACCAGCTTCTCGGCGTTGGCCTTTTGCGGCGTGCCCTTCATGATGACCCAGCTGTCCATGGTGTACGGCGTGTCCTTCCACACCATCTTGAAGTTCTTCTTGTCCTTCTCGTTGGCCGCCGTGATGCGGCCGTTGTAGGCCGTGGTCATGAGCACGTCGCCTGCGGCCAGCATCTGCGGCGGCTGCGCGCCGCTCTTCCAGAACACCAGATCGGACTTGATGCTGTCGAGCTTCTTGAACGCGCGCTCCACGCCGTCGGCCGTGCGCAATACCTTGTACACGTCTTTGGCCGGCACGCCGTCGGCGATCAGCGCCACTTCCAGGTTCCACTTGGCGCCATTGCGGATGGAGCGTTTGCCCGGGAATTTCTTGCTGTCAAAGAAGTCGGCCCAACCATTGGGAGCGGACTTGAGCTTGTCGCCGTCATAGGCCAGCACCAGGTTGTAGATGATGGCGCCCACGCCGCAGGTGTGCACGGTGCCCGGCAGGTAGCGTGCGGCGCCCCCGATTTTGCTGACATCAAGCTTCTCATACAGGCCTTCATCGCAACCCACTTCCAGTTCATCCGCCTCCACCTGCACCACGTCCCAGGTGCTGTTGCCGCCCTTGATCTTGGTGCGCAGCACGCCCACGCCGCCGTCCCAGGCTTCGTCGGTGAGCTTGGTTCCAGTGGCGTTGAAGGGTTTGAAGAACACCTCCTTTTGCCCATCCTGGTAGGCGCCGCCCCAGGACACGACGTTCAGGTCGCGCGACTGCGCCTGCGCTTGTCCCAACATGCCCACCAGGGCAACCGCTCCTGCGAGCACCGGCAACAGATGTTTTTTCATATTCGATCTCCTTTGTTGAAATACCAGACCATCAAAAAATCCATGCATCCTCGGGCGCAAACCCGAGGCACAGGCTCTGCCCCACCGTCAGTCCCGAAGGCAGGGCTGCGGGACTGACTTTGGCAAACCATTGCGGCGCCGGCTCGGCCACACCGCCCACGCTGGCGACCAGGCGCCAATGGTCGCCCTGGTGGATGACATCAAGCAGTCGGGCGTTCAGGCAGTTGCTCGTTCCCAGTTCCTGGGCGTTCAGGCCGACGCGCAGGAACTCAGGACGCACGCACAACGTGGCCGCGGCGGCGTCCCCGTTCGGCGCGGCGCGGCGCAGGCGCGCCTGCAACCACTGGCCGCCGGGCGTTCGAATGGCGCTCGCGCCGACGTCCAAAGCACCCGTGAGCACGTTGTTGTCGCCCAGGAAATTGGCCACGAAGGGGTTCGCTGGCGCGTCGTAAAGCGTCTGCGGCGAGGCCAGCTGTTCAATCCGTCCGTGGTTGAAAACGGCGACCCGGTCCGACAAGGTCATGGCCTCGGACTGATCGTGCGTGACAAACACCATGGTGACGCCCAACTCGCGGTGCAGGCGCCTGATTTCGAGCTGCATCTCCTCGCGCAGCTTCTTGTCCAACGCCGACAAGGGTTCATCCATCAACACCAACCGGGGCTCGAACACCAGCGCGCGCGCCAGCGCCACGCGCTGCTGCTGGCCGCCCGAGAGTTGCTGCGGGCGGCGTTCGGCGAGACCCTGCAAATGCACCTTGGCCAGCGCGGCGGCGACCTTGTCGGCGATGACCGCCGCCGGCTGCTTGCGCACCGACAAGGGGAAAGCGACGTTTTGCGCCACCGTCATGTGCGGAAAGAGCGAGTAGTTCTGAAACACGACGCCGATCTGGCGCTGATGCGCGGGCAGCGACTCGATCGCGTTGCCGCCCAGCCGTATCGTCCCGGAGTTGGGTGCCTCGAAGCCCGCGAGCAGCATCAAGGTGGTGGTCTTGCCCGAGCCCGAGGGCCCCAGCAGCGTGAGAAATTCGCCCGCCTCGATGTGCAGATTCAAGTCATCCACGGCGGCGCTGGCGCTGCCCGGGTAGTGCTTGAACACATGGTCGAACTCGATCAACGCCATGTTTGAACCCAGGCCAGGGTGTCGTCCAAGGCCAGTTGCACGCGCTCCAGCAGCGTGTCGATTTCCGTCTCCGTGATGATGAGCGGCGGCGCGAAGGCGATCACGTCGCCCGCCAGCACGCGCACGATCAGTCCATGTGCCTGGGCGCGCGTGACGAAGTAGGCGCCCACGCCACGCTGCGGGTCGAAGGGTTTGCGCTGCGCCGGATCCTGGGCCAACTCCAGCGCGGCAATCAGGCCCAGGCCGCGCACCTCGCCCACCAGCGCATGCGTGGCAAACTGGCGCAGCCCCTGCTGCAGCCGCGGCGCGACCTGCTGCACACGAGCGATGACCTGGTCGGCTTCGTAGATGCGCAGCGTCTCCAGCGCCACCGCGCAGGCCAAGGGGTGGCCGCTGTAGGTGTAGCCGTGGCCAAAGACGCCGATGGCGGCGCTCGCATCGGCAATCGTCTGGTAGATCTCGTCCGTGAGGTACAGGGCCGACATCGGCACATAGGCCGAGGTCAGCATCTTGGCCACGGTGAGCATGTCGGGTTTCAAGTCAAAGACCTGGGTCCCGAAAGCCTGGCCCAAACGGCCAAAACCGGTGATGACTTCGTCCACCAAAAACAGGATGTCGTACTTTTTCAGAATGGCCTGCACTGCTTCAAAGTAACCCGGCGGCGGAATGATCACGCCGCCCGCGCCCTGCACCGGCTCGGCGATGAAGGCAGCCACGGTTTCAGGGCCTTCGCGCAGGATCGTGTCTTCGAGTTCCTGCGCCAGCCGAGCGACAAACTGGGCCTCGGTCTCACCGGGCAAACCGAACTGATACCGGTGCGGACAACTGACCCGCACCACCCCCGCCATCGGCAGGTCAAAGTGCTGGTGCATGGTAGCCAGCCCCGAAAGCGACGCCGTGGCCAGCGTGACGCCGTGGTAGCCCTTGTTGCGGGCGATGATCTTCTTCTTGAGCGGTCGGCCCTTGGCGTTGTTGTAGTAGCGCACGAGTTTGAACGCGGTGTCGTTCGACTCGGAGCCCGAGTTGGCAAACAGCACGCGCGCCATCGGCACCGGCGCCCACTTGATCAGCGCCTCGACCAGCGCCGGCACCGGGCCCGGCACCTTGCCCGAAAACGAGTGGTAGTAGGGCAGCGTGGCCATCTGGCGCTGGGCCGCGTCAACCAGACGCTGCTCGGAAAAGCCCAGGGATGCGCACCACAGTCCCGCCATCCCCTCGATGTAGGCCTTGCCGTTTTCATCGAACACCTGCACGCCGTCGCCGCGCACGATCACCAGGGGGCCTTCTTTTTCAAGTTGGCGAAGTTGCGTGTAGGGATGCAGGTGATGCCTGACATCGCTTTGGCCCGCTGATGACAGGGGGGGTCGGCTATCGTTCATCGCTTTTTTTGTGGCGCGCGTCGGCTGAGTGGCCATTCCTGCGTCAAGCCCTGGTTTGAGTGAATGCAGTTTAATGGCTTGTCAAACCAATCGAAGTAGTGAAAACCCATAGTGGAAATGAAAACAGCCATCGTCACCGGCGCCAGTCACGGCATGGGTCTTGCCCTGGCGCAAACACGTTAAACATCATGATGCAAACACTCACAGCACAAGCCAGCGGCGTCTTCCCCATCGCCCCGACGGCGTTTCATGCCGATGGCGGGGTTGACCTGGAGTCACTGGACCGCATGGCGGACTTCTACCTGGCCTGCGGCGTGAGCGGCATCACGGTGCTCGGCCAGATGGGCGAAGCGCCCAAACTCGACGCCGGCGAAAGCCTGGCGATCGCACGCCGCTGGATCGCCCGCATGCCGGTGCCGGTGGTGGTGGGCGTGACGGCGCCGGGCTTTGCCGCCATGCGCGCGCTCACCCTCGAGGTGATGGCCGCCGGTGCCGCCGGTGTGATGATCGCGCCCCCCAACAGCTTGCGCACCGACGAGCAGATCACCGGCTATTACGCGCAGGCCGTGCAGGCCATCGGTGCGGACGTGCCCTTCGTGCTGCAGGACTACCCGCTCACCTTCAGCGTGCAGATGACGCCGGGCGTGATCCGCAGCATCGTTCAGGCCCACGCCTCGTGCGTGATGCTCAAGCACGAGGACTGGCCGGGGCTGGAGAAAATCTCCGCGCTGCGCCGCTTCGAGGCCGAGGGCACGATGCGCCATATCAGCATCCTGTGCGGCAACGGCGGGCTGTTCCTGGACTTCGAGGGCGAGCGCGGCGCCGACGGTGCGATGACCGGCTACGCCTTCCCCGACATGTTGGTGGACGTGGTGCGCCACAACGCGGCAGGCGCGCGCGACGCCGCCCACGATCTGTTCGATGCCCATCTGCCGCTGCTGCGCTACGAGCAACAACCCGGCATTGGCTTGGCGGTGCGAAAGTACCTGCTGATGCGCCGCGGCATCCTGAGCAGCGAAGCCCAGCGCAAGCCCGCTGCGGCCCTGTCGTCCACGGCCCGCGCCGAAGTGGACTACCTGTTGTCGCGGCTGGCGCGACGGGATGCGCGAGCGGCCCTCTAAGGCCGGTCTTTTGCCCCGTTGCACGCCACGCTTGTGCTCGATTTCAGAGCCGCATACCTGCTAGCATGCATTCATAAACTCAAGGAGACACCCCATGGCACTCTTGCACCGCCTGAGCCTCGCACAGAAATTTCTCATCCTGGGCCTGATCGCCCTGGTCATGGTGGTGGTGCCCACGGGCATGTACTTCAAGGCGGTTTCAGCGCAAGTCAGCGTCGCCCAACTCGAGTCTCGCGCCAGCGCTGCGGTGGTGGCGCTGAACAAGGTGGTGCAGCTCACGCAAACGCATCGCGGCATGTCGGCCGGCGCGCTCAGCGGCAACGAAACCCTGGCCGCCCGACGCCCCGCCATGCGCGATCAGGTGCTCAAGTCCATGGACGCCTTCGACAGCGCGCTCAAGGCGGCGGGCGCTTCGTCCAGCATGCTGAATTCATGGAGCGAACTCAAGCAGCGCTGGTCATCCCTGGAGCCGCGCATTGCCGGGGCCCAGATCAAGGCGCCGGAAAGCACCAAACTCCACACCCAGTTGATCGGCGGACTGCTCACGCTCAACGAAGAGTTGTTGAGCGAATTTGGCCTGTCGCTGGACCCGGACGCCGACGTCTATTTCATGATTCAGGCCTCGCTGGTGAATCTTCCCTGGCTCGCGGAAAACCTGGGCGTCATGCGCGCCCAGGGTTCGACCTACCTGACCCAGGCCGCGTTGCCGCCCGAAGGCCGCGCCACGCTGCAGGCCTTGAGCAAGCGCGCCACGGAAGTCCGGGGCGAGATGCTGCGCAATCTGCAGCGCGCCACCGACATCAACGCCGACATGAAGGCCGCCCTGGGCGCGCGTGCCCAAGCCAGCCTGGCTGCGGCCGAAAAGGCGCTGGCACTGGCCGATCAGGTGCTCATCAGTGCCACCGAGATCAAGCATCCCGCGGCCGAGTACTTTGACGAGTTCACGCGCACCATCGACGGCCTGTACGAGTTCAACGCGCTGGCCATGAAAAGCCTGACCGAAGCGCTGAACGCGCGCGTGGACTCCTTGCAGCGCGCTGAAATCATGGTGCTGGTGCTGCTGCTCACCGGACTGGCGGCGGCGCTGGGCCTGGCCGTGGCCTTTGTGCGCAGCATCACCGGACCGGTGGCGCAGGCCGTGAGCGTGGCCAGCGCCGTGGCCGAAGGCAATTTGACGGTCGAGGTCCGAGTCCAGGGCAGCAACGAACTGGGACAGCTGATGCAGGCGCTGGCCCAAATGCGCGACCACCTCTCGAGCGTGGTTGCCAGCGTGCGCCAGGGTTCCGAAGGCGTGGCCACAGCCAGCGCACAAATCGCCGCCGGCAACCACGATCTGTCGTCGCGCACCGAGAGCCAAGCCAGCGCATTGGAGCAAACCGCCGCCTCGATGGAGCAGCTCAGCGCCACCGTCAAACAAAACGCCGACAGCGCGCGCCAGGCGAATCAGCTGGCGATGAACGCCTCCACCGTCGCCATCAAGGGCGGCGACGTGGTGGCGCAGGTGGTGGACACGATGAAGGGCATCAACGAGAGTTCACGCAGGATCTCCGACATCATCCAGGTGATCGACGGCATCGCCTTTCAGACCAATATCCTGGCGCTGAACGCGGCCGTCGAGGCGGCGCGCGCCGGCGAGCAGGGTCGCGGCTTTGCCGTCGTGGCCAGCGAGGTGCGCAGCCTGGCCGGGCGCTCGGCCGAGGCGGCCAAGGAGATCAAGTCACTCATCAGCGCCAGCGTGGAGCGCGTCGAGCATGGCACGACGCTGGTGGACAACGCGGGCGCGACCATGACCGAAGTGGTCAACAGCATCCGCCGCGTGACCGCCATCATGGGCGAGATCAGCGCGGCCAGCAACGAGCAGAGTCTGGGCGTGTCCCAGGTCGGCGAAGCCGTGACGCAGATGGATCAGGTGACGCAGCAAAACGCCGCACTGGTGGAAGAAATGGCCGCCGCCGCCACCAGCCTGAAGTCGCAGGCGCAGGAGTTGGTGCAAACCGTGGCGGTGTTCAAGTTGACGGGGGCACCCAGCGTCGCGTCGCGCCGCCCTGCGGCGCGCGCACCGAGCCGTCCCGCCATGGCCGCGCCGCCGCCGCGCAAACTGGGCGCCGGGGCACCCATGCCCAAATCCAAACCTGCAGCCATCGCCGCGCCGCTCGCTCCTGCCGCAGCGCCTGGGGACGATTGGGAAAGCTTCTGATCCTTAGCGCCAAGCTCAGCGCGGCAAGGCGGCGCGCCACGCCTGGACCGCCTTGAGCGTGTTCTGCACATGCTGCTCCGGGCTCAGGCTGGAATAGACGTAGAGCAGTTTGCCGTTGGGGCCGATCACGTAGGAAATGCGGTCCGCCATGTCGGGCTTGACCCAGAGTGCCGCGTCGTACTGCTTCATGATGCGCGCGCCGCTGTCCGCGGCCACGGCAAACTGATCGCGACAGGCCTCCACCGAGAACTTCTTCAAGGTCTCGATGCTGTCGTTGGAGATGCCTACGACGGTGGCGCCCAGGGCGTTGAACTTGGGCGTCGCCTCGGCAAAATCATGCGCCTCGATGGTGCAACCCGAGGTGAAGGCCTTGGGGTAAAAATACAGCACCACCGGCCCCTTGGCCAAGGCCTGCGCCAAAGAGAACTTGAACTCCTTGCCGCCGAGTGCGGCCTCGGTCGTGAAGTCCGGAGCGCTCGCACCCACCGGCAAAGCGGCCTGGGCAGTCGAGCCCAGCAGCGCCAGACTCCAGGCGGCGCAGAGGCCGAAAAATTGTGCTTTCGATTTCATCCATTGCTCCTGAGGGTCACGAACCTGAGGCGCCCATGGTAACGGCCCAGGCCGCGCGCCCGCCCTGCGGCGGCAACGTGTCCCCACCCGCGACAGGGATTCGCCGCCTGCGGTGCGATACTTGAGACTCGAATCCGAGCCACTTCCTTCATTCAAGCGCCCATGACCCCACTGCTGCCCCGCATCGAACACGAAACCGCCCCTCAACCCACGGCCGCTGTGATCTGGCTGCATGGCCTGGGCGCCAGCGGCGACGACTTTGCTGCCATCGTCCCGGAACTCGATCTGAGCGGCTGCCCCGGCATCCGCTTCATTTTTCCGCACGCGCCGTCCATGCCCGTGACGCTGAACGGCGGCTACGAGATGCCGGCCTGGTACGACATTTTCGGCACCGAACTCGGCGCGGGCGCGGTGCGGCGCGAGGACGCCAGCGGCATCGTGGCGTCGGCCCGTGCCATCGATGCGCTGATCGCCAACGAAGTGGCGCGCGGCATCGCCTCCAACAAGATCGTCATCGCCGGCTTCTCCCAGGGCTGCGCCATGGCGCTGCACGTGGGCCTGCGCCACGCCAGCAAACTGGCGGGCATCATGGCCTTGTCGGGTTATCTGCCGCTGGCCGAGACCGTGGCCGTGGAGCGCAGCTTTGCGAATGCGCGCACGCCCATCTTCATGGCGCACGGCACGCAGGACCCGGTGGTGCTGCTCAGCCGCGGCGAAGCCGCACAGCAGCAACTCAGCGCCCTGGGCTACAGCGTGCAGTGGCACAGCTACCCCATGCCGCACAGCGTGCATCCGCGCGAGGTGGCTGACATCAGCGCCTTTTTGCGCCAGGTGCTGGCCTAAGCGCCGGTTGCGCGCGGCGCCGCGCCCGGGCGCACTCGGCCCGGTCGCAGCAGGGCGAACACGGCCAAGGCGAGCAAGGCCAGCGCGGCCGCCGCCAGGAACGCACTGGCCGAATGCAGCAGCCACAGCGAGCCCGCCAGCAGCGACGCGGGCAGATAGATCAGCCCGCTGACAAAGTTGTACAGGCCGATGGCCGTGGCCCGCCGATCCGGCTCCAGGTCGGCGATGAAGGCCTTGCTCTGCGCCTCGTCAATCGCGTAGAACACGCCGTAAACGATGAACAGCAGGACAAGCTGCCAGCGCTCGCTGGCCAAGGCCAGACCCAGGCACAGCAGGGCATAGATCGCGTAGCCCAGCATGACCATGAGGCCCCGCCCGACGCGGTCGCCCAGTTTGCCCAGCAGCGGTGCGGCCACGACAAAGGCGCCGTTGAACAGCGCATACAGCAGCACGATGTCCCTCACGGCGAAGCCGAGGCTGTGCGCGCGCAGCAGCAGAAATCCGAAACTGAAATACGCCAGTGAAAAGATGCCGGCGGGAATGAGGTAACGCTTGAACTCGGGGCTGACCGTGGACCAGGCGGCGAACAGGTTCTCGCGCGGATGCGCGGCGCCGGGCTGATCCTTCATTCGCGCCAGCAGCAGCACGCTGGCGACGGCGGGAACCAGCGCGACCCAGAACAGCGTCCGATAGGTCGAGGCGCCGTCGCCCAGCCACAGCAGCAGACCATAGGCCACGAGCGGCCCGAGCACCGCGCCGGCCTTGTCCAGCGCCTTGTGCACGCCAAACGAGTAGCCGCGCTGGCCCTGCTCGGCGACGCTGGCGAGCCAGGCGTCGCGCGGCGGGCCGCGAAAACTCTTGCCCAGGCGTTCGATCACCCGAAAGGCCGCCAGCCCGGCGACCGAACTGGAGATCAGCAGCAGCAGTTTGGCCAGCGTGGAGAAACCATAGCCGGCCAGCGCGAACGGCTTGCGCTGGCCGCTGCGGTCCGAGCACCAGCCGGAGACATAGTTCAGCGAGCAGGCGGACAGGTCGGCCAAGCCTTCCACCAGCCCGAGCAGCGCGGCGGAGGCGCCGGCGACGGTGGTGAAGAAAATCGCAAACACCGAGAAAATGATCTCCGAACTCAGGTCGGTGAGAAAGCTCACCAGGCCCAGCTTGAGCACGTCCGGATGCACGCCAAATTTGTTGCGGGAGGGATCCATTGCCATCGCTTTCCTTTCGAGCCGCTTTGCGGCCCCGGGCCACGCAGTTGCACGCAGCGACAGTTTAAGGCGCCGCCTACAATTCAGCCATGCATCCACCTTTGAGCGCCTGTGAGTCCTGAGCTGAGCGCGCGCGCGTCCTCGGTGGCCGGCTTCCTGCTGCGCCTGGGCGTCGGCTGCGTGGCCGCGCTGTGCCTGTTGGCCTCGGCGCAGGCCGCCCCCGCCAAGAGCAACGAGATCGAAGCGCTGACCTGGACCGAACTGCGCGAGCGGGTCGCCTCCGGCGCCACCACGATCCTGATACCGATTGGCGGCACCGAGCAAAACGGCCCGCACATGGTGCTGGGAAAACACAACGTGCGCGTGCGCGTGCTGGCCGGAGAAATCGCGCACAAGCTGGGCAATGCGCTGGTGGCGCCGGTGCTGGCCTATGTGCCCGAGGGCAGCATCCGCCCGCCCGCTGCGCACATGCGCTTTGCCGGGACGATCTCGATCCCCGAGGCCACTTTTGAAGCGCTGCTGGAAGCCACGGCGCGCAGCTTCAAGCAGCACGGCTTTCGCGACGTGGTGTTCTTGGGCGACCACGGCAGCTACCAAAAGAGCGAGGAGCGCGTCGCCGCCAAGCTCAACAAAGAATGGGCCAAGGACAAGACAAGCCGCGTGCATGCGCTGCTCGAGTACTACCGGGTGACGCAGACCGCCTATGTCGCCACGCTGCGCGGCGCGGGCTACAGCGACTACGAAATCGGCACCCATGCCGGACTGGCCGACACATCCCTGGCGCTGGCCGTGGACCGATCGCTGGTGCGCAGCGACGCGCTCGCGGCGACGGCCAAAATGGATAAACGCGACGGCGTTTATGGCGACCCGCACCGCGCCACGGCAGAGCTGGGGCAACTGGGGGTGCAGCAAATCGTGCAGGCCTCGGTCGCGGCCATCCAGACCCTGACGCGCGAACCGCGCTGACTTTCACGTTAAGAACTTTTTATTGAATTTGAAAACCTGTATGCAAACAAAACACATCGTGACCTCTTCCCTGGGCTTGTTCACCGGCCTGTGCGCGGTCGTGGCCAGCTCCGTTTTTGCCGCCGGCGCAGCCGACCCCAGCGCGCCCGCGCCGGTAGCCACCGTGGCCGGAATGCCCGCCGTGGTGGATGGCCGCAACCTCTACAGCGAGACCGGCAGCACCCACATGAGCGCGGCCGTGCGCGGCCATCTGGAGCGCGTCTACGTGCCCAATCTGCGCTCCAACGAAGTCTATGTGATCGATCCCGCCAGCCTGAAGGTGGTCGATCGCTTCAAGGTGGGTGCGGCGCCCCAGCACGTCGTTCCGTCCTGGGACCTGAAGACGCTGTGGGTGGCGAACAACGCCGAGCGACGCACCGACGGCAGCCTCACGCCCGTGGACCCGGTGTCGGGCAAGCCGGGCAAGTCGATTCCCGTGGACGACCCCTACAACATGTATTTCACGCCCGACGGCAAGTCGGCGATCGTCGTGGCCGAGGCCAGGAAGCGCCTGGACTTTCGCGACCCGCAAAGCATGCAACTGCAGTATTCGATCGCCACGCCGCAATGCGGGGGCATCAACCATGCCGACTTCTCCATCGACGGCCGTTACGCCTTGTTCACCTGCGAGTTCACCGGCTCGCTGGCCAAGATCGATCTGGTGAACCACAGCGTCGTGGGCTATCTGAAGTTGACGATGCCCGACACCCGCTTCAAGGAGACAGGCAAGGCGTTCGACCCCGCCAACACCGAGATCTGCAGCTCCAAGAAGGGCATGCCGCAGGACATCCGTATCTCGCCCGATGGCAAGCGTTTTTATGTGGCCGACATGGAGGCCGACGGCCTGCACGTGGTCGATGGCGACGCCATGAAAGAGATCGGCTTCATCACCACCGGGCTGGCCGCGCATGGCCTGTATCCGAGCCGCGACGGCAAGAGCCTGTACGTGGCGAATCGTGGCACGCACAAGATTCACGGCAAGCCGCGCGGCGCCGGCGGCGTCACGGTGATCGACTTCGCCAGCGGCAAGGTCACGGCGCAGTGGCTCATCCCCGGCGGCGGCAGCCCCGACATGGGCAATGTCAGCGCCGACGGCAAGTGGCTCTGGCTTTCGGGTCGCTTCGACGACGTGGTGTACCGGATCGACACGGCCAGCGGCGCCGTGGCGCAGATCAAGGTGGGTCTGGAGCCGCATGGCCTGACGGTGTGGCCGCAGCCGGGACGCTATTCATTGGGACACACCGGTAACTTGCGCTGACGTTTGCACGGGAGCTGGCGCGGCGGCGGCCCCCGCTTGGCCCGCCAGCTTGCTAGGCCCGTGCGGACGGCGCGTCGCGCAGCCGCCACGCCGCGATCAGCGCCAGCGCGCACAGCGTGGCCAGCATCAGGAAGACCTCGTTGAAGGCCGCCAGACGCTGCGGGCTGCTGGCCGCGTGCGTGAGCGCGTCGCCATGCGCGGCCAGGCGCCATTCCAGCACGATGCCGCACAGGCTCACGCCGATCGAGCCGCCCAGCATGCGCACAAAGTTGATGGCGCTCGATCCCTGTGAAATCTGGTGCTTGTGCAGCTTGCGCAGCGCACCCAGATTGAGCGAGGGCAGGATGAACCCCAGACCCAGGCGACCCAGAATGGCCCAGGCCACCAGCACCCCAATCGCCGTGCCAAGATGCACGGTCAACATCAGCGCGAAGGACAGTGCCAGCAAGGCCAGACCGATGCTCACCAGCAGGTAGGTGGGTTGGCGGTCGGCCAGTCGCCCCACCAGGGCAATCGTCACCGCCAGCACCAGCCCGGCGGGCAACAGGATGCTGCCGACGTAGGACGGTGACAGGCCCAGCGCGAGCTGCATATACACCGGCAGCAAGTAGGTCGAGCCGAACAGCGCCGTGCCATAAATGAAGGCGACGATGCTGCCCATGGCGAACTGCCGATGCTCGAACAGCGCCAGGTTCATCAGCGGCTCGCGCCCGGTGTGCGCCATGCGACGCTGCCACGCCACGAACAGCAGCAGCGCCAGCACGGCGCCGCCCAGCAGCCCGCCCGCGTGCACCGGCTCGCCCCCGTGCAGCGCCACCATGCCATTGAGCAGGCACAGCGTTCCCGTGCCGCCGAGCAGCAGGCCGCGCCAGTCCAGGTTGGCGCCCTGGCGATTGGCGGCGACGCCGCCCGGCGCTGTGCCCGGCACATAGCGGTAGGCCAGCCACAGCGAGGCCAGGCAAAACGGCACGACCATGAAGAAGATCGAGCGCCAGCCAAACAGGTCCACCAGCACGCCGCCCACGCTGGGCCCGATGGCCGGCGCCAGCACCACGCCCATGCCGAAGATGCCGCTGGCGCGCCCCTGCTCGTGCGGCTCGAAGGCGCGCATGATGATGATCACCGGAATCGGCTGCACCACACCGGCCGCCAGCCCCTCGGCCACGCGCGCGCCCAGCAGCAGGGCAAAGCTGTTGGAAAATCCGCCCACGATGCCGCCCGCCAGCAGCAGCAACATCGTTCCCGCATAGGTGCGCCGGTAGCCATAGCGCGCCAGCAGCCAGGGCGTGGTGAGCATGGACACCGTCATCGCCACCATGAAGCCCGAGCTGACCCACTGGGCCCGCTCCTGTCCCAGCGTGAAGTGCCGGCTCATGTCGGGGATGGCCACGTTCACGATGGTCGAGGACATGATCGACGCCATCGTGCCGATCATCACGGACAACAGCAGCAGCCAGCGGTAGCGCACGCCATAGCGTGCGCGCAGTGCTTCAAGGGTGGAGGATTGCGTTGACACGGCGTGGGAAGGTTCTGAAAACAGCCGCCAGTCTAGACGCAAGGGCCGCGCAGCGCAGCGCGTGGGCAACACCGCCTCGCATTCGTGGTGTTCGAGGTCGTGACTCAGCGGCCCGGCGATCGGCCTGTCGGCAGCGTCTCTTGCGTGCTCGCGCCGCCCTGCAAGACGGGGAGTTCTACATCGGTTGTGCAGCGTAAAGAGACCATCACCACTGTCGGCTGCAGGGCAAGCCAATGATGTGATTGGTGGGGCAGGTCAGCACCACTTTGTAGCGGGTGGCTTTTTTTGTTTGTATTTATAGAACTGGATTCTGACGTCGGTTGCGTGGAGGGGCAAATGGCAAGGCCTGACCCCAGCACCTTTGGTGCCTTTGGCGGCGTCGTGTGTCCGTGGCACGCGTGACTATGAGTGGTGGACAAGGCTGGGCAGCGCTACCCAGCTTCCTCAGTAGAATGAGCCACGCAACACAGGAGGTGCGAGCATGAACGCTGTCGTATTCGAGCATGTGCAAGTGCGTGACCTGCCACCTGCTTGGCAAGCCAAGTTGGGCGACTTGGTGAACGCTGGTTTTTCTAAAGTGACGGTGCGCATTGAAGAGGACACCATGGAGTCGGCTGATGCTGCGCGGTTCGCCGATGACCCACTGTTCGGGATGTGGCGTGACCGTGAGGACATGGCCGATGTGGATGCCTATATTCGCTCGATCAGGGCGCCGCGCTTTGGGGTGGGCTCTACGATGCCTGTCGCGCCTGCCCAGAACCCTGAGAGCTGAACGCCATGCTGATTGACTCGGATGTCTTGGTGTTGCATACGCGTGGCAATGTGGCCGCAGCGCAGCGCCTCAATGCCATCGAGCAATGGCAGATTTCTGTAGTGACTTACATGGAGCTGGCCCAGGGTTGCTCGGACAAGAGCGACTTGGAGCGGCTCAAGAAGGGCCTGGCAGCACGCCAGGTGCGCGTGCTGCAAATCACCCCTGCCATCTCGCAGCGCGCCGCCAATTTGATCGATGCTTTGGCGCTCTCGCATGGCATGCGCGTAGCCGACGCCCTCATCGCCGCTACCGCCATCGAGCACCGCATGCCGCTACTGACGGCTAACCTTAAGCACTTCTCGCCGATCACCGATTTGAACGTGGAAGCGTTTGTACGGTGACGGGCACGCGTGTTGAAACTTGCAAGCGTTAGGGCATGCACCCATTAGTCATGAGTAGGCAAGAGGCAAGGCCTGACCCTTGAGCTTCCTCGGGGATGCGTGCCATGGCTGCCTTCAAGAAATTGACTGACGCAACGATATACGATTACCGTATAATCAATCAAGCCCATGGCTGAATCGGCTCTAGTACTCCGACACAGAAGTAGAGGAACAAAATGAAAGTGATGGATTCGCGCTCAGGCCTAGGCGCAAAGCGCAGACATAGCGGCGGCTATGGCGAGCATTTGCAACAACGGCATGGGTGCGAAGGCGCGCTTTCATGTTTCGATATTTCTGGGTTGGAGTACTAG
>CAIMSP010000126.1 GCA_903844215.1 uncultured beta proteobacterium | reverse complement strand
GTTGCTGCAGGCCTATGCCAAGCGCCAGCGGCTGATCTACGTGGACTATTACGCCGCCATGGTGGACGAGCGCCCGGGTCTGAAGAAGGCTTACTCCGAAGACGGCGTGCATCCGAATGCGGCCGGCTACCAGGTCATGATCGCACTGGTCGATAAAGCGATAGCTGTTGCGTCCCCAGGACACAAGGCGATTGCCGTGGCCATCAAGAGCCAATGAGCGCGTTGCCGCAGCGCTCATTGGCGATCGACGTGATGCGCGGGCTCACGCTCACGCTGATGATCATCGTCAACATGTCGATCAGCGAGGAGAAGTCCTACGCACCCTTGCTGCATGCCACCTGGCATGGACTGACGCTGACCGATCTGGTGTTTCCCAGCTTCCTGTTTGTGGTCGGGACGGCGCTGGCCTTCACGCTGCAAAAGTACCAGAGCATGGGCAACGCCGCCGTGCTGCGCAAGATCTTCACGCGCACGGCGCTGATCTTTCTGTGCGGCTATCTGCTCTACTGGTTTCCGTTTTTTGAATTCGACAAGACCGGCCATCTGGCCCTGTTGCCACTGGAGAAAACACGCATCCTGGGCGTGCTGCAGCGCATCGCGCTGGCCTACGGTTTCGCCTCGCTGATCCTGCACTACGCACGGGCGCGCGGCGCCATCGTCTTTAGCGCCGTGGCCTTGCTGGGCTACTGGTGGATGATGTATTCCTTCGGCGACTACACGCTCACCGGCAACGCCGCGCTCAAGTTGGACAAGCTGGTGCTGGGCGACGCCCACATGTACCACGGCGAAGGCATGGCCTTCGACCCCGAGGGCATTCTGGGCACCTTGCCGGCGATTGTGAATGTGCTGGCGGGCTACTTTGCCGCTTGCCTGGTGCGCGCCAAAGGCGCAAGCAGCGAGACCATCGCCAAGCTCACGCTGCTGGGCGCGGCCCTCGTCGTTGTGGCGCTGGCCTGGAGCGGCGTTTTCCCCTTGAACAAGAAGCTTTGGACCAGCTCCTATGTGCTGTGCTGCATTGGCGTCGATCTGTTCGTGCTGGCCGCCCTGGTTTACGTCATCGACCTGAAGAAGCTGCGTGGCTGGACCTACTTCTTCGAGGTGTTTGGCCGCAACACGCTGTTCATCTACCTGCTGAGCGAGGTGCTGCAGACCATCTTCTGGATCAGCCATGTGGGCGATCTGGCGCTGTTCGACTGGCTGTTCAATCACGGCTTTCAATGGTGGGCGGGCGACAAGCCCGGCTCCTTCATCTTTGCGCTGGCGTTCATGCTTTCCTGCTGGCTTGTCGGCTACGGCCTGGACAAGAAGCGCATCTTTATCAAGCTCTAGCACCAGAACCTCATGACACCTGTCGCAACTGCGCCCGAAGGCGCCTCCGGCGGCGCCCTGACCGGCGACGCCGTGCGTCTGCCCATCGCCGCCGGTCTGCACGCCAGGCCGGCCGCGATGCTGGTGGCCTTGGCCAAGAAATACCAGTCCGCGATCCGACTGCTGCGTGGCGCCGACGAGGTCAACGCCAAGTCCGTGGTGTCGATCATGAGCCTGGGCACCCAGCATGGCGACCTGCTGCGCGTCCAGGCCACGGGTGCCGACGCCGCCGAGGCCATCGCCGCGGTCTCGGCGCTGTTGCTGCAAGGCTGTGGCGAAGCGCACGAGGCGGCGCCGACGAGTGCAACGCTGACCACTGAACCCGTGCCTGCCGTGGCCACTGCGGCGCATGCGCTGAGTGGCGTGTGCGCCGCGCCCGGTCTGGCCGTGGGCCGCGTCGTGCAGTTTCGACAAGACGTGATCGTGGTGGCCGAAACCGGCGAGTCAGCCGAGCGCGAGCGCAGCAAACTCGACGCCGCGTTGACGCTAGCGCAGCAACAGATCGCGGCGCTGAAACTCGGCCTTGCCGACGCCGCAGGCGCAGCGATCCTGCAGGCCCATCAGGAACTGCTGCAAGACCCCGATCTGCTGGAACTCGCCGTGGCCGGCGTGCTGCAGTGCCAGTCGGCGGGCCACGCCTGGCGCGTGGCCTTCATGCAATACGCGCAGCGACTTGAAGGCCTGGAAGGCGCGCACAACGCGCTGCTGCGCGAACGCGGCAGCGACATTCGCGACGTCGGTCGGCGCGTGCTCGCGCTGCTCGCCGGCGTGACGCCGGCGCAGATCGATTTGCCCCAGGGCGCGATCCTGATCGCGGAAGAACTCACGCCCTCCGACACGGCCTCGCTGGACCGCAGCAAGCTGCTGGGCTTTTGCACCACCAGCGGTGGCGCCACCAGCCACGTGGCGATTCTGGCGCGCTCCTTTGGCATCCCGGCGCTGTGCGGCGTGGACCCGGCGGCGCTGGCGCTGGCCCAGGGCACGCTGGTCGTTCTCGACGGCGCCCAGGGCTTGCTGCACCACCGTCCGAGCCCGGCCGACATTGACCAGGCGCACCAGCGCATGGCGCAGCAGGCAGCACGGCGCGAGCAGGACGCCGCGCTGGCCCAGGACGCGGCCGTGACGACCGATGGACAGCGCATTGAAGTGGTGGCGAACGTGCGCAATGCAACCGAGGCGCGCGAGGCCGTGGCGCTGGGCGGCGAGGGTGTGGGCCTGCTGCGCTCCGAATTTCTGTTCGACGAGCGCGACACCGCGCCCAGCGAGGACGAACAGGCCGCCGCCTACATCGCCGTGGCGCAAGCCCTGGGGCCGCAGCGCACGCTGGTGATCCGCACGCTGGACGTGGGCGGCGACAAGCCCCTGCCCTACCTGCCGCTGCCGAAAGAGGACAACCCTTTCCTGGGTCTGCGCGGCGTGCGCGTGAGCCTGGATCAGCCGGAGATGTTTCGCACCCAGTTGCGCGCCATTCTGCGTGCCTCGGGTCAGGCCCGGCTGCACATCATGTTTCCGATGATCGCCACGCTCGAAGAGCTGCGCGCGGCCAAGGCCTTGCTCGCCGCAGAAGTGGCCGCCACCGGTCAGCGCGACGTCAAGGTCGGCATCATGATCGAGGTGCCCTCGGCGGCGCTGCTGGCCGAACAGTTTGCGCGCGAGGCCGACTTCTTCTCCATCGGCACCAACGACCTGACGCAGTACACGCTGGCCATGGACCGGGGCCATCCCAAGCTGGCGAAGCAGGCCGATGGCTTGCACCCCGCTGTGCTGAAGATGATTGCCCTGAGCTGTGAAGGCGCGGCGCGGCACGGCAAATGGGTTGGCGTGTGCGGCAGTCTGGCCTCGGACGCCATGGCCGTGCCGGTGTTGATCGGCCTGGGCGTGAGCGAGTTGTCGGTGTCGGTGCCGGCGATCCCGGCGATCAAGGCGCTGCTGCGGCGCCTGTCGCTGGCCGAGTGCCAGGGGCTGGCGCAGGAAGTGATTCAATTCGGAACCACGGCGCAAGTGCGCGCGCGCCTGGCGGCATTCGCCGATTGAGATCACCCCTCACCCGGCCCTCTCCCCCGAGGGCGGGGGCGAGGGAGGAAGAGCTGCAGCCGGCCTGGGTCTTGCTCCCTCGCCCGCTTGCGGGAGAGGGCGGGGTGAGGGTGAACAAGGAATTTGAAACAGGAGACTTGCGTGAATATTCTGGGTTATCTGCAAAAAATTGGCCGGGCACTGATGGTGCCGGTGGCGACGCTTCCGGCTGCGGCCATCATGATGGGCATTGGCTACTGGATCGACCCCCAGGGCTGGGGCTCGGGCAGTGCGGCCGCAGCGCTGTTGATCAAGGCCGGCGCGGCCATCATCGACAACATGTCCATCCTGTTCGCCGTGGGCGTGGCCTACGGCATGTCGCGGGACAAGGACGGAGCGGCGGCGCTCGCCGGGCTCGTGGGCTATTACGTGCTGACCAGCCTGCTGTCGCCGGGCGCGGTGGCGCAAATCCAGGGCATCCCGCTGGAGCAAGTGCCCAAGGCCTTTGGCAAGATCCACAACCAGTTTGTCGGCATCCTGAGCGGCGTCATCGCAGCCGAGTTGTACAACCGCTTCAGCCAGGTGGAACTGCACAAGGCGCTGGCCTTCTTCAGCGGGCGCCGGCTCGTGCCCATCGTCACGTCCTTCGTCATGATCTTCGTGGCCTTCGCCTTGATGGCGGTCTGGCCGGTGATCTACAACGGCCTCGTGGCCTTTGGCATGAGCATCAAGGACATGGGCCCGGCGGGCGCAGGCATCTACGCCTTCTTCAATCGCCTGTTGATCCCCATCGGCTTGCACCACGCGCTGAACTCGGTGTTCTGGTTTGACGTGGCCGGCATCAACGACATCCCCAACTTCCTGGGCGGCGCGAAATCGCTGGCCGAGGGCAAGGCGGTGCTGGGCGTGACCGGCATGTACCAGGCCGGATTTTTCCCGATCATGATGTTCGGTTTGCCCGGCGCGGCGCTGGCGATCTACCACCAGTCCAAGGCGCAGAACAAGGCGCGCGTGGCCTCCATCATGATCGCCGCGGGCTTTGCCTCCTTCTTCACCGGCGTGACCGAACCGCTGGAGTTCTCCTTCATGTTCGTGGCGCCGCTGTTGTATGTGCTGCACGCCGTCCTGGCCGGACTGTCGGTGTATATCGCCGCCAGCATGCACTGGATTTCGGGCTTCGGTTTCAGCGCCGGCATGGTGGACATGGTGCTGTCGTCGCGCAACCCGCTGGCCAATCACTGGGCCATGCTGATCGTCCAAGGGGTGGCGTTCTTCGGCGTCTATTACTTTGTGTTTCGCACCGCGATCAGGGCGCTCGATCTCAAAACCCCGGGTCGTGAAGATGACGAAGTCGGGGCGCTGAACGTCGCCGTGGTCTCGTCGTCGGGCAGCACGGCAGAGTTGGCGCAGGCGTATCTCAGCGTCATCGGCGGCGCCGCCAACGTGGTCAACGTGGATGCCTGCATCACCCGGCTGCGCCTGACGGTGAAGGACGCAGACCAGGTGGACACGGCGGGGGCGAAAAGCCTGGGCGCCAGCGGCGTCATCAAGCTCAATCAGCAAAGCGTGCAGATCGTCGTGGGGCCCAGGGCCGAGCTCATCGCCGATGCGCTGCGCCAGCAACTGGCCGGTGTCCCTGCCGCGCCAGCCGCCGCCGCGCCAGCGCGCGCTGCTGCCGCTGCTTTGCCTGCTGTTGCTGCGGTGCATGCCGCCGCCGACGCCCAGACCGTGCTGCTGGCGCCCGTCAGTGGCGAAGTCGTGGCCCTTGCCGACGTGCCCGACGCGGCCTTTGCGAGCAAGGCCGTGGGCGAGGGCGTGGCCATCCGCCCCACGGGCAAACTGGTGGTGGCGCCCTGCGCCGGCAAACTGGTGAGCATTTTCAATACCAACCATGCCTTCGCCCTGGTGACCGAGGCCGGCGCCGAGATCATCGTGCACATCGGCATCGAGACCGTCAATCTCGGCGGCCAGGGTTTCAAGCGCTTGGCGCAGGTCGGCGCCGACGTGAAGGCCGGGGACCCGGTGCTGGAACTCGACCTCGATTACCTGGCGGCGCACGCGGTCTCGACCATCAGCCCGGTCGTGCTCTCCAACGCCGACGAGTTTGGCGAACTCACGCAGGTGGCCAGCGGCGCGGTGGAAGCGGGCAAGACGGTGTTGTTCAAGTTCAGGAAATCCTGAGTCATTGCGCCGCAGACCACGCGTGCTCTGTCCTCACCAGATGAAGGGAATCGTCATGCCAATGAAGCGCTGGGGCAAGGCCCTCGGGATGGTGCTGGTCACGCTGCTGCTGGGCGCGTCGCTCGTGGCGCGTGCCGCGCCGGCCGCGCCACTGCAACTGCGTTGGGAAGTGCAGCGCAACGTGTTCACGCCCGACAACCCCGGTGGCCGCTCCTGGTCGTCGTTCACGCTCACCAACCTGGCCGACAAAGCCCTGCCCGCACAGGGCTGGGCCATCTACTTCAACTGCGTCGCGGGGGTGGACCTGAAGGAGGTGGAGGGGGCCTTCGTGCTGGAGCGCGTGAGCGGCACCTGGTATCGCTTCCGGCCGACGGCAGGTTTTGCGGCCCTGGCCAAGGGGCAGAGCACGCGCCTGTCATTTTTCCATCCGGAGATCATGGTCAAGACGGCCAAGGGGCCCACCGGTCCCTACATCGTTTATGACGAGGCACCGGCCGTGGGCCAGGCCCTCGCCGACTACAGCCTGGCGCCCTTCATCCGAGCCGAACAATGGGACCACGGCGCCAGCGACCCCATGCCCGTGATCACGGCGCAGCAGCAATTCAAGCGCAATGCCAACATCGCCGAGCTGGCGCCAGACGTCTTGGCGCCGGTGTTCCCGACGCCGCAGCAGTTCGAGCGCGCTGCGGGGGCACTGCATTGGACGGCGATGCCCGCCGTGCACGGCCTGGCAAATTTGAAAGCCGAAGTCGCGCTCACCAAGGCGCTGCTGCAACCCTTCTTCGGGTCCGCGAAAACCACCAGCGCCGCGCCCGGTGTGCAGTTGGCGATTGCGCCGCTCACCGGTCAGACTTCAGCCGAAGCCTATGAGCTGAACATCGACCCAGTCACGGGCATCACGCTCAAGGGCAATTCGGCCGCTGCGGTGGCCCTGGGCCTGCGCTCGCTGCGCCAGTTGCTGCCGCTGCAGCCGCAGCCCCAGCAGGGTCTGACGCTGGCAGCGCTGCGCCTGCGCGACGCGCCGCGCTTTGGCTACCGCGGCCTGCAACTCGACGTGGCGCGCAACTTTCAACCCAAGGCCACGGTGCTGCGCTTGCTCGATCTGATGGCGCGCTACAAGCTCAACAAATTCCACTTTCACCTGACCGACGACGAAGGCTGGCGCCTGGAAATTCCCGGCCTGCCCGAGCTCACGAGCGTGGGCGCCCGGCGTGGCCACACGTTGGAAGGGAACGAGTTTCTGCCACCCGCCTACGGCTCCGGCCCCGATGTGAACGACGCCTTTGGCAGCGGCTTCTACAGTGCGGCCGACTACATCGACATCCTGCGTTACGCCGCTGCACTGCACATCGAAGTGATACCGGAAATCGAAATGCCGGGCCACGCGCGCGCCGCCGTCAAGGCGATGGAAAGCAGATTTCTCCATTTGCAAAAGGCCGGGCGCAAGGACGCGGCCCAGTACCTGATCAGTGACCTGGACGACAAGTCGGTTTACCGCTCGCCCCAGCTCTACACCGACCATGTGATGAACCCCGGTCTGCCCTCGACCTATGCCTTCATCCAGCGCGTGCTGGACCAGGTGGTGGCGCTGCACCAACAGGCCGGCGTGAAGCTCAACACGATTCACGTCGGCGCGGACGAGTTGCCCAACGGCGCCTGGGAAAAATCCCCGGCGACACGCGCCTTGATGCAGCGCGAACAGCTCGCCGGCACAGCCGAGGTCTGGGACTATTTTTACGCGCGTGTGAACCGGATGCTGAGCCGCCATGGGCTCGTGGCTTCGGGCTGGGAAGAACTGGGCGCGCGCAAGGTCAAGCTGCGCGGCGAGAACAAGCTGATCCCGAACCCGACCTTCACGCACAGCCGCTTCAGGCTCTACGTCTGGAACAACCTGGACGACGCCGAAGACCTCGCTTACCGCATGGCGAACGCGGGCTACCAGGCGATTCTGGCGCCGGCGACGAACCTGTATTTCGACATGGCGTACAACAAGAACCCGGATGAGCCGGGCGTGAACTGGGCCGCGTACACCGACCTGGACACGGTGTTCGATTTCATCCCCTTCGACTCCACGCGCAAGTCGCCCACCGACGCCACACCCAAGCCGGGGTTGGACGGCTTGACCGACTATGGTCAGCGCCAGATCCTGGGCCTGGAGGGCGTGCTGTTCAGCGAAACCGTGCGTTCGCGCGACCTCATGGACTACCTGCTGATGCCGCGCATGCTGGCCTTGGCCGAGCGCGCCTGGGCCACGGACCCGGCGTGGACGCAGGAGCGCGACCTGGCCAAGGCCAAGCGCCTGCATGACGCCGACTGGTCAGCGTTTGTGAATCAACTGGGCCAGCGCGTGCTGCCGCAACTCGACGCCCAGCTCCCTGGTGTGCAGTACCGGATCGCACCGCCGGGACTGCAAATCGTTGACGGCAAGGTGCAGGTGAACCAGCAGTTCCCCGGCTTCGCCTTGCGCTACACCAGCGACGGCAGCGAACCCAAGGCCACCAGCCCGCTCGTGCGCGGACCGATCGCGGCCCAGGGCGTGATTCGCGTGGCGGCGTTCAACGCCAGTGGTCGCCAGAGCCGCTCGTCGCGCATCGAGAATCCGTGAACGCTTGAGGTTTGACCGGTTCGAATTGCAAACTGCCCGAGCGCGCAAAGTGCGAGCGGCGTCAACAGACCACTGTTCGGCAAGCGGAAATATATTTCCGAGTTTGCCCTTTGGGGCAATTGTCATTTGCTGACTTACCGCTTAGGATCGCGCCCGCGCCGCCGAAGCGGCGATAGACGCGACGGCCTCACGGGCCGTCGAATAGGAAATAGATTTGGGGTGGGCAACAAATGAAAATCGCTATTTCCCGTGTTGGGTTGTGGGCACTCGTCACAGCCACAGTGTTCGCCTTGAGCGGCTGTGGCGGCGGCAGCAGCTCACCGCCCGCTCCCGTGATTCCAACGGCCCCGGTGGTGGCGACGCAGCCGTTGCCAGTCACGGTTGACGACGGTGCGACAGCCACCTTTGGCGTCACCGCCAGCGCAACGGCACCCCTGGCCTATCAGTGGCAAAGAAACGGCGTTGCCCTTGCCGGCGCCAACGGTGCGAGCTACACGACGGCTGCGCTGACACTGGCGGACACGGGCGCGCAATACAGTGTGGTGGTCAGCAATGCCGGCGGCAGCGTGACCAGCCAGATCGCTGCGTTGACGGTGAATGCCCTGCCTCCTGTCATTGACCTACAGCCCCTGACCACCTCAGCCACGGTGGGATCCGGTGTGACCCTCAAAGTGCACTCGAAGGGCTCGCAGCCGCTGAGCTACCAATGGTTTCGCGCCGGGATTCGGATCGTGGGCGCGAATGCGGACACGCTCAAGATCGCGCCCCTGCCTTACGGCGACGACGGTGTCGGCTATTCGGTGCAGGTGAGCAACAGCGCCGCAGTAGTGGCCAGTGCCGCCGCGAAAATGACCGTGACGCCGACTGCAACGCCCACCGCAGTGAGTGCCTGTGGCGAGATTACGGCAGGCGGAAGCTACGTATTAAACGCCGACGTCGGGCCCAACGAAAAGTTGACGGACTGCATCGCGATCCACGACACCTCGGCGGTGCAACTCGATTGCCAGGGTCACGCCATCCTGGCGAATTTGACGACCTTCGCGGCCGCGCTGTCGGTGCAAAACGTGCAGAATTTCTCCGTCAAGAACTGCCGGTTCACGGCCTTCTATCTCAATGTCACCGATAGCGCCCTTGGTACGTTTTCCGGCAATACGATGTCGTACCCCGACAAGTCGCAGATTGCAGCCTTCCAAGTGTGGAACAGCAGTCGTTTCGTGTTCGACAACAACGTGGTGGCGGGCGTGTACTGGCAGAACTACAGCGTCAGCAACACCATTTCGAATAACCGGCTGCAGGCGCCTAGCCAGACTTCGGCGGCCGTGGTCGCAAGCAGTGATGGCGTGCACACGCGGATCTTCAACAACACGCTCGATGGCGCCTGGGATGGGAAT
The DNA here is from genome assembly GCA_903844215.1 of uncultured beta proteobacterium. GTDB lineage: Bacteria > Pseudomonadota > Gammaproteobacteria > Burkholderiales > Burkholderiaceae_C > CAIKVZ01. Next base: position 8,702 of record CAIMSP010000126.1, on the reverse strand, counting down.
CTGGCCACGCGCCTGTTCAATGACCAGGCCGGGGCGGACGAAGGCATCGTTCTCGGAGACGAAAGCGACGCGCTGATCGAGAACAACCAGATTCAGAACGTCTGGGACTGCGGCATCGAGTCCAACGGCACGCTGGCGTCGTCCACGATTCGCGGCAACCACATTGTGCGCGCAGGCTATTGCGGCATCGGCGGCTGGTACTGGAGCAGCATCCTGGGCAACACGGTATCCTTCAACAAGGTCGAGAAGTCGGGCAACCTCTTTGAATTCAAACGCGATGGCGCCATGCGACCGGCGGCCTGGGACTTCCTGAAGCGAATGCCGGCTGACACCATGATTTATTTCAAGGACAACGTGTTCGAGGGCAACGAACTGATCAACCCGATAGGGAGCGGTGGCTTGCCCAGCTTCGGCGCGCAGATCCCCATCTACGACAACATGGGCTACAACGGCTCCTCTCGCCCCATGCCGGGCGAGCTGTCTCCGACAGCATCACAGTTCGGCTATGGCAACAACCTGTTCAAGAACAACCAATTCGGCTTGCCGGCCTTCGCGCCCTGGTTCGGCGACCAGCCAGGTACCCCTGGACTTATCGTTGACGGCGGGGGCAATGTGTGCCAACAGCCGTTTGCGGTCTACAAGAACTATCCGCTCAAGTGCAATTGACGCAACAGAATCCGTCAACGGTTAAGCCTCAACGCCGGTGGCGGGGCTTGGCCGACAGCACCCTGTCGTCTCGGGGTGTCAGAGTCATTGCATCGCGGTGATTCGCTTGCCACTGCAAGTTACGCTGCGTTCGAATCTAAAACGATTTCTATCAAAGGAGTGCACATGGAATACATCATGGGAAATTTGGCGCTGGTCGTGACGGTTGTGCTGCTGCTCGCTGCGGCCGTCTTGTGGCGCCAGGTGCTGTGGCTGTTTGGCGTCATCATCGTGCCCGACGACAGCATCGGAACGGTGACCAAGAAGTTCGTCATCTTCGGTGCCAACAGCAAGCTGCCCAACGGGCAAATCGTGGCGCTCCAGGGTGAGGCCGGCTACCAGGCGGACAGTCTGGCGCCGGGCCTGCACATGGGGCTGTGGCCCTGGCAGTACGCCATCGAGCTGATTCCCTTTGAGGTCATTCCGCAGGGCAAGGTGGGCGTGGTCCAGGCCTGCGACGGCAAGCCTTTGCCCAGCGGGCGGGTGATCGCACGCGACGTGGATTGCGACTATTTTCAAGACGCGCGGGCCTTCTTGCTGGGCAGCGGCGAGCGTGGGCCGCAGATGAAGGTGATTCCGCCAGGCACCTACCGCATCAACCCCTTGCTGTTCACCGTCGCCTTGGCCGACGCCACCGAAATTCCGCAGGGAAAGCTGGGTGTGGTGGAGGCCCATGACGGCAACCCCTTGCCCATTGGCCGCATCATCGCCAAGGGCATTGAATGCGACTCCTACCAGAACGCCAAGTCGTTCCTGGACGGTGGCGGCGAGCGCGGACCCCAGGTCAAGCTCATGCCACCGGGCAACTACCGCATCAACCCGGTGCTGTTCGATGTGCGCCTGGTGGACGTGATCGATATCCCGGAAAACAAGATCGGCGTCGTGACCGTGAAGGAAGGCGCGCCGCTGCCCACGGGTGAAATTGCCGGCGGCGAAGTCGCCGGCCACGACATGTTCCAGGACCCGGACAAATTCATTGCCAACGGCGGCTTCAAAGGCCTGCAGGAGCAGGTGCTGCTGGCCGGGCGCTACTTCCTGAACCCGCGCTTCGTGACCGTGGAAATCGTCGAGATGACGACGGTGCCGATCGCCAACGTGGGCGTGGTCATTGCCTATGTGGGCAAGGAGGGCAAAGACGTGACGGGTGAGACCTTCAAGCACGGCAACCTGGTCTCCAAGGGTGAAAAAGGCGTGTGCGTCGATCCCCTGGACCCCGGCAAGTACCCGATCAACCCGAACACGCACAAGGTGGTGAACGTGCCCACGGCCAACGTGGTGCTGAACTGGGCCGACGACAAAAGCGAGGCGCACAAGCTCGACGCGAATCTGTCCACCATCACGGTGCGCTCGGCCGACGGCTTCAAGTTCAATCTGGACGTGTCGCAGATCATCCACATTCCGCGCAACGACGCACCCAAGGTGATCGCCCGCTTTGGCGACATGAGCGCGCTGGTGACGCAGGTGCTGGAGCCCACCATCGGCAACTACTTCCGCAACGCGGCGCAGGGCAGCGACATCATTGATTTCCTGAAGAACCGCTCCCTGCGCCAGGAGGAGGCGCGCAGTTCCATCTCGGCCGCCTTGCAGGAGTACAACGTGGGTGCGGTGGACACGCTGATCGGCGACATCGTGCCCCCGGACGCGCTGATGCGCACGCTGACCGACCGCAAGATCGCCGAGCAGGAACGCGTGACTTATGAGACCCAGCGCCAGGCCCAGGGCGTGCGCCAGGAACTCGAGCAGGCCACGGCGCTGGCGGCGACCCAGGCCCGCGTCGTTGACGCCGAGCGCAAGGTGACGATTGCCGCGTTCGAGGCGAATGCGGCGGTGAAGTTTGCCGAAGGCAACGCCAAGAGCAAGACCATCAACGCCGAAGCCGATGCCACCGTGCTGCGCACCGTGGGCGAGGCCGAAGGCGCCAAGATTCTGGCCGTGGGTGGCGCCGAGGCCGAGGTCATCAAGCAAAAGGTCAGCTCCATGGAGGCCGGCAATTTTGCCGTCGTGCAGGTCGCCGAGGCGCTTGCCAAGGGTGGTATCAAGATCGTTCCCGATATCGTCGCTGGAGGCGGTTCTGACGGCCTGGGCGGGGGTCTGACGACGGTGCTGTTGGGCAACCTGATCCACCAAGACTACGCCAGGCGCCAGTCCCCGTTGGCCGGCGCGGCGCAGGACATCGGCTGAGACGACGGGGAGCGCGGGTGGGCGACCCCTGAGCCACGCGGCTCAGGCCGCCGGTCCGCGCACCACCGGCAGCGCCGCCGCGAGCACGCGCAATTCAAGCTCTTGGGTCTCGCCCAGATATTCGCCGTCGGCCGCCAGCGGCACCGGCGTGCTCGCGCGCAACCACTGCTGCGCGAAGCCCTGGGTTTGCACGCGCGGGTGGCTCAGGTGCCAACCCGCGAGCAGTCGCGGCAGCATCAGCGCCGTGCCGGTGCGGCCAAAGCGCCCGGCCAGCAGCAGGTTGAGTTGCCCGTCGTCGATGGCGGCGTGCGGCACGGCGGGCATGCCGCTGCCAAAGCTGGGCGTGTTCAGGGTGGAGGCAAACAGCGCGACGCCATCGTGCACGATGCGCCCGTCGATCTGCACCTGCAGCTCCCAGGTGCGCAAGTGCGCCAGTTCACGCAGCGTGGCCAGCAGATAGCGCGGCAAACCGCGCAGCCAGCGCGGGCCGTTCAAGGCGCGCAGCCCAACCGATGAATCAAAACCCACGGTGAAGCTGGAGAGAAAGGGCACGCAGGCGGTCGCGCCATTCACGTCAAAGCGTGCCTGGCCCACGTCCATGGCGCGGGGCTGCCCCTGCAGCGCGTGGGCCAGCGCGTCCGCCCAGGCCACGCGGTGCAAGCCCAGCGCCCGCGCCGTGTCGTTGCCGCTGCCGCAGGCAACCAGGCCCAGCGTATGCCCCTGCTCCAGCAGCGCCGCAAGCAGCTGGTTCAAAGTGCCGTCGCCGCCGACCACGATCACCCGGCTCGCCTTGGGCAACTGGCGCAATCGCTCACGCGCCTGTTCCACGCTGGTCGGCAGAGCCAACTCCGTGCCCGGGGCGTGCTGTGCCAGCCACTGCTCCATGGGACGCTGCAAACGCGCGGCGCGACCGCCACCGGCTTGGCGATTGAGCATGACCAGGGTCGGCATGGTGCGTGGCCTGAGCGTAAAAGTCAGACCATGCGCCAGGGCAAGGACTCGCCGCCGCGCAGCGGCTTGAGTTGGGCCTGACCAAACGCGAAGCTCTCCGGGCTGACCCAGGACTCGCGCTTGAGCGTGACGCTGCCGCTGTTGCGCGCCAGGCCGTAAAAGGCCGGGCCATGGAAACTGGCAAAGCCTTCCAGGCGATCGAGCGCGCCGGCGGCGTTGAAGGCTTCGGCGTACATCTCCAGCGCGGCGTGCGCCGTGTAGCAACCGGCGCAGCCGCTGGCGTGTTCTTTCAACTGCGCCGGGTGCGGCGCGCTGTCGGTCCCCAGAAAGAATTTGGGCGAGCCGCTGCGCACGGCCTGCAGCAGCGCGAGCCGATGGACCTCGCGCTTGAGCACCGGCAGGCAGTAGTAGTGGGGCCGCAGGCCGCCGGTGAACAGGGCATTGCGGTTGAACAGCAGATGGTGGGCGGTGACGGTGGCGGCGACGAAGCGGTCGGCCTCGGCGACGTACTGCGCCGCCTCTTGCGTGGTGATGTGCTCGAACACGATCTTGAGTTCCGGAAAATCGCGCCGCAGCGGGATCAACTGTTGCTCGATGAACACCGCTTCGCGATCAAATAGATCGACCTCGGGCGAGGTCACCTCGCCGTGCACCAGCAGTGGCATGCCCAGACGCTGCATCGCCTCCAGCGTGGCGTAGGTCTTGCGCAGATCCGTGACGCCGGCGTCGCTGTGCGTGGTGGCGCCGGCCGGGTAGAGCTTGAGCGCCACCACGCCCGCGTCATGCGCGCGCACGATCTCGTCGGCGGGCAGGCTGTCGGTGAGGTACAGCGTCATCAGCGGCTCGAAGTCCAGGCCCTGGGGCACGGCCGCCAGGATGCGCTGCTTGTAGGCCAGCGCCTGCGCCGTCGTCGTGATCGGGGGTCGCAGGTTGGGCATGATGATGGCGCGGCCAAACTGCGCCGCCGTATGGGGAACGACGGTGTCGAGTGCCTGCGCGTCGCGCACGTGCAGGTGCCAATCGTCGGGTCGGGTGATGGTGATTTGGGAAGGCATGGGTCGCATTGTCCCAAATTGCGCAGGCCGACTCACCCCCCAATAACCCTGTCCCCTAATGTCTCAGAAGGGCACGAAGTCGGTGGGGTACTTCCAGGAGTCGTGCAGCAGGTAGCTCACGGGCAGGTTCAGGGCGGTGTTCTTGGGCGGGATGGGTTTCATGAACCACTTGTCGTAGATCGCAAAGATCTCCCGGCTCTGTATCAGTCGGCGCACCTCCTCGTCCACCAGTTTCTTGAATTCGGGGTCGTTCTTGGGCAACATGATCGCCAGCGGTTCGGTGGTGATGAACTTGCCCACCACCTTGAGTGCGGCCGGATTGGCCCGGTTCGCGGCCAGGCCGAACAGCAGCACGTCGTCCATGACGAAGGCGTCTGCCTCGCCCTTTTCCACCATCTCGACCGCCTTGGCGTGATCGGGCGCCTCCAGGATCGTGATGTGCAGCATGCGCTCGCGGTTCGCCTGCTCCGCTGCCGCCAGCGGCGTCGTGCCTTTGGTGGAGACGAGCTTCTTGCCCTCCATGTCTTGCAGGCGCTCGATCTTGCTGTCGGCACGCACCAGCAGGCGCGCGCCAGTGATGAAGTGGGGAATGGTGAAGCTCACTTTGAGCCGGCGCTCGGCGTTGTTCGTGGTGGAGCCGCACTCCAGATCGGCCTTGCCCTGCTCCACCATCGCAATCCGGTTGCTCGGCGTGACCTGAAGAAAGGCCACCGCCATGTTCTTCATCCCCGTCTTCTTGCGTATCGCCTCGGCGATCCTCAAACAAAGATCGACGGCATAGCCCACGGGCTTCTTGTCGGCATCGACGTAGGAGAACGGGATCGAAGACTCGCGGTGCGCGATGACCAGTTTGCCGCCGCTTTCAACCCGTTGCAACACCGTCTGTGCCTGTGCCGTCGTTGCCAGGCCGAATACCAAGAGGGACATTTTCAGGGTCCGGGAAAATAGTTGCATGCTGAGGTTCCAGGTTGTGATTGCAAAGTTCGATTCAAGTGTTGGCCAAGAACTTCCACAGCGCCTGGGCCGCCCCCTTGGGCTCCTGGTGGGCGTGCGGGCGCTCCCGGTAGATGCGTCTGTCCAGCGTCATCTTCAATGCGTCCATCTCCTTGGGAGCCGCACTGACGAGTTTCTTGGCGCGCAGCTCCTTGCGCACTGCACTGTAAGGCAAAAAGGCCACGCCGTGCCCTTCCAGCGCCATGGCCTTGAGGCCTTCGGCCATGTCGGTCTCATATACCCGGTCCAGGTGGATCGGCGTGGCGCACTGCTTGAGAATCAGGTCCACCACCAGCCCCAGATAGGCGCCAGGCGCGTAGCCCAGATAGGGCACGGGTTGACCGGCCTTCCCCGGCAGTTGGAACATCGCCGCACCCGTGGCATCCGGGCGCGCATAAGGCGCCAGCACCTCCTGGCCCAGCGTCAGCATCTCGAAGCGGTCAGCGTCGAGTTGCACCGGTTGGGATGCATGGTGGTAGGACAGCAGCAGGTCGCAGCTTCCCTCCACCAAACGCAACACGGCGTCGTGCACATTCAAGGCAATCAGGCGGCTCTTGATGGGGCCGAACTGCCCCCGCAGCTCCGACAGCCAGGCCGGGAAAAACGTCAGCGCCAGCGTGTGCGGGACGGCAAATTCGAGCACGTCGTTTCCGGCAGCGTGGTAGCCGCGCAGCATGGCACGCGTGCTCTGCAGCGCCTGCAGCATTTCCAGCGATTGCGTGTACAGCGTGGCGCCCGCCTTGGTCAGCCGCGTGGGGTAGGAGCTGCGGTCCACCAGATCGGTCCCGGCCCAGGCTTCGAGCGATTGAATGCGCCGCGAGAAGGCCGGCTGCGTCACATGGCGCAACTGTGCCGATCGGCTGAAACTGTGGGTCTCAGCCAGACTGACAAAATCCTCAAGCCATTTGGTTTCCATAGGTTCCGTTGCACAGAAAAAAGTGGCCCGCCCACGGCGCAAAGTTGATCGGCGCCGCAAACCAAAGGAGCGTGAACGCGAGCGCAGGGACGCAGTGTCAAACACCTGTGCGTGGCTCGCGGACGACCTGCAAGGATGATAGCGCAAGGTCACACGGCAAGGCGTCAGCCCAGCAGGGACGCTGTCTTGAAGGCACTCACGCAGTGCCAGTGCAGCAGCGTGCCCAAGGCGGTGCTCAGTTCAAACTGCGGGAATCGGTCTTCGCTTGCCGCTGCGGCCTGACCCAGGCTGACGTCCTGCAGCAACTGCTCGATGAAGAAGCCGCTGGCCTCGGCGATGCCGACGATGCTGACCTCGAGCCCGAGCCGAACGACCAGAGCGGTCTGCGCCAGCGCCGGGTTCACCGTGGTGATCTCCAGCAGGCCCTGATGCGCGCCCCACAGCGAGACCACGGCATGGCGCGAGCGCAGCACCGCCACCGACGGGTGCAGCACCCAACGCAGTTCGCCCAGACCGGCCTCGTCGGCCAGCGCCGCGCCGATGTCCTGCGGCGCCAGCGTTGTCGCGTCGGCGGCGTGGTAGGCCTGGATGCGCAGCATTTCCAGGCGCGCCAGATCGGCCAGATAGGGCAGGGACGCGGCCGGCGCAAAGGCCTCGACGAAGGCGGGAAACTCTTGGCCGTAGAAGGCCAGAATGCGCGAGCGCGGCGGCTGGGCGCGCACAAACATCTTCGCCATGGCCCGGAAAAATTCCTCGCCCACGAGTTGCTGCAGCACCGGAAAGCCCTGTGCCAGGGCGTCGATCAGCGAGCTCAGCACGTTGTTGCGGTAAACCGCAAACCGGCGCGCCGGGTCGGACTGGTTCCAGCTCAGCAGGCCCGGCGGGCAGGGCGCCTCGGCGCTGTCCGCAGCCAGCAGCGCATCGAAAAATTCCTGCTGCGTGCTCATGAGCCAGGTTTCGCGCCATGCGCCTGGGCAGCGCGCCCGCGGCTCATGTCGCCCCCCATGATCTGCTCGGCCCGGTGCGCTTCTTCCAGCAGCACCGGCAGCGCCGGAACGTCGTTGTCGCGCTCGATCAGCGTGGCGATCGGGCCGGTGCGCGCCATCGTGTAGGCGTACAGCTCCCAAACGGCCGAGGCCACGGGCGCACCATGGCTGTCGATCAGCAGCGGCGCGCCTGCGGCGTCGCTGTCGCTGGCAAAACCGGCCAGATGGATTTCGCCGATGGACGAGGTCGGGATGGCCGCGAGGCAGGCATCGAGGTAGGCATAGGGGTCGCGCTGGTGGTTCGTGCAGGACACGTAAACGTTGTTCACATCCAGCAGCAGGCCGCAGCCGGTGCGGCGCAGCACTTCGGCGATGAACTCGGTCTCCATCATGTTGCTCGCGGCAAATTCGACATAGGTGGCGGGGTTTTCCAGCAGCATGCGGCAGCGCAGATGCTGCTGCACCTGGTCGATGTGCTCGCAGACGCGATTCAGCGTCTGCGGGTTGAAGGGCGCGGGCAGCAAGTCGTTGAGGAACACATCGCCATGACTGGCCCAGGCCAGATGCTCAGAGAACGACTGCGGCCGGTAGCGCGCCAGCAGCGCCGCCAGCCGGTCCAGGTGCGCCAGATCCAGCGGCGTTTCGCCGCCGATGGACAGGCCCACGCCGTGCATCGACAGCGCGTAGCGCTCACGGATCTGGCTCAGGTAGTGATGAAAGGGGCCGCCGGCGACCATGTAGTTCTCGGCGTGAACCTCAAAGAAGCCCACCGCCTGCTCGCGCGCCAGCACCTCCTGGAAGTGCTGCGGCTTCAAGCCCACGCCGGCGCGCGCTGGCAGCCCTTTCGGGCTGAGTGCTTCATGCATGCAAGGGCTCCATTCAAAGTTCGTGATCAGCAGAAAAATCAGTGCGTTC
>CAIMSP010000125.1 GCA_903844215.1 uncultured beta proteobacterium | reverse complement strand
GCCCATGTTCTGGAGCTTGTCCTTGAGCTCGACTTCCTTGGCCACCGACACGCCGTCCTTGGTGACCGTGGGCGCGCCGTAGCTGCGCTCGAGCACCACGTTGCGGCCCTTGGGGCCGAGCGTGACCTTGACCGCGTTGGCAAGGATATTTACGCCTTCAACCATGCGATGACGCGCATCTGCGCCGAAAACAACGTCTTTTGCTGCCATTTTGTTTCTCCGAAATCTGTACTTTGAAAGAGGATCGTGGGCCGGCGACCTACTTCTGTCTTCGGCCGGGCTTACAGCCCTTAGCTTCGCTGCGCGAAATGAGCCGGTGACGAAAGTGAGCCGCCTTTCCGGCGACTACTTCTCGACAACTGCGAAGAGGTCGTCCTCGCGCATCGACAGCAACTCCTCGCCATCGACCTTGACAGGTTGGCCGCCGTACTTGCTGAACAGAACGCGATCACCAACCTTGACGTTCATAGGGTTCAATTCACCCTTGTCGTTGCGCTTGCCCGGGCCGACGGCCAGCACTTCACCCTGGTCGGGCTTCTCGGCGGCGTTGTCGGGGATGACGATGCCCGAGGCGGTCTTGGTTTCCTGCTCCAGGCGCTTGACGATCACGCGATCGTGCAACGGACGAAGTTTCATTGGATCTCCTTCATGTTTGACGGCGAGTTGGTGGATCTCACAGCGGCACCATGGGCGGTTCCGCCATTGACCCATGGAAGCACTGCAGTGCTACCGAGGATTGTTAGCACTCAAGCTCGGCGAGTGCTAGCAAACAAGATTATAGGGCTGACCGGTCGTCTTTCAAGGGCAGTCGGAGCGCGGGCAGTCGGAGCGCGGTGTCAGCCGCCAGCCTGCTTGACGGTCCAGCCCTGGCCGCAAAGGGCGGCCATCACCTTGTCGCGGTGGTCGCCCTGGATTTCGACCACGCCGTCCTTCACCGTGCCGCCGGCACCGCAGGTGGCCTTGAGCCGCCTGCCGAGTTCGTTCAGCGCGGCGGATTCGAGCGCCAGCCCGCGTATCACCGTCACGCTCTTGCCGACCCGGCTTTCGCGCGACACCCGCACGATGCCGTCGGACGAACCCGCAGGCTTCGCCTTCGAGCAGGCGCACTGCGCCAGCGGCCTGCGACACGCAGGGCACATCCTTCCGCCGTCGGTGGAGTAGATCAGCCCGCCTCGAGTCTCGCCGTCTTTGTTCATGTCGCGCCGCGATGGTAGCGGGCGTAGGTGCTGCAACGATGCGGAGCCGACCGGCATGGAAAACGCCGCGCGCTAGCATCCGGCAAGAAATCGTCCGGTGCCAGCCGGCCTCAACAACAGGAGCAATGCATGGTGCAGCCGCCCGCCGAAGGGCCAGCGCAAACGGAGGCCGGCCGCTGGGCGGTGGCGCTTGCCGGCGCGGTTGCGCTGGCGGTGGCGATGGGCATCGGCCGATTCGCATTCACGCCGCTGCTGCCGATGATGCTGGACGACCGCGTGATCGATCTTCAGGGCGCGAGCTGGCTGGCCACCGCCAACTACTTCGGCTACCTCGTCGGCGCGCTACTCTGCACGTTCCAGCCGTGGATCTGGTCGCGCCTGAGAGCGCTGCCGGCCGTCCAGGCGCCGGTGCTGATCCGCGCCGGCTTGGTCGCCACCGGCCTGCTGACGGTCGGCATGGCGCTGCCCGCGCCGACGCTCTGGCCAGCGCTACGCTTTGCCGCAGGCGTGGCGAGCGCGGTGGTCTTCGTGTTCACTTCAGGGTGGTGCCTGGCACAGTTGGCGCGCCTGGAAGCCACCGCGCTCGGCGGCGTGATGTACACCGGGCCCGGCGCCGGCATCGTCGCCAGCGGCCTCTTTGCCAGCGCCATGGTGGTCTGGCACTGGCGCGCGGCGACGGGCTGGCTGATCTTCGGCGTGCTGGCATGGCTGCTCACCGCTGCGGTGTGGGGCATCTTCGGACGCGGGGCTTCCCCGCGGCCGAGTGCCCAGGCCCACGCCGCGGCGGGAGCGGACAGCCCGCAACCTACCCACAGCCGCGGCGAACTGGCGATCATGGCGGTTGCCTACGGCCTGGCCGGCTTCGGCTACATCATCAGCGCGACCTTCCTGCCGGTGATCGCGCGCCAGGCCCTGCCGGGGTCGGCCTGGCTGGACATGTTCTGGCCGATCTTTGGCGCCGGCGTGATCGTCGGCGCGCTGCTGTCGGCGCGCTGGCACGTCCGCGGCGACCTGCGCTTCGTGCTCGCCGCATGCTACGTCGTTCAGGCGTTAGG
>CAIMSP010000124.1 GCA_903844215.1 uncultured beta proteobacterium | reverse complement strand
CCGATGGCGACCTGAAAAAGGCCTGCAACTGCAGGCCTTTTTTTCGTTAATGGCATCTGGATGGTTGCGTGGCCCGCGGGGCATGCCGGGTCTCGCCCCGACGGGGTGGGTTGAGCCGGTCTTGCGCGGCGTGCGCGGCTTTGTCGGGTCTCGCCCCGGCGGGTGAGGTGGTCTTTTTCAATCCGGATTTGCGCCCGAGGCCTGCCGGGTCTCGCCCCGGCAGGCGACTCACTTTCTCTTGCTTCGCCAAGAGAAAGTAAGCAAAGAGAAGGCGAGCCGGATTCGTCGGGCCGCTGCGCGGCCACACTGCGATGCTCGGTGCAGCCGGGGTCTGGCTAAACTCGCTTCGCTCAAACAACGCCAGCCCTGATCCGTCTGCACCTGCGCTTCTCGTCTCCTCATAACGGCGGGAAGACCGAAGACAAATTCCGAAGTCAAATGCCCAAGCCCACAAGGACGCGCCCCGGCGCGTCCTTGTGGAGTCTTGCATTCAGGCTGTTCGGACTTTGCTTGCGGACTTCCCCCTCTGGATGCGCCGAGCAGCGCAGCAGAGAGCGGATCAGGGCGGACGTTGTTTGAGCCCGCAGGGCGAGTTTAGGCCGACCCCGCTCGCTGCGAGCAGCGCAGGTTGCCCGCAGCGAAGCGCAGGGACGCAGACAGTGGGGGCGCCTTTCTTTTGCTTACTTTTCTTTGGCGACGCAAAGAAAAGTGAGTGCGCAGTCGGGCGCACATCCCGACAAAGCCGCGCACTCCGCGCAAGACCGAATAAAGACCACGCGTCCGCCGGGGCGACATCCCGGCCAAGCGCGCACCCCGCGCAAGACCGGAGCAACACCCCGCGCAAGTCGGCGCAAGACCCGACCTCCAAGCCCTTATCGGGACTTCGCCTCGATCGCCGCGCGCAGTTGCGGCAGCATCTTCAACATCGCCGCGCGGCCGGCTTCGATGGCGCGTTTGCGCACCGTGAAGTCGGTGCTGCTCAGACCGGTTTGCAGCGGCTGCACGACGACGTCGGCCTCGCGCAATTCGAAGGCGTTGATGCTCTTGCCCATGATGGTGAAGGTCTGCATCAGGATCTGCATGGTTCCGTCCGTCAGGTTGCCTTCGGCGATGCTGGAGATGTCCACGGCAATCACCAACTCAGCCCCCATCTCCTTGGCGTAGCGCACCGGCACCGGTGACACCAGCCCGCCATCGACGTACTCGCGCAGGCCGATCTTCACCGGCTGGAACACGCCCGGAACCGAGCTGGAGGCACGCACGGCGGTGCCGCTGTCGCCGCGGCGAAACAGCACGCCCAGGCCGCTGTTCAGGTCGGTGGCCACAATGCCCAGCGGCAAGCTCATGTTCTCGATCAGACGGCCCTTGACCAGGTTGTTGACGTAGTGCGCCAGCGCCTCACCGCGCAGCATGCCGCGGGTGAAGATCGGCAGCGTCCAGTCGGTGATGGCCGCTTCTTCCATGCTCTCGGCCACCTGCTGCAACTGGGCGCCGCTCCTGCCGCTGGCGTAGAGCGTGGCCACCAGACTGCCGGCCGACGTCCCCACCACCAGCTTGGGGCGGATGCCCGCCTCCTCCAGCACCTGGATCACGCCCACATGGGCAAAGCCGCGCGCGGCACCACCGCCCAGCGCCAGCCCGATCACCGGCGGCCGCTTCGGTGCTGGCACCACGACCGGTGGCAGCACCGGCACCGGTGCTTCGATCGGTGGCGCCACCGGGGCGGTGGTGCAGCCGACCAGCAGCATCGCGGCCAGCGTCCAGGTCCATGCAAGGGCGGGGCATTTCCAATTATTTCGCATGCTCATCTCTTTCGTATCTTCATGTCGCAGGCCCCCTCACCCCTGCCCTCTCCCGCACGCGAGACAGGGAGTTGGCGCGTCGCTCCCGCTCCCACTTCGCCACGAGCGCTGGGGTTTCTCCCTCGCCCCTTCGGGGAGAGGGCGGGGGTGAGGGGGCTGTGCACGAGTTTCAATTTGGACCAAACCTTGCACCCAGCAACAACTCGCGCACGCAGTCGCCCAGCGCGAGCGAACTGGTCAGGCCCGGTGACTCGATGCCAAAAAGATTCACCAGCCCCGGCACGCCGTGCTGTGCCGGGCCCTGAATCACGAAGTCGGCGGCGGGATCGTTCGGGCCTCGCACCATGGGGCGAATGCCGGCGTAGGCCGCAGCCAATGCAGCGTCCTTCAGGCCGGGCCAGTATTTGCGCACGCCCGCATAGAAGGCCTCGCCGCGCTGCGCGTCCACCTGCAAATCGTCGGGCCCATCGACCCACTGCGCGTCCGGGCCGAAGCGCGCCTGGCCGCCCAGATCCAGCGTCAGGTGCACGCCCAGGCCCACCGGCGCGGGCACGGGATAGATCAGCCGCTGAAACGGCGCGCGCCCAGACAAGCTGAAGTAGCTGCCCTTGGCGTAATGGATGGGTGGCACGAAGCGCGCGTCCAGACCTTGGAAGCGCTGGGCCAGACCCTGGGCCCACAATCCAGCGGCATTCACCACCCGCTTGGCCAGCAGCTCGGTGCCGTCGCGCGTCACCAGTCGGATGCCTTGGGCGCTGCACACGCCATGGTCCAGCGGCGAATTCAGCGCCAGCAGGCCACCAGCGTGCTCCAGGTCGCCCAGCAGACTGAGCATCAAGGCGTGGCTGTCAACGATGCCGGTGCTGGGCGACAACAGCGCCGCCAGGCATTCCAGCTGCGGCTCCAGCGCCAGCGCCTGCGCGCGCGACAAACGCTGCAGATCGCTCACGCCATTGCGCGCGGCCTGTTGCACGATGCCCTGCAGCTTGGCTTCGTCTTGCGTCGAAGTGGCAACGATCAGCTTGCCGCAGCGCTGATGGCCGATGCCACGCTCGGCACAGTAGGCATAAAGCTGGGCCCGGCCCTGCACGCACAGTCGCGCCTTGAACGATCCGGTAGCGTAGTAAATGCCGGCGTGAATGACTTCGCTGTTGCGCGAGCTCGTGGCCGTGCCGATGGCATCGGCGGCCTCCAGCAACAGCACTTCGCGCCCGGCCTGGGCCAGGGCGCGCGCGGCCGCCAGACCGACGACGCCGGCGCCGATGACCACGCAATCGACCGGCTCCATCACAGCGCGCGCGGGTCCAGTTGCGCCAGCGTTTGCACCAGCGAGTGCAGGCTGGCCTTGAGCGGCGCGAAGCCGGCGTGCATCTGCAGCGTGCCCTCGTCCATGTAGAGCCGGCGATTGATCTCGATCTGCACGCTGTGGCGCTGCGCGCCCGGGTCGCTGTAGCGGCGCACCAACTCCACACCCTTGTAGGGATGGTTGTAGGCCACATCAAAACCCAGCGCGCGTAACTGGCTGCAGATGAACTGCCCCAGCGCCGCGCTCGAACTGGTCTCGTCGCGGTTGCCGACGACGAAATCCGCGTGCACCAGGCCCGGGAAATCGGTGCCGTAGCGCGATGACACGGCGGGCATGGAGTGGCAGTTGATATGCATGCTGAAGCCGTGGCGCGCATGTGCCGCGTCGATCGCGGATTTCACCGCCGCGTGATAGGGCTGCCAGCAGCGCGCGATGCGCGACTGCACTTCGGCCACGCTGAGCTGGCGCGCGTACAGCGGCACGCCCTCGTCCGTGCTGCGCCAGATCAGGCCCTTGCCCAGGCGCACCTTGGCCAGCAGCGCCGCGTCGCTTGCGATGGCGTCGGGCCAGGGGCCATCGAGCAGCGAGACATCAAGCTCGGTGGTGTTGCGATTGGCATCCAGGTAGCTGCGCGGGAACAACGCCTCGACCCAGGCCGCGCCGAGCGCGGGGGCAAAGTCGTAGAGCTTTTCCACATGCGTGTCTTCAGCCCGGCGCAGCGTGGCGTAGTCGCAGGCAAAGCCAAAGTCATCAGGATAGGCGGTGCCGCTGTGCGGCGAATCCAGCACCAGCGCGTTGCTGCCGGCCACTTCCTTGATGAGCGCTGGCTCGAGAACGATGGCCATGGTCGCGGGCAGGCAAGGCGTCAGAGGAAGCCGATCGAAATCCAGGGCACGGCCGCCACCACGACGGTGCCGATCAGCAGCGCCAGCATATAGCCCAGAATCGGGCGCATGCCCTCGTCGGGATTGACGCGCCCGATGGCGCAGGCGGCGTAGTAGCCCACGCCCAGCGGCGGCGCAAACAGGCCCAGCCCCATGGACAGCACCACCACCATGGCGTAGTGCACCTCATGCACGCCCAACTGGCGCGCAATCGGGAACAGCAGCGGGCCAAACAGCACGATCGCGGGGATGCCTTCGAGCACCGAACCCAGCACCACGAAAGCGGCGATCGAGACCGCCAAAAACATGGGCACGCCCCCCGGCAGCGCAGCCATCAACTGCGCCAGCCAACGCGAAAAACCCGATTGCGTCAGACCCCAGGCCATGGCCGTGGCCGTGCCGATGATGAACAGGATGGCGCCCGAGAGCGAGGCCGTGTCCACCAGCATCGGACCCACGCGCTTCCATTCGAACTGGCGGTACAGCAGCAGTCCGGCGATGATCGAGTAAGCGATGCCGATGGTCGAGACCTCGGTCGCCGTGGCCACGCCCTGCACCACCGCCGCACGGATGACAAAGGGCAGGGCCAGCGCCGGCAGCGCGATCACAAACAGTTTGAAAACTTCGGCCCGGGGCGCACGCCGCACCTGGCTCAGGTCTTCATGCCGGTAGCGGCTCCACACCACCAGGCACAGCATCACGCCCAGCACGAGCGCGGGCAGCAGGCCGCCGGTGAACAGCGCCGCGATCGAGATGCCGGTGACGGAGCCAATGGTGATCAGCACCAGACTGGGCGGCACGGTTTCGGTTTGCGCGCCGGTGGCCGCGAGCAGCGCCACCAGCTCGCCGGGTTTGGCGCCGCGCTGCTTCATCTCGGGAAACAGCGCCGGCGCGATCGCCGCCATGTCGGCCGCCTTGGAACCCGAGATGCCCGAGACCAGGTACATGGCGCCGATCAGCACATAGGACAGCCCGCCCTTGACGTGGCCCAGCAGCGCCGCGAGAAAGGCGATCATGGCGCGCGCCATGCCCGTCATCTCGATCAGCAGCCCCAGAAAAACAAACAGCGGCACGGCCAGCAGAATCAGGTGCGACATGCCCTCGTCCATGCGGCCCACGATCACCGGCAGCGGCATGGTGGTGGTGAGCGCCAGATAGCCAAAGGTGGCCAGGCCAAAACAAAAACCGATCGGAACACCGGCCAAGACGCAGCCTCCGGCGACCCCGACAAAGAAGATCAGCAGATTGGCTTTGCCCAGCTGCGCAAACAGCGGCGCGGCCAAGCAGAACGCCGCCACGATGGCGGCGACGATCACCAGCGCCTGCAGCAGCGGCTTGAGCGGGGCGCTGCGCCACAAGCGCAACAACGCGAACGCCGCCATCAGCGCAATGCCCACCGGCAGTGCCGCAGCCCGCCACAGGTTGGAGATCTCCAGCGCGGGCGTGGTGATGGCGAGTTCCTCGGACGCATACTCCCAGGCCGGCCAGGCCACCATCGCCAGGAAGGCCAGCGCGGCCATCGTGGCCACGGCCTCCAACAGGGCACGCCGTGATGAACTCAGTTGACTCACCAGCGCCGTCATGCGCATGTGCTCGCCGCGGCGCAGCGCCACGACCGCACCCAGCATCGCCAGCCACAGGAACAGGATGGAGGCCAGTTCGTCCGACCACAGCAACGGGTCGTGCAGCACATAGCGCGACACGACGCCGGCGAACAGCACCAGGATGTCCGCCAGCACCAGCAGCGCGGCCGGCACCTCCACCGCCCAGCCCAGAGCCTGGTCCAGACGCGCCGGCCAGCCAGCGCGCAATTCAGCGGCCATCGGTTGATGGCCTGCGCTCATGCCAGCTTGCCCGTGTACTTCTCGAGCAGGCCCCAAGCCTCATCGCCAAACTTCTTGTGCCATTCGGCGTAGAAGCCCGAGGCGCGCAGCTTGGCGCGGAACAGCTCGGCGTCGGTGTTGTTGAAGCTCATGCCCTTGGCCTTGAGGTCGGCGACCAGGCCATCGGTGAGCTTCTTCACGTCGTCGCGCTCCTTCAGGCCGGCGGCATTGACATTGCGCGTCACGATGTCCTTGAGGTCCTGGGGCAGGCGGTCAAAGGACTTCTTGTTGCCCAGGAACCAGAAGCCGTCCCACATGTGGTTCGTGATGGAGCAGTATTTCTGCACCTCGTTGAGCTTGGCCGTGGCGATGATGGCGAGCGGATTTTCCTGCGCGTCGGCCACCTTGGTTTGCAGCGCGGAATAGACCTCGGCGAAGTTGATGGTCTGCGGCGAGGACTCGAAGGCCTTGAACATCGAAACCCAGAACGGGCTTGGCGGAATGCGGATCTTCAGACCCTTGAGGTCGTCCGGCTTGGTCACGGGCGTGGTGCTGGTGGTGATCTGACGGTAGCCGTTGTCCCAGATCTTCTCGAACGCGAACAGGCTGCTCGAGGCGGCGATCTGGCGGCGCACATGGGCGCCGAGTTCGCCGTCCATCGCCGTCCAGACCTGGCCGTAGTCCTTGAACGCAAAGCCCACGCCACTGACCTGCGCGGCCGGCACCAGGGTGCCCAGAATCAGCGGCGACAGCGTGAAGAAGTCCAGCGCGCCCGAGCGCACCTGGGACAGCATGTCGGTGTCGTTACCCAACTGGTTGTTCGGATAGACCTGAAAGTCGATGCGGCCCTTGGACTCGGCATTGATGGCGGCGGCCATTTCGGCGGCGCGCGTGTTCATGGGGTGCGAGACCGGCAGGTTGTTGCCGTACTTGAAGGTGAACTCGGCCGCCTTTTGCGCAAACACCGTTCCGGTGGACAGCGTCAGGGCTGAAGCGCTCGCGCCTGCGAGAAGGGTACGTCGATTGATTTGCATGGTTTGTCTCCGTTTGCTGTGGTTAGGTTGTTGCGTAATATAGCCTGCGGCGTCAGTCTGCCAGCTCCGACATGTCGCCGCGCTCGAGCAACAGGCGCTTGATGTCCTTCTTGGTGATCTTGCCGTAGCCCGATTTGGGCAGGGCGTCCCAGAAAAATATTCGCCTCGGCCAGCGGTAGCGCGCGCAGCGGCCTTCCAGATGCGCCAGCAGCGCGGCTTCATCCAGCGTCGGCGTGCCTGGCCTGCGCACCACCACGGCCACGCCGACCTCGCCCCACTTGCGATCCGGCATGCCCAGCACCGCCACCTCGGCCACGCCGGGATGCGTGAGCAGCACCTCTTCGACTTCGCGCGGATAAACGTTGGAGCCGCCCGAGATGTACATGTCGGACTCGCGCCCGGTGATAAAAAGCAGGCCGCGTTCGTCCACGCGCCCCAGGTCGCCGGTGTGAAACCAGCCACCGCGCAGCGCCTTCTGTGTGGCCTCGGGGTTGGCGTGGTAGCCGGCAAAGACGGCCGGGCCGCGGCAGCAGATCTCGCCGACCTCGCCGGTCTTCACCTCGTGCAGCTCGGCGTCCAGGATCGCCACCTCCATGCCGGTGCGCGCGCGACCGCAGCAGCCGATGTGGGCATTCGGATCGGCATCATCGGCCGAGTGCATCTCGCGCGGCAGCACCGTGATGCAGCCCGTGACCTCGCCCAGTCCGAAATACTGCACCAGCACCTGACCGAGCTTTTGCAGCGCCAGCTTCTGGTCGGCGCGGTACATGGGCGCGCCGGCATAGATCAGGTAGCGCAGCGAGCTGTGGTCATGCTGGTCCACGGCCGGGTGTTCCACCAGCATCTTCACGATCGTCGGCACGGTGAACAGATTGCTCACGCGGTGTTGTTCAACCAGTTGCCAGAAGGTTTGCGGGTCCAGCTTTTCGCTGGGCAGCAGCACCGTGGCGGCGCCGCGCGTGACGTTGAGCAGCGCGTGGATGCCGGCGCCATGCGACAGCGGCGCCACAGCGATGGAGCAGTCGCGCTCGGTCGTGCCGGGCAGCAGATCGGCCAGGTGATTCGTCACCACAAAGGCCAGCTGGCCATGCGTGAGCACCGCCGCCTTGGGGTTGCCGGTGGTGCCCGAGGTGTAGAAGAACCACAGCGGGTCGTCATAGTCCACCTCGGCCGCGCTGGGACGCTCGCTCGCCATCCGTTCCAGGTGCTGCTGCACCAGCGCTTCATACGCATGCTCGCCAGAACGCGGCGCGCCGATGACGATCACGTGTTGCAGCGCGGGGGATGCGGCACGCACCGCGTCGGCGTGCGCAAAGAAATTCTCTTCCACGATCATCGCCACCGCGCCGCTGGAGGCGCCCAGGTAGGCCACCTCAGGCGGCGTCAGCCGAAAGTTGGTCGGCACCCAGACGCAGCCCAGGCGAAACGCCACCCAGCAGCTCTCGAACATCTGCAGGTTGTTGCGCGACTGCACCAGAATCCGGTCGCCCTTGCCCAGCCCGAGCGCGCGCAGCGCTGCCACCATGGCATCCACGCGCCGGTCAAGCTGCTCCCAGGTCCACTGCTGCTCGCCCTGAATCAATCCAATGTGATTCGGAAACAGGCGCGCCGTCTGCGCCAGCAAGCGCCCCAGGTTCATCACACGGTTCATATTTTCTGAATTCATGGCATCGATCAGTGCATCGGCATCGTCATTGCGAGGGCAGCGTGGCAATCCATGTCTGCGGTGCTTCTCCACCATGGACGGCCACGGCCTGCGGCCTCGCAGTGACGAACGGTGCTGTCAGCTGTTGCGGCTATTTCAATCGTCATACGGCTTCGAGCACGCTCAGGTAATTGGCTACGGCAGCACCACCCATGTTGAACACCGCACCGCAGCGCGCATTCGCGATCTGCATGTCGCCCGCTGTTCCCGACAACTGCATCGCTGCCATCACGTGTTGCGACACGCCGGTGGCGCCGATGGGGTGTCCCCGCGACTTGAGCCCGCCCGAAGGATTCACCGGCAGACGACCGTCCTTGCGCGTCACGCCGTCCAGAATCACGCGCGCGCCCTGGCCGTGCGGCGCCAGGCCCATGGCCTCGTACTCCAGCAGCTCGGCGATGGTGAAGCAGTCATGGGTCTCGACGAATTGCAGCTCGGCCAGCGTCGCGCCGGCCTCGGACAGGCCGCGCTGCCAGGCCAGGGCCGCGCCTTCGAAGCGCGTGGCGTCGCGCCGCGACAGCGGCAAAAACTCATTCACCTGGGTGCGCGATCGCCAGCGCACGGGCGGGACCAGGGCGCCTGCAAGCGGCTCCAGCGACAGCACCAGCGCGGCCGCGCCGTCCGACACGAGCGAGCAGTCCGAGCGCTTGAGCGGGCCCGCGACGAAGGGGTTCTTCTCGGACGGCTGGCGGCAGAAGTCAAAGCCCAGATCGCGCCGCATGTGGGCGTAGGGGTTGTGCACGCCGTTGGCGTGGTTCTTGGCGGAGATGGCGGCCAGCGCGTCGGACTGGTCGCCAAAGCGCGCGAAATATTCGGTGGCGATTTTTCCGAAGACGCCGGCGAAACCGCCCGGCGTGTCGCCCTCTTCCTTGACGTAGGAGCAGCGCAGCAGCGTCTCGCCGATCTGCGCGTTGGGCAGGGTGTTCATCTTCTCCATGCCGATCACCAGCGCGCGCTTCACGCGGCCGCTGGCCAGGGCGTCCAGCGCCGCCCAGATCGCGGCCGAGCCGGTGGCGCAGGCGTTTTCCATGCGCACGGCCGGCGTGTGGCGAAACTCAGGAATCGCCACGGCGGCCAGGGCGGCGCTGAAGTCCTGGCGCACGAAACCGCCGTTGAAGTGCCCCATGAAGATGCCGTCGATGTCGCCCGGCTCCAGCCCGGCGCTGGCGATGGCGGGCAAGGCCGCGTCGCGTATCAACTGTTCCAGCTCGACGTTGTCGAGCTTGCCAAAAGGCGTGTGGCCCCAACCGACGATATGTGCTGCGTTCATGCGTTGATCCCTCTGTTGGTGCCGGGCGGATGCCCTCGATAAGGTATTCTAGAGCTGACGTCGGGTTACGCTGCGCTGACCCGACCTACGAATGTTGGAGTTTGTAGGTCGGCTTAGCCCCCAAGGCGTCACCCGACAAACATCACAACCCAAATCAGCGGCAGGAGCACTCCATGACATCACTTCGATCTTCCCAAGCCGTGGCCGTCGTCACCGGCGGCGCACGCGGCATCGGACTGGCCATTGGCCAGTGGTTCCTGGACCATGGACACCGCGTGGTGCTGCTCGACATCGACGCCGACACCTTGAACCGTACCGCCGCCCGACTGAACGATCCGGATCGGGTGCTGGCCGTGCACTGCGACGTCTCCAAGCCGCAGCAGGTGCAGGCGGCGGTGGGCACGGTGCGCACCGCCTTCGGTCGGGTCGATGCCCTGGTGAACAACGCCGGCGTGGCCGTGTTCAAGCCGATTATGGAAACCACGTTCGAGGAATGGCGCCACGTGCTGGGAACCAACCTGGATGGCGCCTTCATCTGCACCCAGGCCTTCGCTCCCGTCATGCTCCAGACCGGGGGCGGCGCCGTGGTGAACATCGCCTCGATATCGGGCCTGCGTGCCAGCACGCTGCGCGTCGCCTACGGCACGAGCAAGGCCGCGCTGATCCAGTTGACCAAGCAACAGGCGGTGGAGTTGGGCAACGTGGGCATCCGCGTGAATTGCATCGCACCCGGCCCGGTGGACACCGAGATGTCCAAGCTCGTGCACAGCGTGGCAATCCGCTCCGACTACTACGACGCCATTCCCTTGAACCGCTACGGCACGCCCGAGGAGATCGCCTCGGCGGCGGGTTTCCTGTGCAGCGCGGCCGCGAGCTATGTGAACGGCCAGGTGCTGGCGGTGGATGGCGGCTTTGAGGCCAGCGGCGTGGGCCTGCCCACGTTGCGAAAAATTTAGCCGCCCAACGGTCTCGGCGTGCGTCAAATCCAGCATCCCGGCAGCGCCAGCGCTCAAGGCGTGCAAGCGGTGAGCGCCAGCACGCGCGAGCTCGAACTCGAACTGCCTGCGGGCCACACGCTGCTCGAATCCGTGCGCCGCGCGCTGGCGCCGCTGGGCGCGTCAAGTGCGGTCCTGAGGCTGCAAGGCGGCGCCCTCTTTCCCTTCGCCTATGCCCTGCCCGCGCTGTCGAAAACGCCCGAGCATGCGGTTTACTTCAGCGATCGCCTGGACGCGGCTGCCCCGGTTCAATTGGAGTTCGCCAGCGTCAGCTACGGGCAGCGCGACGGCCAGCCCTGGCTGCACTGCCACGCGGCCTGGACGCAGCGTGACGGCACGCGTTGCTGCGGCCACGTGCTGCCCGAGCACGCCTTGGTCAGCGCGACCGTGCGCGCTTCGGTGTGCCTGATTCACGGCGCGCAATTCCAGGTTCAGCCCGATGCCGAGACCCATTTTTCGCTGTTCAAGCCGGTCGCCGTGGACACCGATCCGACGCGTTACCCGGCGGCCACTTCATGGGCCGTGCGGCTCGCGCCGAACATCGACGTGTGCCGCGCCATCGAAGACATTTGCCGAGAGCACGCCATCGTCGAGGCGGTCATTTGCGGCGGCGTCGGCAGCACCGTCGGTGCGGTATTTGACGACGGCAGCGTGGTTGAACCCTTCGTCACCGAGGTGCTGATCCGCAGCGGCCGCGTGCACGCCGGCAGCGACGGTGAGCCGGTGGCGCAGCTCGACGTGAGCCTGGTGGACTTCTGCGGCGGCGTGCATCAGGGCCGACTCATGCGCGGCGCCAACCCGGTTCTCGTCACCTTTGAACTGGTGCTGGTCGCCACGCGCTTCGGTGCTTTGACCAGGCGGCCCCGCCACCCACAGGAAATGCCAGGCTGATCACCCCAACTTGGTTTCCATCCTTGTGCGGCGCTAGCAGCCTGTCGGACTTTGCGCGCGGGACGCGTTGGAGCCCAACGGGGATGGATGCTAGGCGCAGCGCGCAGGCAATGGCGGGCCCATTGT
>CAIMSP010000123.1 GCA_903844215.1 uncultured beta proteobacterium | reverse complement strand
TCGGCAATGACGCCGGGGACGCGGCAGAAATCGTCCCAGATAGAAGGGCCCTTGCCGTCGGCAGATGCTGCGCCCTCGATCTGGAACGCGCTGGTGGCCACGCCCCAGGTGAAGTCTTGCGGGAAGTCGGATTTGGAAATCAAGGCAGTCATGGCGTTAAAGATGATTAGCCGCGCACGGCGCCGGCGGTGAGGCCATCAATCAGACGGCGCGAAGAAATGGCAAACAGCACGAGCAGCGGCAAGGTGGCGATGGCCGCACCGGCGATGAGCGCGCCCCACTCGGTGTTGACCGGGCTTTGCAGGCTGCGCAGCGCCAAGGGCAGGGTGTACATGTCGGGCGAGCGCATCAGGATCAGCGGGCCGATGAAGTTGTTCCAGGAGCCGATGAAGGTGATCAGGCCCAACGTCCCCATGGCCGGTTGCAGCAGCGGCAGCACGACGCTCCAGTAGATGCGCAACTCGCCGCAGCCGTCCATGCGCGCGGCCTCGATCAGGTCGCGCGGGATGCTGGAGGCGACGAACTGGCGCATCATGAAGATGCCAAAGGCGCTGGCCGCACCCGGGATGTACAGGGCGCGCGGCTGGTCGATCCAGCCGAAGGCGTCCATGATCATGAAGCTGGGGATCATCCCCAAGAACGACGGCAACAGCATCGTGCCCATCACCAGCGTGAACAGCGGCTGCTTGAAGCGGAACTCGAACATCGCAAAGGCGTAGCCGCCCATGCTGCAAAACAGCAGCGTGAGCGCCGTGGCCGCCAGCGCCACGTACAGGCTCCAGCCCAGGCTGCGCCAGAAGGCAATGCGCTCGGTCAGCACGCCAAAGTTGAGCAGGAAGTCCTGGCCGAACCACATCGGCGGGGGCAGGCTGAAAATATCGCTGCGCGAATGCGTGGCGAACACGAACATGAAGTAGAAGGGCGCCAGCATGATGAGCGTACCCACGCCCACCAGCAGGTAGGCAGCCCAGGGGGCGAGGCGATCACTTTTGAGCATGACGGTCCTTGAATGCCTGGTTCGTGAGCCAGGTCAGCAGCGCGACAAAGACGAACAGCAGCCACGACAGCGCGCTGGCGGTGCCGAAGTCGTTGAACTCGAACGCCGTGCGGTACATGTACATGGCCGTGGTCATGCCGGCCTGATCGGTGCCACCGCGCCCGCCGGTCAGAATGAAGGGCTCCTCAAACAGCTGCAGGCCGCCGATCACGGACAGCGTCACGCCGAAGAAGATCATCGGCTTCAAGCTGGGCAGCGTGATGAACCAGAACTGCTGCCAGCGCCCGGCGCCGTCCATGGTCGCGGCCTCGTAGATGTCGCCCGGTATGGTTTGCAGCGCCGCCAGATAGAGCACCGTGTTGAAACCCAGGTAGCGCCAGAACACCACCAGTGCCACGGCGGGCTTGACGTTCTCGGCGTGATTCAGCCAGTCGATGGGCTGGGCCGGCACGAGCCAGCCCAGACCCGGCAGCTGGCCCAAGGCCTGCAAGCCCACGTTGATCAGCCCGTAGTCGGTGGAGAACAGCGTGCTGAACATCATGGCGATGGCCACGGTCGAGGTGATATAGGGCAGGAAGTAAAAACCCACCACCGCGTTGCGCCAGCGCTTGAACGAGGTGTGGATAAAGAAGGCCAGCGGAATCGCCACCAGATGCTGGGGCACACCGGTGGCTGCAGCGAGCCAGAGCGTGTTCTTTAGCGACTTCCAGAACCACTCGTCGGTCAATGCGAAAACGAAGTTCTCCAGGCCCACGAACTTCATCGCCGACAGACCCGCCGTCGGCTCCCAGGACTGGAACGCCAGGTAGAACGAAAAGACCAGCGGGAAGACGCCGAACACCGCAAACAGCAGCACGAACGGACTCAGGAACACATAGGGCGCCCACTCGGGCGACAGGCGCGGCAATCGCTTCATCGCCATGCTGCCTAGCGGCGCACGCGCCGTTCGATCAGCGACTTGGCATCGGCCAGCGCGGTGGCAATGTCCTTGCCCTGATCGAGCACCTTGTCCAGCTCGGTGTTGATGATTTCGTCGGCAATCGGATCAAGCTTGTGCACGTCGATGGCGCTGATCTTGAGCGCCGCTTCGCGCCACAGCAGGCGCGCCTTTTGCCCGCCCAGGAACTCGATCGGCTGATCGAAGAACGGGTCGCTTTGCGCTTCCAGCAGCGCCGGGAACGCGTCCTGCGCCTTGAAGGCGCTGAGCTGCGCCTCACGGCTTTGCGTCATCAGCTGAATGAACTCCCAGGCCAGGGCCTTGTTCTTGGCGCTCTTGGGGATGGCGTAGAAGGTGCCGCCCCAGGCGCTCCAGGACTTCTCGGGGAGCTGGGCTGCGCGCCACTGACCCTTGGTGGTGGGGGCGATCCAGCTCGCCATCTGTGCGGCCAGCCAGGCGCCTGACATTTGCGTGGCGATGCTGCCGTTCTTAAAGCCCTGCGACCATTCGGTGGACCAGCCGCCGATCTTGCCGTCGAGTTTTTGCTGGCGCACCTTGCGCGAGAGTTCGAAGGCGCGCACAAAGCGCGGCGAATCCACCAGCACCTTGCCCGCTGCGTCAAAGTACAGGCCTTCGCCCGCCTTGACGTTGGAGCGGATCATGATCTCCTTGATGTCGCGGGCGTGCGCCACCAGGTAGGCGCCGGTTGCGGCCTTGATCTTCACGCCCGAGGCCACAAAGGAATCCCAGGACTGCGTCAGCTCGGCCTCGGTCACGCCGGCCTTCTTCAAGACGTCCACGCGGTACAGCAAGGTGCCCGGACCGATGTCGGTGGGCGCAGCGACGATGGCGCCCGAGGCGGTCGTGGCCTGCTTGAAGGCAAAGGGAACAAAGCGCGCTTGCACATCGCGGATGCGGTAGGGTGGCTGCGCCAGGTCTTCAAACCCGCCGCCTGCGGCGAAGCGACCGAGGTAGCCGAATTCCAGCGCCATCACGTCGGGCAGATTGCTGGACGTGGACAGGGCCGTGGACATCGCCTTGTGGTGATCCTCCATGGAGCGGCTGACCAATTTGATCTCCACCTCGGGGTGCCTTTTCTTCCACAGTGGCAGTGCCGCCTCGATGATTTTGTCCACCGCCGGATAGGCCGTCACCGCCAGACTCTGCGCCTGCGCTTGCGCCAAACTGGAGACCAGAAACAGGGCTGCCATGGCAAGAAATTTGCCCGCAAGACGGGTCACTGTTGGATGCATTTTTGTCTCCGGCCGGAAAAAATGGGAAGGTTTCCACTTTACCGCGAAAGTGCCGGCGGATTGGCCTAAAGAAGCCTTCTCGGCTCGGTGGAAACCCTAGTACCGGGTTCTAAAGCCGCGCCGCAACCAGCGCCTTTGCCGCTGTGCGAAGATTTGGCTTTCGTGTCAAAGTTCGACCCTCGTCTCCCCCACCGCCTGCGCCACATGACCGCTACCAACCTGCCCGCCTGTTTGTTCCCGCCGATCGAGCCCTACCGCAGCGGCATGTTGCCCGTGGACGAGTTGCACACGCTGTACTGGGAGGAGTGTGGCAACCCTCAGGGCGAGCCCGTGCTGTTTCTGCACGGCGGCCCCGGCTCCGGTCTGTCGCCGCTGCACCGGCGCTTCTTTGATCCGGCCCACTACCGCATCGTGCTGTTTGAGCAGCGCGGCGCCGGGCGCTCCACGCCCTTGGGCGAAGTGCGCAACAACACCACGCCCTTGCTCGTGGCCGACATCGAACAGCTGCGCGAACAGCTGGGGATTGGGCAGTGGCTGGTGTTTGGCGGCTCCTGGGGCTCGACGCTGGCGCTGGCCTACGGACAGGCGCACCCAGCCCGTTGCACCGGCTTTGTGTTGCGCGGAATTTTCCTCTGCACGCCGGCCGAGATCGACTGGTTTTTGCACGGCATGGGCTGGTTCTTTCCGCAGGCCCGCGCCGAATTTCTGGCCCCCATTCCCGAGCCGGAACGCAGCGACTTGCTCAGCGCCTACGCGCGGCGTCTGTTCAGCGATGACGCAGCGCTCAGCGCACAGGCCGCGCGCGCCTGGAGCCGTTACGAAGCTGCCTGCCTGCACCTGCTGCCGCATCCCGAGACGGTCGAAGAATTTGGTGCCGACGCCGTCAGCCTGGCGGTGGGCCGACTGGAGGCGCACTACTTTGTGCACCGCGGCTTCTTCTCCGAGGAGCAGTTGCTGCGTGGCCTGCCGCGCATCCGCCATCTGCCCGCGGCCATCATTCAGGGCCGCTACGATGTGGTGTGTCCGCCCGCCACCGCCTATCGTTTGCAGCAGGCCTGGCCCGAAGCCCGCATGACGATGGTCGAAGACGCCGGCCACGCGGCGCTGGAGCCGGGCACGGCCGCAGCGCTGGTGGCGGCGACGGAACAATTCAAAACCGATCGGTTGAGGACAGGGCTGGCTCGCGCAGCGTAGCTGCGGACTGTCCCGAAAAAATTTAACAAAATGATGGACCCCATGAGCACACTGCACATTTCCACGGCCTTTGATTCCGGCGCCATCGAGGTCCTGAGCCTGGCCGACCCGGCGAACATCGAACTCAAGATCCGCGCCGACAGCGCCTCCGAATTCGCGCAATGGTTTCACTTTTGCCTGCACGGTGCGGCCGGCCTGGGCGTGAACCTGCGCTTCCTGAACGCCGGCACCAGCGCCTATCCCAAGGGCTGGGACGGTTATCGCGTGCTCGCAAGTGAAGACCGCCAGCATTGGTTTCGCATCCCCACGCAGTACGACGGCCAGGTGATGAGCGCGCAGCTCACGCCCGGCGCGAACGCGGTCTATTTTGCCTACTTCGAGCCCTATTCCTGGGAGCGCCACCTGGACCTGATCGCCAGCGCCGCGCAGTCCGAGCAAGTTCACCTCGAGCGCCTGGGCGCCAGCCTTGACGCGCGCGACATGACGCTGCTGCGCCTCACGGATGAGCGCAGCGCGACGCCGCTGGCGCAAAGAAAAAAGGTCTGGCTGATCGCGCGCCAGCACCCGGGCGAGAGCATGGCCGAGTGGTTTGCCGAAGGCTTTCTGGAGCGGCTGCTGGACGCCGATGACGCGGTGAGCCGCGTGCTGCTGCAGCGCTGCGTGTTCTACATCGTGCCCAACATGAACCCTGACGGCGCCGTGCGCGGCAACCTGCGCACCAACGCCGCCGGCGCGAATTTGAACCGCGAGTGGGCGGCACCCAGCATGGAGAAATCGCCCGAGGTCTTCCTGGTGCGCCAGCGCATGCTCGAAGTGGGCGTGGACCTGTTCCTCGACGCCCACGGCGACGAGTCGCTGCCCTACAACTTTGTCGTCGCAGCGGAAGGCAATCCCGGCTACACGGCGCGCATCGCCGCATTGGAAGACGCCTTCAAGGCATCCTGGCTGGCGAGCTGCCCCGACTTTCAAACCGGCCACAGTTATGGCCGCTGCGCACCGGGCCAGGCCAATCCCGCGCTGGCGACGAATTGGGTCGGGCAGAACTTCGATTGCCTGGCCCACACCATCGAGATGCCGTTCAAGGACAACGCCGACCTGCCTGATGAAGCCTGCGGCTGGAGCGCCGAGCGCTCCAAGAAACTCGGCGCCAGCGTGCTGCTGCCGGTGCTGGCGCTGCTCGATCGTCTGCGCTGAGCGGCCTGGCGCAGCAGACCCTGACCAATGAGGGGTCCGAGACGCAGATCGAGCGAACTGCCAACGGGCGGCGCAACGCGCACCCCGCATTGTTTGCATCAGCGCATCCGTGGGACGGGATGAATCGGCGATTCAGACGCACCGTGGCGCAGTCCGGTGGGTGGCATGCGCGGCGCAATCACTCTGCCCAAGGTACATTTTGGAGCGGACCTGCCGGGCCGGGCTGATGGCTGCGCAAAGGACAAGAATTTTTACGCGCCCTTGACGCCACAATGCCACGCGTAGGTGCCGAAAAAGGTCGTGCCGGACACCAGCACCCAGCCGCACTTGATGCCACCCCTGGCGTGTGCCTGCAGTGGCGCCAGCATCATCGACGAACCCAAGGCTGCGACAGCCACTGCGGCAACCAGTTTGGAAGTGAGGGATTTAGCCGTGTGGGAAGTGAAAAATTTAGACATGAAGTAGATCCGGTAAAGAGTGATTTGTGAAATGTCTCGACGACGATTCGGCAAGGACGATGCATGTATCGCACGCTCCATGCCAATATTTATATTCCAATGGAATCAACGACTTAAGACAATCCCCAGGCACTCCCCCTTGGCAAAGCGGGTCATTTCCCCCAATTCATTCGGGGGGTTTCACCCAATCGGTCGGTCCGAGTTGGTCGGGTCCAATGACCGGGTGTCAGTCCACCGTCCGCACCGGCTGGCAACTTTTCGGCGGGGCCTGGTTCAGAAAAGTTAGCTGGTGATAATCAGCGCTCATGTCGAGAAATATTGCCCCATGCACCCCAAAGCTGCCAGCCCACCCCTGAATTTACGACGACGTTTTGCCCTCAGCAGCCTCGGGGTGATTGCCGTCATTGCCCTTGGCCTGGGCTGGCTCATGTCGCACATGTTGACGCAGCGCATGCTGCAGCGCGAAGGCGAAGTCAGCATGGATTTCATTCGGAACCTCCTGCTGACGGACCAGTCCGCCTCCTATCTGGCCAATCCTGGCAACGAGGCGCTCAAGGCTCGATTCCTGGGCTCCATGGCCCACGTTTCATCCATGAGCGAGCCGGTTCGCGCCAACGCCTACCAGGCGGACGGCACGGTGATCTGGTCAACAGACAGCGCACTGATTGGACGCCATTACCCATTGAATGACGAACTTGACGAAGCACTGTCTGGCCGACTCGTTGTGCACAACGGTCGCCTGGATTCGGACAAGCCTGGCAAGGGCGAGCATGTGGGCCTGGCGGCGCGAACCAGTTACTACGTCGAGAGCTATATCCCGATCCTGGAACCCGGGAGCCGCAAGGTGCTGGGGGTGATGGAGTTATACAAGGTGCCGGTGCAACTCAACGCCGCCATCCGCGACGCGCTGGTTCAGCTCTGGCTGGCGTGCGCGCTCAGTGCCATCGGCTTGTTCGCGACCCTCTACTGGACCGTGGCACGCGCGGACCGAGTCATGCGCGAACAACAAGCCAGGCTGGCGGAAAGCCAAACGCTGTCGACCGCCGTGGAGCTTGCGCGCGCGGTGGCGCACAACCTGCGCAATCCGCTGGCGTCAATTCGCGTGTCGGCAGAGATGATTCAGACCGGCGACGCCTCGCCGCAGGCGCTGGCCGAGCATAGCGGTGACATCACCGCAGCGGTGGACCGCGCTGACCGTTGGATCACCGAACTGGTCCGTGTTTCGCAGGCGCCGCAACTGCAGTCTGAAGTGGTACAGCCGGCGCAGTTGGTCCTTGCCTGCATGCAGGAGATGGCGCCGGAATTCAATCGCCGCGGCATTCGCTGGACGGTTCAAGCAGAGGATGCGCCCGACATTCAGGCCCACACAGCCATGCTGCGGCAAATCCTGATCAGCATACTGGCCAATGCCGCAGACGTGATGCCCGACGGCGGGGAGATTGATGTACGCTGGAGCAGCAAGGGGGAAAGCCTCAAGTTGCAGGTGATTGACAGCGGTCCGGGCATCCCCGAGGATGTTCGACAGTCCCTGTTTCGACCCTTCTTCAGCACCAAGAGCGGCGGTCTGGGCATCGGGCTGGCTTTGGTCAAGCGCATGGTGGAGCAGTGGGGTGGTCAGGTTGCCCTGACGCCGGCGCCGATCAAAGGCACCTGTGTCGAACTCACGCTGCCGCTGGCCCCGGTCATGCAGCAACAGAAGGAATAGACAGGATGGCCACGCTCTTGGTGATTGAGGACGAAACGGTACTGGCGAAGAACATCGCCCGATTTTTTGAGAAGGAAGGTCACCTGGTCGAGGTCGCCAACGATGGTGCCGTGGGCGTGCAAACCGCCTTGCGAATCCAACCTGACGTCGTTATCGTTGATTTCCAACTGCCTGGCATGGATGGGCTTGAGGTCATCCGCGCACTGCGCAAGGTCGATGATCCGCCGCGCATCGTGATGGTCACAGGTCACGCCAGCGTGACGCTGGCTGTCGATGCGATGAAGGCCGGCTCGATGGATCTGCTTACCAAACCGGTGACCCTGCAAAGCCTCAAGGACGTGGTGCAGCGCGCGCTGGCCGAGCGCGGCGAGCGCCGCGCGCTGGACTATTACCAACGCCGCGAAGCCGGCCAGGCCAGTCTGGACGCGCTGGTCGGCACTTCAACGACGATGCGCAGTCTGCGCGATTTGATTCGCACCGTGTCGAGCATCGAGCCGACTGACCAATCACCCGCCGCGCCCATTCTGGTGATCGGTGAAACTGGCACCGGGAAGGAGCTCGTGGCGCGCGCCTGCCACCAGAGCGGAGCGCGTGCCAAGGCCCCCTTCATTGAAATCAACTGCGCAGCCCTTCCCGCCCACCTGATTGAGGGCGAGTTGTTCGGCTTCGAGAAAGGCGCATTCACCGACGCGCACGCGCGCAAGATCGGGCTGATTGAAGCGGCCGACGGCGGCACTCTGTTCCTTGATGAAATCGCTGAACTGGATCTGACCTTGCAGGCCAAACTGCTGCGGGTGATTGAAAACCTGCGGGTTCGCCGACTCGGTGCCCTGGCGGACCGTCAGGTCAACGTGCGCATCGTGGCCGCCACCAACCGCGATCTGGAAGAGCAGGTCCAGCGCGGCCACTTTCGCGCCGACCTGATGTATCGGCTCAAGGTGTTCCAGATCCACATTCCACCGCTGCGCGCACGCAACGATGACATCCCGATCCTGGCCCGCCACTTTCTTGCCCAACTGGCAAGCCGCTATGGCCGGCCCGAATTGGCGATGGATGACCGTGCTCTGGCGGCTCTGGCCGCGCACGACTGGCCTGGCAACGTGCGAGAGTTACGCAATGTGCTGGAGCGGGCCGTGCTTATGCAACGTTCGGGCGTCTTGAGCGCCGGCGACCTGATGCTGAGCCGGCCCAAGCATGTTGCCGCGATTGGCGGGGCCACGGCCGCACCGACCGAGTCGCTGTCGCTCGATGCCGTCGAGCGACAGCATGTACAGCAGGCACTCACACAATGCGACTGGAATGTCAGCAAGGCGGCCCGATTGCTCGGCATCAGCCGGGATACCTTGCGCTACCGGATGGATCGCCACGGCCTTCAGCGCTGAACGTGGCGCGCGTCGCTGGGTGAACGCCCACGGCTGAGTCGGGCCAAATCACCCATGCCGTCTGTTTTGGGCTGGCATTGTCTTAACAGGCCATTGATGCCAAACACCATTTCTCTGCGACACCAAGCGTGCGACGAGCAAGCCATCGCGCACCGGGCTTGCCGCGCGGGCGGTGCCTAAGCTGGCCGACGTGGTCCGCCAACCGTTTGCAAGGCCCTGATGCAATTCGACGACGTGGGGCGTTTGGTCCGTTGCCCGGCAAGCCCTCCGTGCAGCCGATGGCGGACTGGGCCTTGTGGACGCAGTTGGTGCAGCCAGTGCTGGAAAGAAACGCAGCGCCCCGCCCGGCGACGAGGCCCAGTTCGTTCTGCGTGCCTGGCGCGTAGGGCTTGGCTGCGGCAGCGGTGGTGTGACTTTCAGTTCGGGCGCGCTTTCGCTGCGTGCCTGGCTTTCGGCTGCCCCCGCGGTCCACCGATGGCCAAGGTGAACGCCGGCCTGGAGAAAATTGTTGAGCCGCAAGGCAGCGAAAGCCGTCTTCCAAAAACTCATCCTGGGAATGGTTGCTGCTCTATTGCGGTCGTTGCCGATCTCTGTGGGACTTCTCTGAAGCAGTCATAGAGTTTGATGCAAGATTACCGAGCAATTTCAGTTTCATCGGAGATTGCTGGATTTCGCTAAGACGGCTCCCGACCATCAAGAGACTTTCAAGACTGCGCTCTGAAGCGGTCCTTCAGCAGACAGATTGCCAATTAGCAGTCAGTCACTTCTGAAAGGAACGGATGCCTCGATGTTCAACGGGGGCGATCACGCTGGAGCCAACTCCAACTTAATTCGCCGGCCCAGCGCGGCAGCAGCGCCAGCTAATGTGGTCAAGGTCAGGCTTGTGTCATTCGCATCAAGCAAACGGTTCAGAGACGCGCGACTGGTCCTCATCTTCTTGGCCATCGCGGTCTTCGTCATCTTCTGAGCGCTCATTTCTTGCTCGATTTGCCACGCGATGACCCGCTTTACCGCCACGGCAGTAACCTCTTCAAGCATGCCCTCTTCGGCGAGGAAGTCATCGAAGTCGCTTCCCAGATTTTGTTTTGTCATTTCTGCCTCTTCAGTTGTTTGAGTCGATCCTTCGCCAAATCCAGTTCCGGCCTCGGGGTCTTTTGCTCTTTCTTGATGAAGCCGTGCAACAGCACCATGGTGTCACCATCAAGGGCAAATAGCACGCGAGCGATGCGGGTGCCGAGCCTGCTGCGAACCTCCCAAATGCCGCTCTCCAAGTGATCAACCAACGGCATCCCCAAGGGCCATCCAAATTGAACAGTCTTGATGTCTTCCCCGATGGTCTTGCGGTCGATAACAGGCAGGCTTTTCAACCAGTCGCGCAACGGCTCACCCCCGGCATCCGTTTTAAAGAATCGCGCTCCCAGTGTTGGAGTTGTTTTTCTTTCCACGCCAAATTGTACCAAACTTGGTACGTTGCGCAAGTCTGTTTCGAGTGATCGGAAGCATCACTTAGATGTCTGCTTCAGCATCCCGGACCACGCCTGCGAACGTCCGCTCGACACGGGCGCCGATGACTGTTTGGGGCGCAAAAGAGCCATCGACCAGAATCAACCGACCAAATACAACTCCACGCGATCGGTAGTCCAAGTCGCTATCCCGCTGCCAAAGAAGTCGGCATCCTCCGTCCATACGGGGCAAGAAATCGTCATGGCGCAGGCAAGTACAGGCCAGTCATCCGCATCGCGTACGGCAATCCGCTGCAGTGCCTGTGTTTGCATTCCTGCATAGACACCCAGTTCCAGCGGCCGGACTATTGATTCCAGGGCGTCCAACACCGTCATCGCCGATTCGCTATTCACGCCTCTTTTTTCCAGCAGCGCCGGAAGGTACTTTCGGGCGTCAGCGTAGGCAACATCGGGTGCGAAGAATTGGACCGAGTCTGCATTCCCAAGAATGAGCTCTCGTACCCGCTTGCCCAACACGGCCCGAATCAGAATGTTGGCATCCAGGCCGATCGCTTTGTTGCTCATGCCGTCAGTGCTGCAGGTTTCTTGGCCGTGCTTGCCCGTTTATGGGCAGTTTTGAATTCGGCGACCACGGCGTCCACATCAATGCTCTTCGCGGCAAGCAAGCGATCCAAGGTCTTGCTAGCTTTCTTCAATGACGCAATGTCGGCTTCTGCCTGGCCGTGGGTCGGTATGAAGTACCCAATGGTTTGCCCATGGCGAGTCACCGCTACCGGCGTGCTCGACGCGATGAACTCCGCCATGCCGGCTCGAAATTCCCGAATGCCTACTTTGGTTGCTTCCATCAATCTTCCTTTGCGTTCAAATCGCGTTTGTGGATCAAAGTGTACACAATACGGCAAACGGAGCATAGTGGCGACCCCTTCATTTTCAAGGAGATTTGTCATGGATAACACCGTCAGTCAGACCAGCCGGCCTCGCGAGCCCTGAAACAAGGGCAAGCTGGTGGGGCAAAAGGCCCCTTTCAAGCTTCGGGAAATCTGGGCGCTCCGGGTGTGGCTTTAACTGGAGCACCGCACCAGGGAGTTAGCGCTGTTCGATTTAGGTCTGGACAGCAAACTGCGCTGCTGCGACCTGGTGAAACTTCGGGTGCGGGACATTTGCCACGGCGATCGCGTAGCCGCTCGCGCGACCGTGATGCAGCAAAAGACCTCCCGGCCAGTCCAGTTCGAGATTACTGAGCAGACCCGCACCGCAGTCGCCGACTGGATGAAGATGCGAAACCTTCATTCGGAGGATTATCTGTTTCCGAGCCGGGTACACAGATCCCCTCATCTGGGAACCCGACAGTACGCACGCATCGTCGAAAGCTGGGTGACGCACGTCGGCCTGGATCTTTGCGCTTACGGCACCCATTCCATGCGGCGCACAAAGGCCACTCTCATTTACAAGCGCACGAAAAACTTGCGCGCGGTGCAGCTTTTACTCGGTCATGCCAAGCTGGACCACCGTCCGCTACCTTGGTATTGAGGTGGACGACGCATTGGAAATGGCTGAGGAAACCGACATTTGAAGGAAGCCGGATCACGCTGAGGCCATCGGCTGCGTGATCCGCAGTTCGTTGAAAACCCATGTCTTTTGCTTGGTCGCCACAAAGCTGTCATTGCGAGCGACTGCTCTGGCACGTCGTGTATGAATTTTCGAAAAAGACCCAATGGCAGCAACCAGCCCCCTTGCAGTCACCGTTGCACGCACCCCGCCTTCCCCAGCCACCGACTACCGAAACTTTCATTCAGTGAAAGGCGGCCGCAGCGACAAAGCCTGATCGGCAGTTTTAAGGCCCGGTGCGAAATGCACGGCGGGCCCGTGAAGCGGCGCCTATGCGGGTGGTTGGCCGCAGCCTTGTTCTGAGGCCCGGCTCGAAGTCCTATTTCTTCTCGGCCGCCAGGGCGCGTTCCATTGCCTTGGACGGATCTTCTTGCGCGTCATCGGCTGGCGGCGTGTTCGAGGCGCCCGGCAGCGGCAGCGCTGCGGCTGCGTCCGGTTCGGCCCCGGGCATGCTGGCCTCCATCTCGCGCTGCACCTTGTCCAGGTCGTAGACCTCTTTCTTGTCCAGGCCGCTGGAGACGATGCCGGGGAAGGCGATGATCAGTCCCACCATCACGATCTGGATCAGCACGAAGGGCACGGCGCCCCAGTAGATTTGCATCGTCGTGACGGGCGCGATCTGCTTCTTCGAGACGCGGTCGGTGTAGGCCTTGACCGGGGCCACGCTGCGCAGATAGAACAGCGCAAAGCCAAACGGCGGATGCATGAACGAGGTCTGCATGTTCACGCCCAGCAGCACGCCAAACCAGATCAGGTCGATGCCCAGTTTCTCGGCCACCGGGCCGATCAGCGGCACCACGATGAACGAGAGTTCAAAGAAGTCCAGGAAGAACGCCAGGAAGAAGATCATGATGTTCACCACGATCAGAAAGCCCAGTTGGCCGCCGGGGACGCCGGTGAGCAGATGCTCCACCCACTTTTGGCCGTCCACGCCCTGGAACACCAGGCTGAAGACGGTTGAGCCGACCAGGATGAAGACGACGAAACAGGCCAGCTTGGTGGTGCTGTTGAGCGCCTGCTTGAGCAGGGCCAAACTCAGTCGGCCGCGCGCCGCCGCCATGATGATGGCGCCCAACGCGCCCATGGCGCCGCCTTCGGTGGGCGTGGCCACGCCCAGGAAGATGGTGCCCAGCACCAGGAAGATCAGCAGCAGCGGGGGGATCAGCACAAAGGTGACGCGCTCGGCCATCTTGGACAGCAGGCCCAGGTGCGTGACCTTGTTCACCGAGGCGATGACAAAGGCCAGCGTCACGCCCAGGCACATCGAGACCACGATGGTCTCGTCCAGGGCGGCGCTTTCCACCGGCGTGCCGCTCCACCAGCTCAGCACCTGCGCGTAGTGCTGGCCAAAATAGACCGCCAGGGTGGTGACCAGCGCGGTCAGGATGAGCAGCGAGGTGCCGCCGCTCTTGCCGCTGGGCTCGCGGAACATGCGCGCCTCCGGCGGCAGGGCCGGCACCCAGGCCGGTTTGATGAAGGCCAGCAGGATGACGTAGCCGGCGTAGAAGGCGGTGAGCACGAAGCCGGGGATGAAGGCGCCCTTGTACATGTCACCCACGCTGCGGCCCAACTGGTCGGCCAGGATGATCAGCACCAGCGAGGGCGGAATGATTTGCGCCAACGTGCCCGAGGCGGCGATCACGCCCGAGGCCACGCGCCGGTCATAGCCGTAGCGCAGCATGATGGGCAGCGAGATCAGCCCCATGGAAATCACCGATGCCGCGACCACGCCGGTGGTGGCGGCGAGCAGCGCGCCGACGAAGATCACCGCCAACGCCAGGCCGCCGCGCAGCGGGCCAAACAACTGGCCGATGGTTTCCAGCAGGTCTTCGGCCATGCCGCTGCGTTCCAGGATCAGGCCCATGAGCGTGAAGAAGGGGATCGCCAGCAGCGTGTCGTTCTGCATGATGCCGAACATGCGCAGCGGCAGCGCCTGCAGCAGGGCTTCGGGCAGCAGGCCCAGCTCGACCCCGACGAAGCCGAAGAACAGTCCACAGGCGCCCAGGCTGAAGGCCACCGGAAAGCCCATCAGCAGAAAGATGATCAGGCCCGCAAACATCAGCGGGGCGTAATTCGCAAGAATGAATTCCATCAGGTGCTCCAGGTGCATCAAGCCGTCGTGGCTTTGGCGGCTTTTTCTTCAGCCAGTTTCACGATCGCCTCGGCCAGCTCTTCCTCGGCCGTCTTCTCCACCTTCTTGTTCGTCGGGTCTTCGATCAGGCCCTGCAGGAAAGCCAGGCGTTTGATCAGCTCGGACACGGCCTGCAGCAGCAGCAGGCCAAAGCCCAGCGGCAACATGGCGTACACGGGCCAGCGGATCAGGCCGCCGGCGTTGGACGACATCTCGCCCGAGATGTAGCCCTTGATCACAAAGGGAATGCTGAACCACAGGATGGCCACGCAAAACGGGATCAGGAACACGGTAAAACCAAACACGTCGATCCAGATCTGCGCGCGTTTGGACAGCTTGCTCGACACCACGTCGATCTTCACGTGTTCGCCGTTGAGCAAGGTGTAGCCGGCGGCGATCAGGAAGGACGCGGCAAACAAATACCACTGAATTTCCAGGTAGGCGTTGGAGCTGGTGTTGAACACCTTGCGCACGATGGCGTTGATGGCGCTGATCACGGTGGAACCCAGGATCAACCAGATGACGTATTTGCCGATAAGACGGTTGAGCCAGTCAACGGCCTTGGAAAGTTTCAGGAAGGCTTGCATATTGTCTCCGCGACAAAGAGTGTGACCGTTGAGGGTAACCCTTGCCGGCTCTGAATATCGACCCCGAGGGGGTTTTATTTCTAGGGTAAACGCCTACGCGAAAACACGCGGCGCAGCCCGGCGTATAGTGCGCTGCAAGCAGCAGGAGGGTGAGCCATGTTTTCGGTTTATGGGGTCATGGGTCGATTGTTCAACGGACCGCTGGACCAGATGCAGCAGGTTGGCGGCGTCAACACCTTGACGCGGTCCCGCGCCGTGGCCCGCATCGGGCAGGACCCCTCGTCCAGCGATACCGGCGACGACTTGCGGCGCGCGCTGCCGACCGAGGCGCCGCACAAACCGATTGCCGCCTACGCCCAGGTGCAGGTTGGCGCCACGCAACGCCGACCGCTGAGCCGGGTGAGCGAGGTCATGAGCCGCCAGTTGCTCACGCTCGGCTTGTCGGCCACGGTGCTGCAGGGCTGGCAATTCCTGTGCGACCAGGGCATCGGCCAAGCCCCGGTGGTGAACGAGCAGGGGACGCTGGTGGGGATGCTGCTGCGGGCCGATTTGCTGCGCGCCGAACACCTGCCTGCGCCCCACGCGCACCCGCTGGCCTGGCGCGCCTGGCTGGCGCAGCCGGTGGCCGAGGCGATGTGGACGCCGATCCCCAGCGTGCAACCCGACGCCGAGCTGCGCCATGTGGCGCGGGTCCTGCTCGACAGCGGTTTGCCCGGGCTGCCGGTGGTGGATGCGCATGGGCGCGTGGCCGGTTTCGTCTCGCGCTCGGATTTGCTGCGCGCGATCGTGAACGACCCGCCGCTGGACCTGTGGAGCTGAGCCCAGCCCAAGCGCGCGTGCCGCGCGGCAACGGGCAAAATGGGCGCTCCGCGCTCTGCGGCGCCACAACACAACTCAGGTCTGGCGGACCTCGATCATCGGCTAGAAGGTTTCCCAGCTGTCGTCGGATGCCGGCGCAGCGGCCTTGGCCGTGAGTTGCGGCGGGCTCGATGGGCCCACGGCCTTGCGCGCCGGAGCGGCGAGGCGGGCCTTGGGCGCCGGTGCCCGGCTCGTCGGCCGCGGCTGGCTCGCGGCAAAGGGCGCACGCGCGCTGCCAGCCGCAGCTGAGCGCATGACAAAGCCGCTGCCCTGTGCACCGGGCAGCTTGAAGATGGCCACCGTCTGCACCAGTTCGTGCGCCTGGGAATTCAGGCTGGAAGCGGCCGCCGCCATTTCTTCCACCAGCGCCGCATTCTGCTGCGTCACCTGATCCATCTGCGTCACGGCTTCGCCGACCTGGGACACGCCCAGACTCTGCTCGCGGCTGGCCGAGCTGATCTCCCCCATGATGTCGGTCACGCGCCGGATGCTGCTCACCACTTCGGTCATGGTCACGCCGGCCTGGTCCACCAGCTGGCTTCCAAGTTCCACGCGCTGCACGCTGGCGCTGATGAGCGACATGATTTCCATGGCCGCATCGGCCGAGCGCCCGGCCAGCGAGCGCACTTCGGTTGCCACCACCGCGAAGCCGCGTCCCTGTTCGCCCGCGCGCGCCGCTTCCACGGCGGCGTTGAGCGCCAGGATGTTGGTCTGGAATGCGATGCCGTCGATGACGCTGATGATGTCCGAGATCTTGTGCGAGCTCTCGTTGATGCCGCGCATCGTGTCCACCACCTGGGCCACCACCTCGCCGCCCTTGATGGCCACGGCGGACGCGTTCAGCGCCAGTTGGTTCGCCTGGCGCGCGCTGTCTGAATTTTGCTTCACCGTGGCGTTGAGCTGCTCCATCGATGCGGCGGTCTGCTCCAGCGCGCTGGCCTGGCTTTCGGTGCGCGAGGACAAGTCCTGATTGCCCTGGGCGATCTGGGCGCTGGCCGTGGCCACGCTCTCGGAGCCCTGGCGCACGCTGCCCACGACCCGGCTCAGGCTGGCCTGCATGTCCTTGAGCGCGAGCAGCAGCTGTCCGGTTTCATTCGTTCCCGCAGCGTCAAACTGCAGGCTCAGATCGCCGTCGGCCACGGCACGCGAGACCTTCACCGCCTGATGGATCGGGCCGATGATGGCGCGGATGATCCACAGCGCCATCAGCGTGGCCACGAGCAGCGCCACGCCCACGGCGATCCCCACCAACAGCTTCATGCTGGCGACGGCCGCACTCACCTCCAGCGCAGAGGAATCCATGCGCTCGTTGAGAAACTTCAGCAGGCCGTCGATGGCATCGAAGTAGTTCTGCTCCGCCGCGCGCAAATCGCCCAACAGCAGGGCTTCGGAGGCGGCGGTCTTGCCGGTGGCAGCGAGTTCCACAAACTTGCGCTGAATCGGCTGGTAGCGGGCCCGAGCCTCGGTCACCTTGGCGAGCATGGCTTTGCCGGCGTCGGATTGCACCGTCGCCACGAGTCGGTCGAGCCGCGCGTCGATGTCCTTGCTCGCCAGCGCGATGCGCGCCGCTTCCTTTTCAACCTCGGCCGCTTCACTCAGGATGACCATGTTGCGCATGGCACGGGCGATCAGGTTGATGTCGCCCTCGACCTCGTAGCTAGCGACCGCCTTGGGCAAGCGGTCCTTGGCCACGGCGTCGAACGACAGGCTGATGCGGTTGACTTCGAACAGGGCGATGGCGCCCAGCAGCGCGATCAGCAGCGCCATCGCGCCAAAGCCGAAGGTCAGGCGGGTGGAGATTTTCATGTCATTGAGATTCATGGAGCAGGTTCCTTGCAAACAAAGGTGGGACTTGAGCAACGCTGCGGACCCGCGTCCATCCTCGCCAAATGGGGGCGTCCCGGTATTGACCAGGGTCAAGCAGATCGATCGGCCGCGAATCGCGTGGCGACTGCTTGCCCACTATTTTGCATCGGCAGCGCGCCGCGCCCGCCGGCCTCACGCCCTTGGCGTGCGAAAACTCCACCATGGCAGCTGTTGGCGCAGCGACAGCACCTCGCCCGATTGCGCCGGCGCATAGCCCGCGATCTGGCCGAGTTGCTGTTGCCAGGCGGGGCTGCGCAACAGGTCGCGCAGCGCCAGCGTGGCGGGTTGCTCCAGTGCCGACTTCAGACACACCAGGTGGTAACGCTCATGCAACAGCGGCACAAAGTCCAGACCCCGCGCCTGGGCCGCCGCCGCGATGCCCAGGGCCGCGTCGCCCTGACCCGAGGCCACGGCTTGCGCCACGGCGGCGTGCGACGGTTCGGTGCGCTCATAACCCGGGAGTTGAGCGCTGGGGATTCCTTGTTGCGCCAGCAGTTCGTCGAGCACAACGCGCGTTCCCGTGCCCAAGGCCCGGTTCACGAAGCGTGCCTGCGCGCGCACCACGTCCTGCAGCGAGCGCAGCGCCAGCGGGTTGCCGCGCGCCACCATCAGGCCTTGCGTGCGCCGGGCAAAGCCGATGATCTTGTGCAGGCCGGGCTTGAGCAGCGGCTTGTAGGTGCGTGCCGCCAGCGAGTCGGCAGCGGGTTGCTCCGTCGTGTGAAAGCCGGCCATCAGGCAGCGGCCTTCATTCAGCGCGCGAATCGCGTCCACGCTGCCGGTCAGGCGGATGTCCAGATGCAGCCGCCCCAGGGCTTGGGCGTGCTCGCGCAGCGCCACCAGCGCGTCGTCGTGGCTGGCATAGAACGTCAACACATGGGCGCTGGCGTCAAAGGCCACGGCAAAGGCGCGCTCCAGATCGGCCTGCAAGGCGGCGATCTGCGGGCTCAGCCGGGCTTGCGCCTGGCGTTCGGCCCACAACAGCTTGTCGCCAAACTCACTCAGGCGCGCGGCCTGACCCTTGTCCCAGACGATCAGCGAGTGTCCCAGCAGTTGCTCCCAGCGCCGCAGTTCGCCCCAGACATGGCGGTAGGAAAAATCCAGCGCCTTGGCCGCCGCCGAGATCGACCCCTGCGCACGCACCGCGTGCAGCAGGTCCATCAGCGGGTTGCGGATCAGCGCGTCGGCGCCACGCTGTCCCGCCAGGGAATAGGAGAGTTCGATCTTTTGCACGCCGCAAGTGTGCCTCAAACTGCGGCTCCATCGGACGCGCGCGCGTGGCAGTCGAGCTATGCAAGTCATTGCATAGCTCGATAGTCCCCGGTCGCTGCCGGCCTGGGGCCCGCTAACATGGGGGCATGAACACCTTCTCCGACAGCGCCAGCACGGCGCTGGCCCTGATCGCCGCGGCGGACCCGGTGCTGCTGTCCATTGTGGGCCGCTCGCTGGGCGTGAGCAGCCTGGCCTGCGCGCTGGCCTGTGGCTTGGGGCTGGTGCTGGGCGCTTGGCTGGGCGTGGCCAGGTTTCGGGCGCGCGGCGCGCTGCTGATGCTGCTCAACACCTTGCTGGCGCTGCCTTCGGTGGTGGTGGGGCTGCTGGCGTACCTGCTGTTGTCGCGCTCGGGCCCGCTGGGCTTTCTGGGCTGGTTGTTCAGCTTCAAGGCCATGGTGCTGGCGCAAGCGGTGCTGGTGCTGCCGGTGGTGACGGCGCTCACGCGCCAGATCGTCGATGACGCCGAGCGCGAGCATGGCGAGCAGTTGCAGTCGCTGGGCGCGGGTGCGCTGCTGCGCAGCCTGCTGCTGGCCTGGGACGAGCGCTACGCCTTGCTCACGGTGCTGATGGCGGCCTTTGGTCGCGCCATCTCCGAAGTCGGCGCAGTGATGATTGTGGGCGGCAACATCGACGGCTTCACCCGCGTCATGACGACGGCGATTGCCTTGGAGACCAGCAAGGGCGACTTGCCGCTGGCGCTGGCGCTGGGGCTGATCCTGTTGGCGGTGGTGCTGGCGCTCAACGCCGGGGTTGCGCTGCTGCGGCGCTGGCATGTGCGCTTCGACGGCGGCGCGGCGGCGCCGGTGCTGGCGTCATGAGCGGCCTGTTTGCGCTGGACGCGCTCGATGTGCATTTTCATGCGGGCAGCCGCGGTGGCGGCGTGCGCGCCCTGGAGTCGGTCTCGCTGCAGATCGAGATCGGCGAATGCGTCGCCCTGGTGGGCTCCAATGGCAGCGGCAAGAGCACGCTGCTGCGCGTCTTGCACGGGCTGGTGCTGCCCAGCCGTGGCGCCATCACGACCCGGCCCGGCTTGCGCCAGGCCATGCTTTTTCAGCGGCCCCACATGCTGCGCAGCAGCGCGCAGAACAACATCGCCCTGGGTCTGTGGTTGCAGGGCCAGGCCTGGCGCAGTTCGCAGCAACAGGCGCTGCGCGCCTTGGAGCGGGTCGGTCTGGCCGGCCAGGCGCAGCGCCAGGCGCGCCGCCTCTCGGGCGGGCAGCAGCAGCGCCTGGCGCTGGCGCGCGCCTGGGCGCAGCGGCCCGAGCTGCTGCTGCTGGATGAGCCCACGGCCAGCCTGGACCCGCACGCCAAGCGCGAGGTGGAAGCCCTGATGGCGCAATTTGCCGCCGGCGCCGGCGCCGACGACGGCGCCATGACCCTGGTCTTCGCCAGCCACAACCTGGGCCAGGTGAAACGCCTGGCGAGCCGCGTCATCTATCTGGAGCAGGGCCGGGTGCTGGCCGACCTGCCGGTGCAGGAATTTTTCGATGCGGCGCGCCTGCAACAGGTGTCGCCCGCGGCCCAACTTTTTGTCAAAGGAGAATAGTCATGAAATCGAAGTTGTCCATGCAACCCTCGCGCCTGGGCCCCTGGCTGCTGGCGGCTGCCGCCTTGCTGGCGTCGGTGCCTGCGCTGGCGCAGAGCCTCGTGATGGCGTCCACCACCTCGACCGAGCAGTCGGGGCTGTTTCCCTATCTGTTGCCCGAGTTCAAGAAGGCCAGCGGCATCGACATCAAGGTGGTGGCGCTGGGCACCGGTCAGGCCATCGACATGGCGCGCCGCGGCGACGCCGACGTGCTGTTCGTGCACGACCAGGCGGCCGAGGAGAAGTTTGTGGCCGAGGGTTTCAGCCTGAAGCGCTGGCCCGTGATGTACAACGACTTTGTGCTGGTGGGGCCGGCGGCGGACCCGGCGCAGATTCGCGGCCGCGACATCGTGCTGGCGCTGAAGAAACTGGCGGCAGCCAATGCCGGCTTCGTCTCGCGCGGCGACAAGAGCGGCACGCATGCGGCCGAGTTGCGCTTCTGGCACCTGGCCGCGCTGGACGCCGCCAAGGGCAGCGGCTACCAGTCCTGCGGCTGCGGCATGGGGCCGGCGCTGAACATCGCCGCGTCCAGCGGCGCCTACGTGCTGACCGACCGGGGCACCTGGCTCAACTTCAAAAACCGGGCCGATCTGAGCGTGCTGGTCGAGGGCGACGGCCGTTTGTTCAACCAGTACGGCGTGATGGTCGTGAACCCGGCCAAGTTCGCGCACCTCAAGGCCGCCGAGGCGCAGAAGTTCGTTGACTGGATCGTCTCGCCTGCAGGCCAGGGCGTCATTGCCAGCTACAAGATCGGCGGCGAGCAGTTGTTCTTCCCGAACGCGGGGAAATGATCCCTTGGCCTGAGCGCGCCGCCGAAATGCGCTAAGGTCGCAGCATGAATGCATCTTTCTGGCGCCTGGGCTGGACCAGCCTGTGGCGCGACCTGCGCGCGGGCGAACTGCGCCTGCTGATCGTGGCCGTGACGCTGGCCGTGGCCGCGCTCTCGGCCGTGGGCTTTTTTGCCGACCGGCTCAAAGGCGGGCTGGAGCGCGACGCGCGCCAGCTGCTCGGCGGCGATGTGGTCGTCTCCAGCGACAACCCCACCCCCGCAGCGTTCCTGGAAAAAGCGCGCTCCCTGGGCCTGCAAAGCGCGGTCAATCAATCCTTTCCCACCATGGCGCGCGCCCAGGATGCGCAGGGCGCGGCCAGCAAACTGGTGGCGCTCAAGGCCGTGTCCGAGGGCTATCCGCTGCGCGGCAAGCTCACGCTGGCGCTGGCGCCGGCCGCTGCTGGCCAGACGACACGGGAGGTGCCCGCTCCCGGCCAGGCCTGGGTTGACGCGTCGCTGCTCGAAGCCTTGAACCTGCGCGTGGGCGACGCCCTGCTGCTGGGCGACAGTCGGCTGCAAATCACGCGCATCATCGTGACCGAGCCCGATCGCGGCGCCGGCTTCGTCAACTTTGCGCCGCGCGTGATGATCCACAGTTCGGAGCTGGCCGCCACCCACTTGGTGCAAGCGGCCAGCCGCGTGAGCTACCGTTTTGCCGTGGCCGGTGCGCCGCCCGAGGCGCGCGCGTTCGAAGCATGGGCGACGCAGCAAGTGAAGAAGCGCGAGGTGCGCGGGCTGCGCGTCGAGTCCTTGGCCGCCGGG
This sequence comes from uncultured beta proteobacterium, assembly GCA_903844215.1. GTDB lineage: Bacteria > Pseudomonadota > Gammaproteobacteria > Burkholderiales > Burkholderiaceae_C > CAIKVZ01. The sequence goes on along the minus strand of CAIMSP010000123.1, from coordinate 9,266 downwards.
CGCCCCGAGATGCGCCAGACGCTGGACCGCGCCGACAAGTTTCTCAATCTGGTGGCGCTGCTCGCGGCCCTGCTCAGCGCCGTGGGCGTGGCGCTGGCCGCGCGCGCTTTTGCCGCCAGCCATCTGGACGACTGCGCCATGCTGCGCGTGCTCGGTCTGAGTCAGAGCCGCATCGCACTGAGCTACAGCGTGGAGTTTGCGCTGGTGGGCCTGTTCGCCAGCGCTCTGGGCCTGGCCCTGGGTTACGGCGTGCATGAGGTCTTCGTCGCCTTGCTCGCGGGCCTGGTGGACGCGGCCTTGCCGGCGCCCAGCCTGTGGCCCGTGGTCCTGGGTTTGGGCATGGGCTTCACGCTGCTCATCGCCTTCGGTCTGCCGCCGGTGCTGCAACTGGCGCAGGTGCCGCCGCTGCGCGTCATGCGCCGCGACCTCGGGGCCTTGCGGCCGACGTCCTGGGCGGTGCTGGGTCTGGGCGTGACGGGCTTTGCCGCGATGCTGCTGGCGCTGAGTTCGGACCTGAACCTGGGGCTGATTGCCGTTGGTGGCTTTGCCGCGGCCACGGCGCTGTTCGCGGGCGCGAGCTGGATCGCCGTGAAGCTGCTGCGCCTGAGCGTGAACGAGGCCACCGCGCCCCAGGTGCTGGTGCTGGCAACCCGGCAGATCTGCGCCCGCCCGGGCTTTGCCGTGGTGCAGGTGAGCGCGCTGGCCGTGGGCCTGCTGGCGCTGGTGCTGCTGGTGCTGCTGCGCACCGATCTGGTGGCGAGCTGGCGCCGCGCCACGCCGCCGGACGCGCCGAACCGCTTCGTCATCAACGTCATGCCGGAACAAAGCCAGGCCTTTCAGCAGGCGCTGCGCGCCGCCGGCGTGGCCAAGTTCGACTGGTACCCGATGATTCGTGGCCGACTCGTGGCCATCAACGGCCAAGCGGTGACGCCCGAGGACTACAAGGAAGAGCGCGCCCAGCGCCTGCTGGACCGCGAGTTCAACGTCTCGTTCAGCAGCACCCCGCCGCCGCACAACCTGATCGTGGCCGGCCAGTGGCGCAGCGCTGAAGCCGACGCGGTGAGCGTGGAAGAAGGCATTGCCAAGACGCTGAACCTCAAGCTGGGCGACCGCCTGAGCTTTGACGTGGGCGGCGTGGCAACGCAGGGCCGCATCACCTCGCTGCGCAAGGTGGACTGGGGCTCCATGCGCGCCAACTTTTTCGTGATCTTTCCGCAGAGCGCCATGGCCGATGTCCCCACGACTTACATGAGCGCGTTTCGCGCGCCGCCGGCGCGCGCCGGCGAAGCCAGCTTCGACAACAGCTTGGTGCGCGCCTTTCCCAACATCACGAACGTGGACATGACGGCCACGCTGAACCAGGTGCAGCGCGTGCTCGATCAGGTGATTGGCGCGGTCGAGTTCCTCTTCGGCTTCACGCTGGCCGCGGGCCTGGTGGTGCTGTTTGCCGCCGTCACGGCCACGCGCGAGGAGCGGGCGCGCGAATTTGCCATCATGCGTGCCATCGGTGCCAGCGCCACGCTGCTGCGCCGGGTGCAGCGCACCGAGTTGCTGGGCGTGGGCTTGCTGGCGGGCTTCCTGGCGTCCAGCGTGGCCAGCGCCGTGGGCTGGGCGCTGGCGCGCTACGTGTTCGAGTTCGAGTGGAGCGTCTCGCTCTGGGTGCCGCTGTTGGGTGCCTTGACCGGCGCCGTGCTGGCGCTGGCCGCAGGCTGGTGGGGACTGCGCGAGGTGCTCAGCCGCCCGGTGGTGCAGACGCTGCGCCGCGCAGCGAGCTGAGCCTCAAGCCGGCGCGGCCAGCCCGCGCGGTTCAGCACTCGACGATGTTCACCGCCAGGCCGCCGCGCGAGGTTTCCTTGTACTTGGTCTTCATGTCGGCACCGGTTTCGCGCATGGTCTTGATCACCTTGTCCAGGCTCACCACGTGCTGGCCGTCGCCTTGCAGCGCCATGCGCGCCGCGTTCAGTGCCTTGACCGCGCCCATGGCGTTGCGCTCGATGCAGGGCACCTGCACCAGGCCGCCGATCGGGTCGCAGGTCAAGCCCAGGTTGTGCTCCATCCCGATCTCGGCGGCGTTTTCGATCTGCTCGGGCGTGCCGCCGAGCACGGCGGCCAAGCCCGCTGCGGCCATCGAGCAGGCCACGCCGACCTCGCCCTGGCAGCCGACTTCGGCGCCCGAGATCGAGGCGTTGAGCTTGTACAGCATGCCGATGGCGGCGGCCGTCATCAGGAACTCGATCACGCCCTCGTCGCTGGCGCCGGGAACAAAGCGCGTGTAGTAGTGCAGCACGGCGGGAATGACGCCGGCCGCGCCGTTCGTGGGCGCCGTGACGACGCGCCCGCCGGCGGCGTTCTCCTCGTTCACGGCAAAGGCGTAAACGTTGAGCCAGTCCAGCGCCGCCAGCGGGTCGATGCTGGCCCGGGCGGCACTGGCTTCGAGCTGCGCGGCCAGGGCCGGGGCGCGACGCTGCACCTTGAACGGGCCCGGCAGGCTGCCGCTGTGCGTCAGTCCGCGCTGCACGCATTCGCGCATGACGCGCCACAGTTGCAGCAGCTGGCTGCGAATCTCGCTGTCGCTGCGCCAGCAGCGCTCGTTCGCCCACATCAGCGCGCTGATGCTCAGGCGCTGCGCGCGGCACAGGGCCAGCAGGCCGTCGCCCGAGGTGATGGGGTAGGGCAGCTGGCGATGGGCGCTGAGCACGGCCTTGTTCTGCGCCCCCACGCTCACTACAAAACCGCCGCCCACCGACAGGTATTTGGCCTGGCGCAGCAAGGCACCGGCCGCGTCAAAAGCGCTGAACTGCATGCCGTTGGGGTGTTCGGGCATCACCTCGGCGCGGTACATCAGCAGATGCTCGCGCTCGCGAAAAGCCACCGCCTGCAGACCGAGCAGCGACAGGCTTTGGTGCGCGCGCACCTGTTGCACCAGGCCCGGCACGGCGTCCACATCGACCCGGTCGGGCGTGTGGCCCATGAGGCCGAGCATGATGCCGATGTCGGAGCCGTGGCCCCGTCCGGTGGCGCCCAGCGATCCGTAAAGCTCGGCCTTGACGCTGGCGACCTGGCCCAGCCGGCCCTCTTTCTGCAGCGCCAGCGCAAACATGGCGGCGGCGCGCATCGGGCCCACGGTGTGCGAGCTGCTGGGGCCGATGCCGACCCGAAACAGGTCAAAGACGGAAATGGCCATGGGGGGCAAGTTCCGGCGTCAGTCGCCCCAGCCGACGCCAGCGCTTCATGGCGTGGCGCTCAGCGCTTGTCGCCGGCCATGCGCGCGACCTGCTGATCCAGCAGCACTTCAGGGGCGTCGGCTTCGATCCAGCTCTCGTTGTTCAAGGCGGATTGCAGCCGCTCGGTATCGAGCTCGCCGGTCCACTTCGCCACGACCAGGGTGGCCACGCCGTTGCCCACGAGGTTCGTCAGCGCGCGCGCTTCCGACATGAAGCGGTCCACGCCCAGGATCAGCGCCAGGCCGGCAACCGGGACCGTGCCCACGGACGACAGCGTGGCGGCCAGAACGATGAAACCGCTTCCGGTGATGCCGGCTGCGCCCTTGGAGGTGAGCAGCAGCACCGCCAGCAGCGTGAGTTGCTGCGTCAGGTCCATCGGCGTGTTGGTGGCCTGGGCGATGAAGACTGCGGCCATCGTGAGGTAGATCGAGGTCCCGTCTAGGTTGAAGGAATAGCCTGCCGGAATCACCAGGCCCACGCAGGTCTTCTTCGCGCCCAGGTTTTCCATCTTCTCCATCATGCGCGGCAGCACCGATTCGGAAGACGAGGTGCCCAGCACGATCAGCAGTTCTTCCTTGATGTACTTGATGAACTTCCAGACGCTGAAGCCGTGCAACCAGGAGATGATCCCGAGCACGACAAAAACGAAAATCAGGCAGGTCAGGTAGAAGGTTCCCATGAGCTTGCCCAGCGAAAGCAGCGTGCCCACGCCGTACTTGCCGATGGTGAAAGCCATGGCGCCGAAGGCCCCGATCGGAGCGAGCTTCATGATGATGCCCACGATGTCGAACAGCACGTGCGAGAGTTTTTCGATCAGGTCAAACACCATCGTGCCGCGTCCGCCAAACTTGTGCAATGCAAAGCCGAACAGCACGGCGAACAGCAGCACCTGCAGGATTTCGCCCTTGGCGAAGGCGTCCACGACCGAGGTCGGGATCACGTTGAGCAGGAAGTCCACGGTGCCCACCATCTTGCCCGGGCCGGTGTAGGCTGCGATGCTCTTGGGGTCGAGCGTGGCGGGGTCCACGTTCATGCCGGTGCCGGGCTGGACGAAATTCACGATCACCAGCCCCACGATCAAGGCCAGCGTGCTGACGACCTCGAAATACAGCAGCGCCAGACCGCCGGTCTTGCCCACCTTCTTCATGTCTTCCATGCCGGCGATGCCGATCACCACGGTGCAGAAGATGATGGGCGCGATGATCATCTTGATGAGCTTGACGAAACCGTCGCCCAGCGGCTTCATGTCGGCCCCCAGCTTGGGATAAAAGTAACCCAGCAAGATGCCCACGGCCACGGCGGTCAGCACCTGGATGTAAAGGGATTTGTAGATCGGGCGTTTGGCCGCCGAGGGGGTTGTTGCCATGTCAGAGATTCTCCTTTGATGCGGGGCACTCTAGGCGAAGAGCGGGGCCAGGGCAATGGTGGAAAACCACAGTTCCCTCAACCCAGTCCGTAGGGCGCGGGTGTGAGTTGCACGATCTTGCGAAACAGCGCCTCGAATTCGCCCTTGGCACCCGAGAACGGATCGGCGTTGGCGCTGAGTGCCGCATCAAGTTCCTGCCAGTCGTGCGCGCTCAGAACGGCGCGGGCGATCGGCAGCAGTTCTTTTTCTTCCAGGTTCAAATGTGTCCAGTTGAAATCGAGGTACTGTTGTACCAGCGCGTCAAAGGCGGCGAAGCCAGCCGATCCCAGGCTCTGGTAGTGAATCAGCGACTGCATCAGCGCCAGCGTCATGCGCTCGCCCTGCAGGTGCTGTTCTTGCAGCCGCGCGATCAGCTCGGCGGCCTTGGCCGAGCGGGCGCGCAGCAGCGGAAAGAGCAGCTGGTCTTCCTTGGGGTGATGCACTTTCTCGGGCAACTGCGTGATGTAGTCCACCATGGCGCTGAGCAACTGGAAATCGGGCTGGAGTTGGCCGGCGCGGATTTCGGCCACAACCGCACGCAGGGCCTGCAGCACCGCCGCCAGGGCGCGGTGTTCGGCGTGGATGATGTCGATGGATTTCATGGCTTCCTTGCGGGCTGGCGTGGCGCTCAATGCGCGCCCACACCCAGCCATTTGTCGAGTTGGCTGCGGTCGGCGCGCAGCGCCTCGCTGGCGCCGCAATAGACCACGCGGCCGCGTTCCAGCACCAGCGCCTGTTGTGTCAAGGGCAGAACCTGCTGCGCGTGCTGCTCCACCAGGATCACGCTCATGTCGCCCGAGCTCAGCATCTCGCCGATGATGCGCAGCAGCTCCTGCACGATCAACGGCGCCAGGCCTTCGAGCGGCTCGTCGAGCAGCAGCAGCTTGGGATTCACCATCAGCGCGCGCGCCAGCGCCAGCATCTGCTGCTCGCCGCCGGAGAGCTGATTGCCCATGTTGGCGCGGCGCTCCTGCAGCCGCGGAAACATGGCGTAGATGCGCTGCAGATGCCAGGGGCCGGGGCGCGCCACGACGCTGAGGTTTTCTTCCACCGTGAGCGAGGCGAAGATGTCGCGCTCCTGCGGCACCCAGCCCAGACCCAGGCCGGCGCGGGCGTGGGGCGCCACCGCGCTCAAGGCCCGTCCTTCAAACGTCATGCGGCCCGACTTGAAGCGCGTCGCGCCCATGAGCGTGGCCAGCAGCGTGCTCTTGCCCATGCCGTTGCGTCCCAGCAGCGCCAGGCTCGAGCCCGCCTCCAGCGTGAAGCCGATGTCTTCCAGCACCACGGCCTCGCCATAGCCGGCCCAGACGCCCTCGAGTTGCAGCAGTTCAGCCATCGAGCGCTTCCCCCAAATACACTTCGCGAACGCGCGCGTCCTGAGCGATCAGCTCGGGTGTGTTCTCGGTCACGATGCCGCCGTTGACCAGCACCGTGATTCGGTCGGCGAAGCGAAACACCAGGTCCATGTCGTGCTCGATGAGCAGGATCGTGACCTCGCGCGGCAGTTGCGCGATGGTCTCGAACAGCTCGCGGCTTTCGCTCGTGGGAACCCCCGCGGCGGGCTCGTCCAGCAGCAGCACCGAGGGCTTGGCGGCGAGCGCCAGCGCAATCTCGATCAGGCGCTGCTTGCCGTAGGCCAGGTTCTTCGTGGTCTGGTGTGCCACGTCCAGCAGGCGCAGTTGCTGCAGCACTTGGGCTGCCGCGTCGATGGCCTCGCCGTGGCTGCCCGCAGGATTCCACCAGCGCGCGCCCAGACCCATTTGTTCGCAAGTCGCCAGGGTCACGGATTCGAGCACGCTCATGTCGGCGAACAAGCGATTGATCTGGAAGGTGCGCGCCAGTCCGCGCTTGACGCGCTGGTGCTGGGGCAGTCGCGTCACGTCCTGGCCCTTGAGCAGCACGCGGCCGGCGCTGGGCTCGAGAAAACCGGTGAGCAGGTTGATGAGCGTGGTCTTGCCCGCGCCGTTGGGCCCGATCAGCGCGTGGCGCGCGCCGCTGGCGATGTTGAGCGTGACGTCGTGGGTGGCAACGAAGCCGCCGAAGCGCTTCACCAGGTTGTGCGTCTGCAGCGCGTAGTTCATGCCCGGCCTCCGGGCAGGCGCCGCCCGAGCGCGCGCAAGCCGCCCATGACGCCGTCGCGCGCGAACAGCACCACCAGCACCAGCAGCAGCCCGAGCCAGAACTGCCAGTACTGCGGGTTCATGTCGGACAGCAGATGATGCGCCGTCATGAACACCACCGTGCCGATGAGCGCGCCATACAGGCTGCCGGTGCCGCCCAGCACCAGGATCAGCAGCAGCTCGGCGGAACGCGAGAAGCTCAAGGCGTCGATCGAGACGAACTGCGTGGTCTGCGTCAGCAAGCCACCGGCCACGCCGGCGTAGGCCGCGCCCAGCGTGTACACCGCCACCAGACGCGCGTTCACCGGCGTGCCCAGCGCGGGCATGCGGCCCACGTTCAGGCGAATGCCCTGCAGGCTCAGGCCAAAGGGCGAGTGCACGATGCGCCGCGCGATCCAGAACAGCACGAACAGCACCGACACGCTGTAGATGTAGGCCGTCTTGCCCTGCAGATCGAAGCCGAACAGTCCGAGCAGGGGTTTCATCTCGATGCCTTGCAGGCCGTCCACGCCGCCGGTGAAATCGGTCGCCTTGTTGGCCGCCTCGAACAGCATCAGCGAGACGCCCAGCGTGACCATGAGGCGTGTCAGGTCGGCGCCGCGCAGCACCAGAAAGCTGCAGGCAAAACCGGTCAGTCCGGCCAGCGCGGCCGCGCCTGCCAGCCCCAGCAGCGGGTCGCCGAAACAGTACTTGGAGAGCAGGCCGGCGGCGTAGGCACCGACGCCAAAGAAGGCGGCGTGACCGAGCGAGACGATGCCGGCGTAGCCCAGGATCAGATCGAGCGAGAGCGTGAACAGCGCGGTGATGGCAATCTGGCTGAGCAGCGAGAGCTGGTCGTTGAAGGCGAAATAGCCCAGCAGCGGCAGCAGCCAGAAGATGTATTCGGAACGCTTCCAGCGCGCCAGTTGCTGCAGCGGCGCGGCGTCGAATCCGGGGCGGGAGGAGGGCTTCATGGCGGTGCTCACTTCGCCGCGCTGCGGCCAAAAAGCCCCTGCGGCCGAAAGATCAGGATCAACACCATCACGGCGTAGATGACGAAGGCGCCGATCTGTGGCACATAGTATTTTCCGGCCACGTCGCAGATGCCCAGGATGAGTGAGGCGATGAGCGAGCCCATGATGTTGCCGCTGCCGCCCACCGCGACCACGATCAGGAAGTAAACGATGTACTTGACCGGAAAGCCCGGGTCCAGCCCGAGCATCTCCACGCCCAGCGCGCCGCCGAGTCCGGCCAAGCCCGAGCCCAGCGCAAAGGTCAGCACGAACACGCGCTCGACGTTGATCCCCAGGCCGCGCGCGGCGCGCGGGTTGTCCACGCAAGCGCGCAACTGCGCGCCAAAGCGCGTTCCCGAGACCATCCATTGCAGGGCGAAGGCGATGCCCAGGCCGACCACGATCAGGAACAAACGATAGACGCCGATGTCCAGTCCGGGCAGGTTGAACTGGCCCGACAGCATGGCGGGCAGTTGCAGCGGCTGCTGCTGCGCGCCGAAGAAATAGTTGGCCGTTGAGATCGACATGAACACCAGGCCGATGGAGAACAGCACCTGGTCCAGGTGCGAGGCGCCATACAGGCGTCGGTAGAGCGTGCGCTCGAGCAGCACGCCGGCGGCGGCGCAGGCCAGCGCGGCCAGCGGCACGGCGGCCAGGAAGGGAACGCCAAAACGGTTCAGCAGCACGACGCAGACGTAGCCACCGAGCATGGCAAAGGCGCCGTGCGCGAGATTCACGAAATTCATCAGGCCCAGCGTCACGGACAAGCCCACGCTGATGAGAAACAGCAGCAGGCCGGACGCGGCGCCATCGAAGATCACGGTCATCGGGATTGTTTTTCGCTTGTGTATTTCACGCGGGCGCCCAGCGCACCCGCGTGCGGGACGCTCAGTTTTTGCCGGGGTCCTTGAAGTCTGCGATCTGGTCGAACTCGACGTTCTGCAGCTTGGCGCCGACCCGCTCCACCTTGCGGATGTAGATGGTCTGCACGATGTCGCGCGTGGCCGGGTCGATGCTGATGGGGCCGCGCGGGCTGGTCCACTTCATGCCCTTGGCGGCTTCGACAAACTTGTCGGCGTCGGCGTTGCCGTTGGTCTTCTTCAACGCTTCCATGATCAGCCGCATGCCGTCATAGCCGCCGACCGACATGAAGTTGGGCCGGTCGTTCGGGTAGGCCTTGGCGTAGGCTTCGGTATAGGCCTTGTTCTCGGGCGACTTGTGCGCTTCGGCGTAGTGGAAACTGCTGACCACACCGACGGCGGATTCGCCCAGTGCGTCCAGAATGTCCTCGTCGGTCAGGTCGCCGGTGCAGATCAGTTGAATGCCGGCCTTGGCCAGACCGCGCTCGGCAAAACCCTTCATGAAGGCGATGGTCTCGGCGCCCGGCGGCAGGAAGATGAACACCGCGTCGGGCTTGGTGTCCTTGATCTTTTGCAGGAAGGGCGCGAAGTCGGGGTTCTTCACCGGTGCGCGCACCTCGCCCACGATCTCGCCGCCGGCGGCGGTGAAGGTCTTCTTGAACTGG